>NZ_JASE01000005.1:3158460-3474306 GCF_000622325.1 Sulfitobacter geojensis
CCGGCTCTGGAAAGACAACTTCGACCCGCTGCCCCTGATCGGTTTCCAACGCGGCAACGTCAAACGTAATCCCTGCCTCAGCGCTGTCGGTCTCCCGAATGCCGACGACGTTGTACCCCCCGCCCGGCAGGTCAAGCGCAAACCCCGGGCCATTGCCGTCGATGTTCGCGCCTGTTTCGGGCAGAATGTTCCACCTGATCGGCTCGGTGATCTCGGGGCCACCGCGTTGCAGTACCCCCACAAGTTCGACGGTTTGTGGAACGTAAACGGGTTCTGCTACAACCGTTGTGAGGGCCGTAGTCAGTTCACTGGCATTCGCCGCCGTCAGGAATTGCCCTCCGGTTTCCTCGGCGAGGCACTGCATCTGCGCCAGCGCTGCCGGATCCGTGACATCGAACCCCACAACATGCGCGGTAAAATTGATGCCTGCCTCTTCCAACGCCTGGGCCGCAGCACAGGGGTCAGGGTTGCAGGTCTCAATCCCGTCAGAGACTAGAATTACCGTCGCAGCTTCCTCGGTGTAGCGCAGCGCCTCAGCTGCGGCGATGATTGCATCTGTCATCGGGGTCTTGCCACGCGGGTTGATGGCATTCACCGCATCCCTGATTTGCGCTTTGGTATCACTGCCGGGTGCCACGACTGTTTCAATGTCCGCGCAATTACCGCGTTCGCGATGGCCATAGACCGTAAGACCAAGGTTCTGGTCTTGGGGGAATGAGTCGAGCAAGTCCCCGACCACATCACGCGCAATAACGATCTTGTTGACTCCGTCGACCTGCCCCCACATGGAGCCCGACCCGTCCATAACGAGGATCGTATTGGCGTTCTGTTGAGCAGCCGCAGCTGAAACATAACTGATGAACAGAATAGAAAACAAAAGGCGAAGCATAATGCCTCCAGAATAAAAACGGGAATAATACCCGATCATAAACCGGTAAAACCGCCACCGACCAGTCCCCTATTCGTGTTTTATCGCGACATAAATATCCCCCCGCCGCCCCCACCGCATATCAGATGAAATAACGACCCGAAATATTGGTGCCGAGTGGTGGAGGCACGGAATGGATAGAGCTTGATGGGTGGGACCAGAGTTCGTTTAGCCCGCGGTGTCTTCCAAGCGGGCCACTGGATCAGCTGTGTCTTGATGGTTTAAAGGAACGTTTTAACGAAAGCAGTCATCGCAATTCCTGTTTCCTTGCGGCGCAGAACGACATCAACGTCAGAACGGCAAGGTGCTGGCATTGATCACGCGACCTCATCCAACATCACCGCAGACGCTTCTGTTACAATACAGCACGCACTAGGCAGGGTTCGAAAGTGACTTTTCCCAATGGGCACCCATGGCGACGATACAGGACGTGCCATTGGCATAGTTCTGAACAATCAGCCAATCGCCATTGCGCGCGGTAACCCAGACTTCCAGCATGGTTTCCGGATCGCGCAGGCCCATCCCTTGGCGCTCGGCGCCGACGACTTCTTTCAGGGTCTGCGTCATCCGGGCGCTGTCATCGCAACTGACATCCGACATCTGTGCCTCGGCGAGCGTCGGAAACATCCCGCAGATGCAAAGAAGAACGGTGTGACGGCTGATCATTTTTCAAACCTCGAATTCCTGAGGTTGGATTGTAACAGATATATGACGCCCTGTGGATAAAAATCTGCCGACAAAGTTTAACACCTTTCGACGTCATGCGAGCGCAAGTCTGGCGCAACCGTCACATTCACGTTCCAAATTTGTTAGAAAACTGAATCAAAACCGTCACGAAGCTGTAGCAATGGATAATTAGACGCTCTCTCAACATGGGGGCGATATGCTGCAAATCGAAAAGCTTACAAAGCAATTCGGAGATAAAACAGCCGTGGATGCGGCCAATATCTTCGTCGACAAACCGGCCATGATTGGCATCATCGGGCGTTCCGGTGCGGGTAAATCCACGCTATTGCGCATGCTCAATCGCCTGAGTGATGCCACAAGTGGCTCCATCACTTTTGAAGGTGAAGTCATCACATCGCTGCGGGGCGCGGCAAAGCGGAATTGGCAATCGCGCTGCGCGATGATTTTCCAGCAGTTCAACCTGGTACCCCGCATGGATGTCGTATCGAACGTATTGCACGGTACCCTGAACAAGCGGTCCACGCTTGCGACGATGTTCAATCTATATCCACAAGAGGACATCTTCAAAGCCATCGAAATCCTTGACCGTCTTGGGATCGCCGAACAGGCCCCCAAACGCGCCGAGGCTCTTTCAGGGGGCCAACAGCAACGCGTCGCAATTGCCCGCGCGCTGATGCAGGACCCCAAAATCATTCTTGCGGATGAACCCATTGCCTCGCTCGACCCGATGAACGCACAGGTGGTCATGCAGGCCCTGCGCCGTATTCACGAGGAAGACGGGCGCATGGTGATTGCCAACCTGCACACGCTCGACACTGCGCGCCGCTATTGCGATCGGGTGATCGGGATGCGCGACGGGCGGATTGTTTTTGACGGCACGCCGGAACAGCTGACCACCGGTGTCGCACGCGACATTTACGGTGCCGGCGGGGACTTTTCCGAGGCTGCCACATCCACCGAAATCGAAACACTGGACAGATCAGAGGTCCGCGAAGCGGAAGCCTACGTCTGAATCAGCTGCCCCCCGCGCAGCTGCGCGGGCCACCTTCATCAAACCAAATGGAGATCATGATGAAAAAGACCCTCGCACTGGCGCTTGCCGCTACAACAGCACTCAGCACAGGTGCTTTCGCACAAGAAATCACAGAATTCCGCATCGGCATCCTTGGCGGCGAGAACGCTCAAGACCGCATGAACAGCTATCAGTGCCTTGCTGATTACACGACAGAGGCCCTCGGCGTCGAAACCAAGCTCTTTGCCCCAGCCGATTACAACGGCGTGATCCAGGGCCTGCTCGGTGGCAACATCGATATGGCATGGTTGGGTGCGTCATCGTATGCAGCAACGTTCCTGCAAGACGCCGACGCGGTTGAGCCCGTCCTGATCAAGGTGAATGTTGACGGTTCCGTCGGGTACCACTCGATCGGTTTTGCGCGCAAGGACAGTGGTGTGACATCACTGGACGACATGGAAGGCAAAGTGTTCGGCTTCGGTGATCCAAACTCCACCTCTGGCTACCTGATCCCTTCCATCGAGATTCCGCAGTACAAAGACGGCGTCACAATGGAATCTGGTGAATACTTCGGTGAAGTCAAATTCACCGGCGGTCACGAGCAGACCATCGTCGCGGTCAACAACGGCGATATCGATGGCGGCGTGACGTGGGCTGATGGTCAGGGCAACTGGGAAGACGGCTACAACTCCGGCGCGCTGCGCAAAGCGGTTGACGCGGGTCTGGTCGACATGAACGACATGGTCCAGATCTGGAAATCAAAAGTTATCCCTGAAGGTCCCATCGTTCTGCGCAAGGCCCTGCCAGCAGACGTGCGTGAAAAGATGACTGCATTGGTGGACGGTCTTTATGAAGCGGACCCCGAATGCGCCTATGGTGTTGCCTCCGGTGAAACCCTCGGGTTCCAGCCGGTCACCCATGAAACTTATATTTCAATCGTCGAGGCCCGCAAAGCCAAGATCGGCGGCTAAGCCATTTCAATGACGTGTCCGGTAGCCCTTCGGGGCTGCCGGTTTTTCTTTGCCCGGGGGCCTTCATGGCAGACATAACACTGAGCGGTGCACCACATAGCGTGGGCAGCATACAGTCGGCTTACATGGCACAGGTCCAGCGCCGCAGGCTCTATGGGGGCCTGACGCTGCTGATTTTCGTCATTCTGATGGTATCGGGTTTCAACATCGCGGACGATCGCAACGCCGGCGGATTTTGGGACGGCTTGCACCAGATTGGCGACTATCCGGCCGACGTTCTGTCCGAGGCATGGGAAAAACGTGCCGACCTGCCCGGCCTGATCGTAAAGTACTTTCCGGCACTGGTGGAAACCATCAACATCGCTGCCGTGTCCACCTTGATCGGCGCGATTGGCGGATTGTTTCTGTCTCTGCTCGGCACACGCGGCTTGGCCTTGTGTCCCCGATTAATCCCGCTCTTTCGCCGTATCTCGGACATCATGCGCGCCGTGCCTGAAATCGTGATCGCGCTTGTTTTGATTTTCGTTCTGGGCGGCGGCCCTGTTCCTGCGATGATTGCCATCGCATTCCATACCGCGGGCGCGCTTGGCAAGATGTTCTCAGAGGTGACGGAAAACACGGACCTGAAACCTGTCGAAGGTCTGGCATCGACTGGTGCCACCTGGTTCCAGCGGATGCTTCTGGGCGTCCTGCCACAGGTCGCACCAAACTACGTCAGCTACACTTTGCTACGATTCGAGATCAACATCCGGGCTTCCGCGATCCTTGGCTTCGTCGGTGCCGGGGGGCTTGGGTACGAGCTGCGTAATTCCATGGCCTGGGGGCCGGGCCGTTTTGACGAGGCGGCTGCGATATTCATCCTGCTTTTCGGGACGATCGTGTTCTTCGATCAGCTTTCAAGCCGTTACCGTAATCGCCTGACCGAAGGTCAGTCACACTAATTTTCCAAGAGGCAAAGCCAATGACGAGCATTGATCTGGACGCGACGAAATTCCAAGCGGTAAGGCTGTTTCAGCGCAAACGCATGATCGGCTTTGCCATTCCCGCCGTGATCGCGCTTTATCTGGCCTATATTTTCTTTGCCTTTGATCTGCCCGGCCTTGCGGGGCGCGCCAATCTGGACAACGCGGTCACCCTCGCGTCTGACAGTTGGTCGCATAAGGTTCACGTCACCCGCAACAACCGCTCGGGCGAGATCACCTATGCAGTCGAGGGCGAACGCAAGGGAACGTATCCCGATGGCATGCGCCCCGACTGGGTCAGCGGCGATGATGTTCTCACCATTGATCTGGGGGGCGATCACATCGTGCGCTACCTACCAGACAATCGGACAGAAATCGACATCCCTGGCTTTCAGTTGATCGAGGTGCAGGCAGAGGGGCGCAGTCTGAATACGAACCTGCCAGAAGACCTGCCCGACTGGATTTCCGCATCTAATCGCCGCATCGGCATCAGCACACCCGAAGGGCGCATCACCATGACCGGTGCGCGCACCGAGGTGTTCAATTATTTCCCCGGCTGGGAGCTGTTCTGGTTCACATTGGACAGCCCCTACCACGGGCAAGGTCTTGGAACGATATTGTTCGGCGAGCGTCTGGACCCCACACGATCAAACATCTCCGGCGCGATTTCCGACTGGTGGAACAACGCGATGTGGCGTCACAAGGACGTTGCTTGGGCCATCGGCGAAACCATCCTGATGGCCTTCCTTGGCACCATGGGCGCTGCGATCATCGCTTTGCCTTTGGCTTTTCTCGCGGCCAAACGTTTCTCGCCGGTGATGGTCCTGCGCGCCGCGACCCGCCGCCTGTTCGATTTCGTGCGCGGGGTCGATGCGCTGATCTGGACCGTGGTTCTGGCCCGCGCGTTTGGCCCGGGCCCGCTGACCGGAGCCTTGGCGATCCTGCTCACCGATACAGGCACATTCGGCAAGATATTTTCGGAGGCGCTGGAAAACGTCGATCAAAAACAGATCGAGGGCGTATCATCCACTGGGGCAAAACCGCTGCAACGCTATCGCTTCGGGGTTATTCCACAAGTGGTGCCCGTACTCTTGGCGCAAATCCTGTATTTCCTTGAATCAAATACCCGCTCCGCCACGATCATCGGTGCGATCACAGGGGGGGGCATCGGCCTGATGCTGACCCAAGCGATCCAGACCCAGAAAGACTGGGAAGAAGTGGCCTATTACATCGTGCTGATCATCGCCATGGTGATGTTCATGGACTGGTTCTCGGGCTGGCTGCGCGGCAAGTTGATCGGGCGCAAAGACTGATGGCCCGTCTAGTGATTACCCCTGAAAAGCAGGTGCAATAACCATGCCACGCCTGTCCGCCGAGACCCCTTTCATCCATCCGGAATGCGAAATAGCCGAGAGCACCTTTGGCGCCTATGTGGAGATCGGTAAAGGAAGCCGTGTCGCGCATTCGGTTTTCGGCGACTATAGCTATTGTGATCGCTTCGCTGACATTGCCAACGCTCAGATCGGCAAATTCGCCAATATCGCGGCGTTCACGCGGATCGGTGCCACAGATCATCCTTTGCACACGGCTGCCTGTCACCATTTCCTCTATCGCTCCGCCGATTACTGGGACGACACTGCCCGCGACGAAGCATTCTTTGCCCATCGCAAGGCCCGAACCGCGCATATTGGCCATGACACATGGATCGGTGCCGCTGCGATGATCAAACCGGAAGTGACACTAGGCCACGGTGCCGTTGTGGCGGCAGGTGCCGTGGTGACCAAGGATGTTGAGCCCTACACGATCGTGGCTGGCACCCCCGCCAAACCGTTGCGCCGGCGCCAGCCGCGCGAGATCGCAGACCGTCTGATCGCGTTAGCATGGTGGGACTGGCCCCATGACGCCTTGCGCATGGCTTTGGAAGACTTTCGCACACTTGAGGCCGAGGAATTTCTGGAGCGCTACGGCGGATAAAGATGGCGACACCTGCAACGCTACGCCCCGCAACGCGGCGGGATGCGGCCGAAATCCTGCGGTTGGAAGAAGCCGGCATGCGGTCCTATGCCGAAGCCCTTTGGGGCAATTGGGAACCCTCTGCCGCGCCTGCGACCCTGGCCCTCGACGGGCATGAGATGATTTTGGTGTCACGTCGGAGCGTGGGCTGCATCGCGAGTGAGTGTCACCCCGATCACCTAAGTATCCGCAAGCTTTATATAGCGCCGGCGCACCAAGGACGCGGTCTTGGCGCGTTGATCTTACAAGAAAAGCTTCGCACAGCCGCCGGGTTGGGGATAGCGACACGTCTATCGGTTTTGGCAACCAACACAGGAGCCCAGCGCTTTTACCGCCGGCAAGGCTTTGTATGCGTTCATACCACCAAAGAGCGGCTCACGTTCGAATGGACGCCCCCTCGAAACGTCGAATGAGCATTCAGGGGCCCCGCCCGTCATTCAGGTTTCAAAAACCCTACCGCGACCGCAGACAGCGCCACCATTCCCGCCGCGGTGCCCAGCATCAGCGCCAGCCCCCCTGCCTGATATGTCAATCCGGACAATAGAGTGCCCGCCAACCGTCCGCCCGCATTTGCCATGTAGTAGAACCCCACATCCATCGTGACCCGCTCCGCCTTGGTGAAGGACAGGATCAAGTAGGAATGAAGCGATGAGTTCACGGCAAAGATCGCCCCGAAGATCAGCAAGCCGATGACAAGCGTGACGGTAAGCCACAATTGCGGGTCAGTGGCCGTGACGGCCGCGAGTGTCAGCATCACCGGAACCGCCGCAAGGGCCCAGCCCCATGTACGGGCCGCACTGATAAGGTCCGCCCCCGAGCGGTCATTGGCCCGCAGGATGCGCGGCGCATTGGCCTGCACAAGGCCATAGAGGATCACCCAAAGGGCCATGAACGTTCCGATCGTGAAGAACGCGGCGCGGTTGCCTTCGGTCGTACCATCCGACAGCACCGCGTAAAAATAGATCGGAATGCCAACAACGAACCAGACGTCTCGCGCACCGAACAGGAACACCCGTGCCGCGCTTAGCCAGTTAATGTTGGCCGACTTGGAAAAGACTTCCGAGAACTTCGCACCCCTGCGTCCCTTTGGCAGACCCGGCGGCATGGCAATCAAAACGGCAAGCAAAATGATGCCAAGGATCGCGGCCATGCCCAGAACCGCAGAGACAAACCCAAGGGTCGCCAGCAACACAGCCCCCACCAGAAAGCCCGCGCCTTTCACCATGTTTTTGGATCCGGTCAAAACTGCCACCCAGCGAAACAGTGCACCGTCTTGCGACGGAGCAAGCAGTTTAACGGCAGACTTCGACGACATCTTGGCAAGATCCTTGGCCACGCCACTCGCCCCTTGCACCAGCATGACAAAGGCAACCGATGTGCCAATCGCCCAACCCGGATCAAGCTGTGCCAGCGCGAGCAGGGCAAGCACCTGCAGACCAAGGCCCGCATACAATGTTGACGCCAGACCAAATCGCGCAGCGATCCAGCCGGCGCACAGATTGGTCACAACGCCCGCAATTTCGTACAGAACGAATAGATAGGCCAGCTGCACGGGCGAGAAACCCAGCGTATGAAAGTGCAGCAGCACCAGCATGCGCAATGCGCCATCGGTCAGCATGAAGGCCCAATAGGCCGCCGTCACAGCGACATAGGCCGACAGGCCTTCGGGGCGCGCGGTGCTGTCGGTCACAGGTTGTCCCCTACCATGAAAGCGACATCGACCAAGCGGTGCGCATATCCCATTTCGTTGTCATACCACGCGTAGATCTTAACCTGCGTGCCATTGATCACCATGGTGGACGGCGCATCAACGATGCTCGATCTTTCGTCGTTGGTATAGTCGGTGGAAACGAGCGGCCGTTCCTCGTACCCAAGAATGCCCTGCAAGGGCCCTTCGGCTGCAGCCTTGAACAGGGCATTGACCTCTTCGACGGTGGTTTCGCGTTCGACTTCGAAAACGCAATCAGTCAGGGAGGCATTCAGCAAGGGAACGCGCACCGCGTGACCGTTCAGCCGCCCCGTCAGTTCGGGGTAGATCAAGGTGATCGCAGTCGCACTTCCTGTTGTCGTAGGGATGAGGGAATTCAAAGCCGAGCGCGCGCGGCGCAGATCTTTTGCAGGACGGTCCACGATGGTTTGCGTGTTGGTGACGTCATGGATCGTTGTGATGGAGCCGTGTTTGATCCGCAGGTTTTCATGGATTACCTTAACGACCGGTGCCAGACAGTTGGTAGTACAGCTGGCCGCTGTCACAATGTGGTGGTGGTCAGGCTCATAGATATCGTGATTGACCCCGTAGACAATATTCGCCGCACCGCCGTCCTTGACGGGTGCTGATACGACCACCTTTTTAACACCAGCTTCGAAAAAGGGCGCGATTTTCGCTTCCGTTTTGAAAACACCCGTGCAGTCAATCACCACATCAACGCCATCTAACGGCAGCTGCGTGATGTCGCGCGTTCCAATGAATGGGATCCGCGTGCCGTCAATCGTAACGCTGTCGGCATCATGGCTGAAGTCCGCATTCCAGCGGCCATGCACCGTGTCAAATTCAAACAGATGGGCGTGCATTTCGGGGTCGCCGACCGCGTCGTTAATCCATGCGATCTTTGCCCCCCGCTCCAGCAACGGTTTCAGGGCAAGCTTGCCAATACGGCCAAGGCCATTGAGGGCGTAAACGGTCATGTGGAGGGTCCTTCCCCGTTAGATTGGCCAATCCCATCGACGGCCCGCTGCAACGAAATGCGGTCCAGCGATTCGATCGGAAGGGCGGTAAAGCCGGTCATGCGGTTGCGCAGCGCACCGTAGGTTTGATGAAATGCAAGATTTCTTTCGGCATCGGTTCCGTCGACACGCACCGGATCGGGAAGCCCCCAATGCGCGCTGATGGTCTGACCCTTCCAGGCCGGACATTCCTCGTTCGCCGCCTGATCACAGACGGTGAATACGAAATCGAACTCCGGGGCATCCTCGCCCTGAAATTCGGAAATATTCTTGGCACGCAGGTCGGACACATCATGACCGTTCTTTTTCAGCACTTCGAGCGCGAACGGGTTGAGTTCCGAGTACGGCTTGGTGCCGGCCGAATAGGCAATGAACCGATCACCAGCGAGGTCGCGCAGGATGGACTCGGCAAAGATGGAACGTGCAGAATTACCTGTGCAGATGAACAGGACATTGAATTTACGGTCGGTCATCGGGCTATCTCCGTTAAAAGCCGGACTGGCATTCGGGACACAAATCTCGGGCCTTCCCCTGCAACAATCCTGCAGGAGGTAATCAACAGTCTCGCGGGTGGCATCCATGTCTATGGCATAGCGCAAGGACGTGCCAACACGCTGCTGGTTGATCAACCCGGCTTGCATCAAAGCATTCACATAGGTCGAAAGGGTGTTCGGTTTGAGATAAAGCGCCTGCGCCAATTCTGTCGCCGGGACGCGATCAGGATAGCGGCGCATAAGCAGCCGGAACAGGGCCAGCCGTTGCGGGTGGCCCAAGGTCGAGAAGCGGTTGGGAATCATTATTTCCATAATTCAGGAATATGTGAATTATGGAAATATGGCAAGTAAACCTTTTATGACACCTGATCCGGTCTACCCCCACACCTGCCCCTTAGCTTTCAAGCGTCAGCGTCACGCGATCGCCCACAAACCACGTGCGCCCGTATTCGACCGGCCGGCCCTGCCCCGCGACATTCAGCCCCGACGATCGCAACAACGGATCCCCCTCGGCCACCTGCAAATGAATGGCTTGCGTGGCGGTCGCACGGACGGCCGTCAGTCGCGTTGACGCGCGGGTGTAGTCACCCACGCCGACGATGCCCAGCGCCGTTGTGACACTGCTTGTATCACGCAGCGCGTCAGTGATCCCCGCAAGGTGTCCAAGTGGAAACAGGCTTTCGAACACGGCAATCGGCTGGCCATCTGCCAATGACAGTCCGCTATAGGCACAAACGGGATCGCCCGCCTTGATCTGCAACGCTTGCGCTTCGCCAACAGTCGCAGCGCGTTCATCCAGTGCCAGCATGCGCTTTTCGGGCCTGCGGCCTGCGGCGATCAGATTTTCATGGAACCGCACCCGATTTCCAATCGGATAATCGGTCGGTGTGGCCGCGACGAATGCCCCTGCACCGCGACGGGTACGCACCAGCCCTTCGTCAACCAATACCGAAACCCCGTGGCGCACGGTGTGGCGGTTTACGCCAAAGCGGTCTGCCAGCGCAGCCTCCGTCGGAAGCTTGTCACCGGGGGTATAGCGGCCTTCGGCCAAGTCGCTACGCAAGGCGTTGGCGATGGCCTTCCAGATCGGGGTTTTGCCGGGAGTGTCACGCAAATTTCACAAAACTCTTCTGTTATGAAGGGACGAATATGGTAAGATATGTATAGTTGTATAGGAAACAGGCAAGTTGTCGAGATGAAAGACACTGTGAACGAAAATAATCCCCGAAAAGCTTGGATGGGGCTGCTGGCCAAAGCGCCAGAGGGCCGTGCCGCGGCACTTTTGGAGGCGGAAACAGAGCGCCCCGCCTTCACTTGGCTTCGTGCGCCCGAAATCGGCAGCACGATGGTGCGCGCCCGCGCAGGGGCCACCGGTGCCCCCTTCAATTTGGGGGAAATGACAATCACCCGCTGCGCTTTGACGTTGGAAACAGGCGAAGTCGGGCACAGCTATATTCAGGGGCGGCGCAAAGCGGACGCCGAAGTCGCCGCACTTATCGATGCGCTGATGCAGACCCCGATGGCCAGCAGACTGCGCTCGGCGATCCTTGAACCTTTGGAAGCCGAACTGGTCGACGCAAAAGCCGCGCGTGCGGCCAAGGCGGCCGCCACAAAGGTTGATTTCTTTACCATGACCCGAGGAGAAGACTGATGCAGGCACACACCCTGTCCGGCGGATTTGCGGACCCTGCCATCGGGTCCGCCCACGCCTTTCGCAATGTGATGGAGGCCATGGCGCGTCCCGGCACCCTTCACGATATTGAAGGGGCTGCCCCTCCTGCCCCGCTGTCGCCCGCGATGGGGGCCGTTCTGCTGACGCTTTGCGATACGGAAACACCGGTATATCTGGCGGGCGATATGGATTGTGACGCGGTGCGGGCGTGGCTTTCGTTTCACACAGGAGCCCCCATTGTCGGCCCCGCGCATTGTATGTTTGCGGTTGGCACGTGGAACGCGCTCTTGCCGCTTTCGGTCTATCCCGTCGGTACGTCCGAGTATCCTGACCGTTCGGCCACGCTGATCGTCGCATGTGATGAACTCTCCGCCACAGGTGCCACATTGACGGGACCCGGCATCAAGGATCAGGCAACGCTTTCCCTGCCAGAGGTGGAGCCGTTTCAGGCCAATCGGTCGCTGTTTCCGCTGGGGCTGGATTTCATTTTCACGTCTGGCGAACGCCTCGCGGCTTTGCCCCGCTCAACCACGGTCACGCGCTCAGCCAACGCAGCGGCAGCGCAAGAAGGAACTTCCTGACATGTATGTAGCAGTCAAAGGCGGAGAACGGGCAATCGAGAATGCCCATGCCTGGCTCGCCGAAGAACGCCGGGGCGACACGGATATCGCCGAACTCAGCATTGCGCAGATCCGCGAGCAACTCAGTCTGGCCGTTAATCGCGTCATGGCCGAAGGTTCACTTTATGATCCGGACCTTGCAGCACTTGCAATCAAACAGGCGCGCGGCGATCTGATCGAAGCGATCTTCCTCATTCGTGCCTATCGCACTACGCTGCCGCGCGTCGGGGCGTCCGAACCTGTCGACACGGGCAAAATGGCCTGCGACAGACGCATCTCGGCCACCTTCAAGGATCTGCCCGGCGGTCAGGTTCTCGGCCCGACCTTTGATTACACGCACCGGCTGCTGGATTTCAAACTGGCCGCAGACGGCGAAGCGCCCACGGCACCCACCCGCGCGGCCGAACCTGCAGATGTGCCCCATGTCACCGAATTCCTGAACCGTGAAGGGCTGATCGAAGAGGCCCCGCATGACGATACGCCGCCGGCCGACCTGACCCGCGAACCACTAGAAATGCCTGCGGATCGCGCGCTGCGCCTTCAGGCCCTGACCCGCGCGGACGAGGGTTTCACCCTTGGCCTCGCTTACTCCACGCAACGGGGCTATGGGCGCAACCATGCTTTTGTGGGCGAGCTGCGGATCGGATCGGTCCCGGTTGAAATGGACATTCCCGAGCTGGGGTTTGCCGTTGAGATTGGTGAGGTGACACTGACTGAATGCGAGACCGTCAACCAGTTCACCGGCTCGAAAACCGAGCCGCCCCAATTCACCCGCGGCTACGGCTTGGTGTTTGGCCAGACCGAGCGCAAGGCGATTTCGATGGCCCTCGTCGATCGCGCGCTACGCTGGGAAGAGTTGGGCGAAGACAACGTTGGTGCCCCGGCGCAGGACGCAGAATTCGTTTTGTACCACGCCGATAACATTCAGGCGACGGGCTTCCTGGAGCATATCAAACTCCCCCATTACGTCGATTTTCAATCCGAATTGGAACTGGTGCGCAAACTGCGCCGCGAAGCGGGTGCGCATCAGGTGCAGGAGGCCGCGGAATGACCGAATATAACTTCGCCTATCTAGACGAGCAAACGAAACGCATGATCCGCCGCGCAATCCTTAAAGGGCTTGCCATTCCCGGCTATCAGGTGCCCTTCGCCTCCCGCGAGATGCCGATGCCTTATGGCTGGGGCACGGGCGGTGTGCAGGTGTCGGCGGCGGTTCTCACGCCCGAAGACACGTTCAAAGTGATCGACCAAGGTGCCGATGACACAACGAACGCGGTTTCAATTCGTACCTTCTTCCAGCGCACAGCGGCGGTCGCGACCACGACCGCCACGCGTGACGCGACGGTGATCCAGACCCGGCACCGCATCCCGGAAGACGCGCTAAGCGAAGGACAGATACTTGTCTATCAGGTGCCCATTCCCGAACCGCTACGTTTTCTGGAGCCCCGCGAAAGCGAGACCCGAAAGATGCACAGCCTAGAAGAATACGGGCTGATGCATGTGAAGCTTTATGAAGATATCAGCCGCCACGGCCATATCGCGACCTCTTACGCCTACCCCGTCAAGGTTGAAGGCCGCTATGTCATGGACCCCTCCCCGATCCCTAAATTCGACAACCCCAAGCTGGGCGATATGGCGGCGATCCAGCTGTTTGGTGCGGGGCGCGAGCAACGTATCTATGCGCTACCGCCCTATACCCAAGTTGTCAGCCTCGACTTTGAGGATCACCCGTTCGAGGCGTCGAAGGCCGATCACCCCTGCGGGATGTGCGCGGCGACCGACAGCTATCTGGATGAGCTGATCATCGACGACGCAGGCGGGCGGATGTTTGTCTGCTCTGACACCGATTATTGTGAAGCACGTCAAGCGGCGGGTCACATCGGTAAAGACAATGCTGGAAAGGACGCAGCATGACACCTTTGCTCTCCGTTCAAGGTATCACCAAACGATATGGCGCACATATCGGGTGCGCAGATGTATCGTTTGACCTCTATCCCGGTGAGGTGATGGGGATCGTTGGCGAAAGCGGGTCAGGCAAATCCACCTTGCTCAATTGCATGGCGGGACATTTGGCCCCCGACGCCGGACAGGTGGTGTTCGACACCCGCCCACCCTCAAGCAGCGAAGCGGTAGGGCATGAAAACTATGGCCCGCGCGACACGATCACCATGTCAGAGCCCGAGCGGCGGATGCTAGGGCGCACTGATTGGGCATTTGTCCATCAACACGCGCGTGACGGGCTGCGTATGGGCGTCAGCGCCGGTGGCAATGTCGGCGAACGGTTGATGGCCGTGGGCGAACGTCACTACGGCGACATCCGTGACAAGGCCACGGACTGGCTTGGCCGTGTCGAAATCGATGCGGCCCGCGTCGATGACCGCCCGACAACCTTTTCTGGCGGGATGCAGCAACGCTTGCAGATCGCCCGCAACCTCGTCACGGGTCCGCGCCTTGTGTTTATGGATGAACCTACGGGCGGGCTGGATGTCTCGGTACAGGCGCGACTGCTTGATCTGTTGCGCGGTCTGGTGCGCGACATGGGGCTGTCAGCGATCATCGTCACCCATGACCTGGCTGTTGTGCGCCTGCTGGCAGATCGCCTGATGGTGATGAAGTCCGGTCATGTCGTCGAGGCAGGTTTGACCGATCAAGTGCTCGATGATCCGCAGCACGCCTATAGCCAGCTTCTTGTCAGTTCCGTTTTACAGGTATGAACCATGATTGAGCTCAAAGACGTCTCCAAAACCTTTACCCTGCACAATCAGGGCAGTGCCGTGATCGAGGTAATCAAAAAGGTGTCCTTCGCGGTCGCCTCGGGCGAATGCGTGGCGCTTTCCGGTGCGTCAGGTGCGGGGAAATCCACGCTAATGCGGATGATTTACGGCAATTACCTGACGCAGGCCGGTGAAATTCGCATCGGCGATGTGGACATCGTGCGCGCCGAACCGCGCGACGTGATAAAATTGCGCCGCGATGTGCTGGGCTATGTGAGCCAGTTCCTGCGTGTGGTGCCACGCGTTCCGACGCTTGATGTGGTGGCGGAGCCTTTGCGGGCCTTGGGCGTACCGGCAGATGACGCGCAGGACCGCGCATCGGCGCTGCTGACCCGACTCAACATCCCAGAGCGGCTGTGGTCGCTTTCCCCCACCACCTTTTCCGGCGGCGAGCAGCAGCGCGTGAACATCGCGCGCGGTTTTGCCCATAGCTATCCTGCGATGCTGCTTGATGAGCCCACCGCCAGCCTTGACGCTGCGAACCGCGAGGTCGTTCTGTCCTTGATCGAAGACGCCAAAGCGCGCGGTGCGGCCATTATCGGGATTTTCCATGACGAGGCGGCCCGTGCCCGCGTTTGTGATCGCGAAATCGATGTCGGTCGGTTTACCCCCGGAATGGCCGCATGACCTTTGTTTCAAAAACCACGGGGCGCCTTATCGCGGTGGTCGGTCCATCCGGTGTCGGCAAGGACAGCGTGATGTCAGGCCTGCACAGCGCATTACCCGATCTGCATCTGCTGCGCCGCGTTATCACCCGTGCGCCCGACTTGGGCGGCGAAGACTACGACGCGGTGTCTGTCGCCCAATTTGAAGCAATGGTTGATGATGGCGCTTTTGCCGTACACTGGGGCGCGCATGGGCTGCATTACGGCATTCCTGCCACCGTCATGGACCGACTTGGCAAGGGCACCGATTGCCTTGTCAACTTCTCTCGCGGGGCGCTGAGCGAGGCGGCGGGAATTTTTCCACGCCTCATCGTACTCAACATCACCGCGAGACCGGAAACACTTGCCCAGCGCCTTGCCGCGCGGGGGCGCGAGACAGAGGAAGAGATCGGCAAACGCCTTGCTCAAGCTGACAAGCCCTTGCCGGCCGGACTGAACGTGATCAACCTTGCCAATGATGGCCCGCTTTCGCAGACTGTCGCACGGGGGGCTGCACTGCTTCAGCCGGTGAGTTTGTAACGATGGATCACCTCGAACCGGCCATCAGCTCGCTCACCGCACAAAGCGATCTGATCAAGCGCAAACGGGCTGGGCAGTTCCGGCAAATGACGCTGTACAGCGGCCGACCATCTGGCGATGGCATCCTGCGGCAACCGCGCGGTCAGGGTCATATGGAACCGAAATTCCTCCATCACGTAAGGGTAGCCCCATTGCGCGAGCAGCGCCTCTTGCTGCGGGTTCAAACCGGCCTTGCGGCGGCGTGCGACCTCTGCCGCGCTCGGCGGGGCGCGAAACCGGTCAAGCGCGCGCACACAGGTACCGCCAACCCGGCGCAACCCTTGTATATCCCCTCGCGGCGTCAGCGCCAGAAAACCACCCAATGCGGTCAATTCCAATCCTTCGCATCTGGCAGGCGCGAGGCTGACTGCGAGGGCAAATGTGGCGGCTTCCAATGTTTGAACGTCTTGTCCTTGCGCCAGACGAAACGGCGGCTTCAACGTCGCATGAAACCCGTATTTGCGCGGTGTCATCGTGATGTCATCCAAATCCGGCATATCTGGCTGAAGCACTTCACAGCCACGCAGAACATCCCAGCCAAGCCAAGACGCTCCGAAATCGGCCAAAGGCCCGTCCGGCGGCACATAGTAAATTGCAAATCGAGAGTATGACATGAATTCCCCTTTCCCCACGTCCTCTTTGACAAAGGCTTGTGACAACGATGTGTCAAGCGACCTGTGTCTCGCCAATGCGCAGCTTGTTTTGGAAGATCAGGTGCTTACCGGTGCCGTGACCATCGAACAGGGCGTGATTTGTGACATTACGGAAGGCGATCATGTCCCAACCGGCGCACTGGATTGCGGCGGGGATCTTGTCATTCCCGGCCTTGTCGAACTGCATACCGATAATGTCGAACGTCACATAGAACCGCGCCCAGAGGTGGACTGGCCCCATTTGCCCGCCCTGATCGCGCATGACGCTGAACTGGCATCCACCGGTATCACAACCGTATTTGACGCCATGCGGGTCGGCTCCATCCATAGCGGCAAGGGCCGTTACATCGACTACGCCCGAAAGCTGGCGGATGAACTTTTGGCGGCCCGCACTCAGGGGTATTTCAAGATCAGTCATTTCCTCCACCTGCGTGCCGAAATCTGTTCGGAAACGCTACTAGAGGAATTGGCGGCCTTCGGATCGTCAGACAGGGTGGGCATTGTCAGTCTGATGGACCACACACCGGGCCAGCGCCAATTCCGCGACCTGACCGCGTTGAAAACCTATGTCGCCAAGAAACGCGGAATGAACGATGCCGAATTTGCCGAACATGTCGAGAAACTGTTGGGATTGCAAAAACGCTTCGGCGCGAAGCACGAGGCGGGTGCGGTGAAAGAGGCCCGTCGTCTGGGGGCAGTGCTCGCCAGCCATGATGATACAACAGCTGATCATGTCGCAACTTCGGCCGGAAACGGCGTAGGGTTTGCCGAATTTCCAACAACGGTTGAAGCCGCAGCCGCTTGTCGCGACAACGGCATTGCCGTGATGATGGGCGCACCCAACTTGATCCGCGGCGGATCCCACTCCGGCAATGTTGCGGCGGAGGATCTTGCAAAAGCCGATCTTCTCGACATTGTATCGTCCGATTACGTGCCCTCTGCGCTGCTTCTGTCGGCCTTCCGCCTTGCCGATATCTGGAATGATCTGCCCCGCGCCATTGCGACAGTGACCAGCACGCCTGCGCATGCCGTGCGGTTGCAGGACCGTGGGGCGTTGAAAACAGGGTTACGCGGTGACGTTCTGCGCGTGCGCAACATCGGCGAAACGCCTCTGCTTCGCGGCGTCTGGAGCCAAGGTAACAAAGTCGGTTGAAGTTTCGGGGGATGCGCCGCATCCGTCACAAAGGTTTCATGAAACTGTAATGCCACTGATACCCACCCCCGCCATCCATCCAGAAGAACAAACCTGGAGGGTGCTATGAAACTGAAATCCTTATTGCTGGGCGTGAGCCTTGCCGCTGTGTCTGCATTTGCCGCGACAGCAGAAACCTGGAAACTTGCCGTCACAGATGTTGAAGGCATGGAACGCCTGCAACTGGAATGGGGTCCCTTCAAAGAGGCGCTAGAAACGGCGACCGGCGACACATTCGAATTCTACGCCGTCAACTCGCGCACAGCTGCTGCCGAGGCGCTGCGCGGTGAAACCGTGGATTTCGTGGTGTCAGGCCCCGCAGAATATGTGGTGATCAACAAACTGACCGACGCCACGCCGCTGATCGGCCTTGGCCGCCCCGATTATCACTGCGCAATTATCGTTCGCGCGGATAGCGGGATTGACGTGCCCGCGGATCTGAAAGGCAAGAAAGTGGCCTTTGGCGATATCGGCTCAACGTCCAACATGCTGTGCCCGATGCAGGTGCTGGCTGATCACGGCGTTGATCCGGTTAATGATATCGAAAAAACGCACACCTCACGCAACATCGCCCATGAGGCGCTGAAAAACGGCGACGTGGACGCAATCGGTTCCAACGCGGGCAGCTGGCTGAACGTGCGGGCCAAAGAGACCGAACTGCCCTACGGCTTTTTCAAAATGATTGCGCGCTCCGGGGACCTGCCCAACGACATGATCATGGTTGGCGCGCATGTGTCGCCCGAGGCAGGCCTTGCCGTGCGCGACGCCATCCTTGAAAACAAGGACGCGATCATTGCGGGTATTACCGCCCATGAAGAGAACGACAAATATGTCGGCATGGATCTCGTCGCGATTGATGACAGCGCCTATGGCTATGTCCGCTCGATGTATTCGAACGCCGGCTACCCTCAGTTCGATAATTTCATCGGTGACTGATTTATTACTCAGACCCCAGACGGCACCCGATGTGCCGTCTGAGCAGACCGGGGCAATTTTCGCCCCGGTTCTGCCCGTCGATATCGAAGCACGCGATATCTCCAAGACGTTTGGAGCGGTGCCCATTCTTTCCAATGTCAGCTTCCGCCTTGCACGTGGGGAGGCGACAGCGCTTGTGGGGGCCAACGGCACCGGAAAATCGACCCTGCTGCGTTGTCTCATGGGGTTGATCCCGACCTCCGACGGCAGCGTGCATTTGCTGGGACAGCAGACGAATAAAGCAACTGTACAAGAAATGCGCAACATCCGCACCCAAGTCGGGCTCGTCTCCCAGAAACACAATCTGGTGCCCCGCCTGTCTGTGCTCTCGAATGTGGTACACGGTTTGCTGGGCAAGCATCCCGGCCCACGCCATTGGAGCCACGCGCTGGCCCCGAAAGCCTCCAGAGAAGCAGCCATGCGGGCGCTGGAGCGTGTTGGCCTTGCCGATTTCGCGCATCGACGCGCAGATCGACTGTCGGGCGGACAATCGCAGCGCGTGGCCATTGCCCGCGCTATCGTGGGTGCGCCCAAGGTGCTTTTTGCGGATGAGCCTTGCGCGTCACTTGACCCCAGTGCCGGCGAAGACGTGATGGAATTGTTCTTCCGGCTGGTGCGGGATGAAAATGTAACCGTCGTCTTTACCTCGCATAACATTGAACACGCATTGAAATATGGCGACCGCGTACTTGGCCTTGCGCAAGGGCGCGTTCAGCTTGATGCGACAGCGGCTTCGCTGAAACCCGCCGACCTTAGAGGCCTTTATGACTGATACCGCGCCTTCCCCGAACGAAGCGGCCCGTTTTGAACTGGCGCGGTTCGAGCGGCCCTCTGCCCTCAGCTTTCTGGGTTATGCGCTTGGGCTTATCATCATCTTCTGGTGCCTCGCCGGTGCAGGCTTTTCGCTTGAAAAAGTAGCCAGTTCCCCGCCCCGCTTTGCCGATTTCGCCGCGCGGGCCTTCCCGCCGAACCTTGATCCGCAGGTGCTGGCGCGGCTGGGATGGAAAATGGTCGAAACCTTACAGATCGCCGTGGCGGGGGCCGTGATCGGTGTCATCCTTTCAGTGCCCGTCGCGCTGTTGGCCGCGAAAGGGCTGATCGCCGGACCTTTGGTAAACCAGATCCTGCGCACCGCCCTGAGCTTTATCCGGGCGGTTCCAGACATCGCCTGGGCATTGGTTTTCGTTGTGGCTGTGGGCCTTGGCCCCTTTGCAGGGATGCTGGCCATCGTGATCGACACAATCGGATTTTGCGGACGCTTTTTCGCCGACGACATGGAAGCGACCGACAAAGGCCCCGCTGAAAGCCTAACGGCCACGGGCGCGCGAAAGCTCGATGTTGTGGCATGTGCCACGGTTCCGGGCAGCTTGCCTGCGTTCATTTCCACCTCGCTTTTTGCCTTGGAAAAAGCCGTCCGTTCGTCGACGATCCTTGGACTTGTCGGTGCGGGTGGGATCGGGATCGAGCTGAAAGTCGGGTTTGACCTTTTTGATTACCCCACCGCGATGACCGTGATCCTGATGATTGCCGTTGTTGTCATCGGGATCGAACTGGTCAGCGGCTGGGCCCGCACCAAAATTATCGGAGAGCAACGGTGAAACCGGATACCGCAGACCAGCATTGGAACGATCAATGGCAATCTATCGAGGAAAACAGCAAGTGGTTGGTGCCCGAAAAAGACGTGCAAGCGTGGGCGGCTGGTCTGGCGAAGGGCGCGCGCATTCTTGATCTGGGGGCCGGTGTCGGGCGTCACGCACTTTGGCTGACGGCGCAAGGATTTGACGTGGTCGCGTTGGACGCCGCGCCCGGCGGGCTGGCAGAGATTGAAAAGGCTGGGGGTGTGAGTACTGTTCTGGCACGAATGGATAAGTTACCGTTCGCGGATCATGCCTTTGACCACGTGCTCAGCTGGAACGTGATCTACCACGGCGACGAAGACATCCTGCTGCGCACGATTGCCGAAATGCGTCGCGTGCTAAAGCCCGGCGGCAGTTTTATGGGCACCATGCTGTCAAAACGGCGCCTGCCACATGAGCAGGCAAACTACGCAGGGCGCGAAATCAGCCGCAACACCTGGGTTTTTGATGCGCCCGGTACGGATAAAATGCACCCGCACTACTTTTGCGCGGCGGCCGATCTGCTGGCCCTGTTTTCGGGCTTCGAATGCCTGAAACTTGAAGACCGCGAGCACGAAAAGCCGGGAAGCTACCACTGGCATTTGAGAATGGAACGACTTTGAATGTTTACCTTTGAAGGCGCACAGGTTTACCTGCCTGACGAAATCGCCGAGACAACCGTCACTGTTTCCAACGGCCAGATCATGGAAATTGGCGGGCCCGCGCAGGGTGACGTGATTGACGCCCGCGGATTGATATTGGCCCCCGCCCTGATCGACGTGCACGGCGATGCGTTCGAACGCCAACTGATGCCCCGTCCCGGTGTTTTTTTTCCAACCGAAACGGCGCTGATCGATACGGATCGCCAACTTGCAACCAACGGCATTGCCACCGCCTATCATGCCATCACACTGGGATGGGAGCCGGGGTTGCGCGATGTAGCACGGGGCCGCGACCTTATGCAGACCATGCGCGATCTGGCCGCGCGGCTGACTGTGGAAAACCGCGTACAGCTCCGGTGGGAAACCTTCGCATTCGAGGCTTTGGACGTCATTGAATGGGCGTTGAAAGGGCCACTTTTGCCGTCTGTCGCATTTAATGATCATACTTCGATGACCATGCGGGCCTATGACGTGCCAATCCAGGACCGCGCATTTGAGCTGTCGCCGGATTTTTCAATTGCGTCGCTGGATGACGCGCGCATGAAAAAGCGCACCGCGTCCAAAGCCCATCGCGCAGGACTGAGCGAGGAAGATTACGTCGCCCTTCTGGGGCGCGTCTGGGAACGGCGTGACGAGGTGCCAAAGACGATTTCGCAGGTCGCACAGTTGGCCCGTACAGCCGGCGCGCCCATGTTGAGCCACGATGATACGCGGGCAGAAACCCGCGCCTATTTCCGCGCGCTTGGTGCGCAAGTCGCCGAGTTCCCGATGGTGATCGAGGCGGCAGAGGCTGCCCGAAAAGGCGGTGATCCAATTATCTTTGGCGCGCCAAACGCCGCACGCGGCGGGAGCCACATCGGCTCGCTTGGTGCGGGCGATATGGTTGAAGCGGGTCTGTGCGATGCGCTTGCATCGGATTATTTCTATCCTGCCATGCTGGCCGCAGTTGACAAGCTTGAAGCAGAGCGCCGTGCGGACCGCCTTGCGCTTTGGTCTCTCGTCTCTTCGGGCCCCGCACGGGCGATGGGCCTGTCGGATCGGGGCGACATCAAGGTTGGCAAACGCGCGGACCTTGTTCTGGTGGATTGGCCCGACGGTTCGGCTCCTGCCATTCAGGGAACATGGGTTGCCGGGCGGTGCGCCTATCGTGGTATCCCCGCTGGATGAGGTTTGCGCGACTGAACCGCGACTACCTTCCGGCTATTGGGCTCGGCGTCACGCAGATCATGGGTTACGGCACGTTGATGTATGCCTATGCGGTGCTTCTGCCGGAAATGGCCAAGGATCTGGGCCTGACCCTGTCAGAGGTCTTTGGCATTTTGTCGCTAGGGCTTTTCTTTGGCGGTCTGGCCTCCCCCATTGCAGGAAAGCTGGTGGACCGCTGTGGCGGTCGCTGGGTGATGACACTGGGCTCAATCGTGGCCAGCCTTGCGCTGATGGCGATGAGCCAGATCGAAGCGCGGTTCGGATTATTTGTGATGATACTTCTGGCCGAAGGCGCGGGCATGTTTGTGCTCTATAACGTGGCCTTTGCCAGTGTCGCGCGATTGGATCTGCGCGTTCTGCCGCAACGCTCCATTTCTGTCATCACGCTGTTTGGCGGGGTGGCCTCGACCATTTTCTGGCCACTCACGCTCGGGTTGTTTAACCGGTTTGGCTGGGAAACAACCTGGGTCATCCTAGGCTTTAGCGCATTGTTGATCTGCACACCGATCCACTTTTTCGTCTTGCGCGGCCCCGAACGCGCCGCCAATGGGCCCAAGCCTGACAATGCGCCGGACTGGCCCGAACTTACCGGACGCCTGCGCAAACAGGCCATGCTATGGATGGTCATTTCATTCATATTCTCAGGCTACCTGATGGGCGCAGTCATGACACTTTGGGTAACCAATGCTCAGGATCTGGGCCACACGGCCGTCATGGCAGCCGTTGCCGGTGCTCTCATCGGCCCGTTCAAGACGGTGGGCCGGTTTTTTGAGATGTTGGTCAGTCGCAACATGTACCCGCTGGTGACCTATGCGCTTAGCCTCGGCCTGATGTTCTCCGGTTTTATTGCCCTGTTGACCTTCGGGTTCACGTTCAGCGGACTTCTGGTTGCGGCGGCACTTTACGGCATGGGCGACGGCATCAAAACCATCGCGCGCGGCACCCTGCCTTTGGCGCTCTTTGGTGAGAAAGGGTACGGCGCAAGACTTGGGTGGATCTCCTTCGTACAAATGGGGATCAACGCCTCCGCCCCATTTGTTTTTGCATGGCTGACACAGGCCTTTGGGGGCTGGTGGTCTTTTGCCGTCATGGCCTTGTGTCTTTGCTTTGCCATCGCAACCTACACTTTGATCCCCGACCCCAGAAATTACAAAGACGTCCCCGCCTAAAACCGCCGCGTACCGTAAAAGGCCTGAAATTGTGGATAAAACCGGTCGTAGGGTTTAGGCCCCGTCGCTCAACCGGATCGCCTGATGAAAGAAAGCGCCCAGACCGAACAGACGAAAGATCGCCAGTCCCAAGCTTTGTCCGCAGTGTGTCGATGCGCCCAATGCCTGCTGTTGCCGACGCAGCGAAAGGCAACTGTGCGACCGGCGATACGCACCCAAAAACTGCTTTCGGATTTGGGGTGTTACTCTGACACAAAGCACGTGTAATTCTTGCACCATGTTGAACGCGCTTATCCTCGCAACCGTCACTTTAGCTGGGGCGGTATTAATCTGGCCTCGCCTCTCCAACGCGAAAATCTGGCGTGCGACCATTACCCCGTTGGCGTCGATAATCGGCAGCGGATTTCTGGTTTTGGGGCCGATCCTTGATGTCAGCTTCGGCGGCTTTGCCCCCCTTGTGATGGTAGGCCTATGTGCGGTGGCTTATCTTTTTGGCAGTGCGATCAGATTCAACATCGCGGACATTGACCGGCAGGCACCCTCAGTCCCGGTCGTTAACGCGCTTGAGGTGCTGTCCTCTTGCGTCCTTGCCTTCGCGTTCGTGGTTTCCGTTGCTTTCTACCTCAACCTGTTCGGGGCATTCGGCGTAAGTTTGACGCAGTTGAACGACGTCTTCCACGCCAACATGCTGACCAGTTCGGTGTTCCTGCTGATCCTCTTTACGGGCCTGACGCGCGGCTTTTCAGCGCTTGAACGGATGGAACAGGTTTCGGTTGGTTTGAAGCTGGCCATCATCGCAGGCCTGTTGCTTGGCCTTGCTGTTCATTTTGGGGACGTGACAAGGCAACACGCGCTACAGTTTGATGCACCGCAGGTCACCGGCTGGGCGGCGCTTACGCTTATGGCCGGATTGATCGTTACCGTCCAAGGATTTGAAACATCGCGCTATCTGGGCGGCACATATGATGCCGCCATGCGTGTCAGGTCCATGCGCCTGGCCCAGTTACTATCCACTGGCATCTACTGCCTGTACGTTGCGTTGTTAACCTACGCATTCGACTCCGATCCCCTTACTTTGGACGAAACCGCGATCATCGACCTGATGGAGGTCGTCGCCCCGATCCTGCCTTTGCTTCTGGTCGCAGCCGCCCTGAGCGCCCAGTTCAGTGCCGCGATTGCAGATACGAACGGATCCGGCGGCCTGATTGCCGAGGTAAGCAAAGGTGTTGTCTCCGAAAAGCTTGCCTATGCTTTTCTGGTTGGTATCGGGCTTGTGCTCACCTGGACGGCCAATATCTTCGAGATCATCAGCTATGCGTCTCGGGCGTTCGCGCTTTATTATGCGCTACAATCCGCGATCGCTACAATCCGTGCGGCAAGGTCCGGCTATCCTGTGCGAACAGCTGTCTTTGCGATGTTGGCTGTACTCGGGTTCATTATCGCAATGTTTGGCGCGCCGGTTGAATGAAGGGCAGATATTGGTGCATCGCGGATGCGTCAAATACTCAAGCGCAGCGTACAATACCGTTTTGCATCATCCCTCGTAGACTGCGCCTCGCGGCCGTTTCACGATCCGGCCTTTAACATTGGAAGGGTCTTAGCATGCCGTCCAGTTTCCCCAGAAAAGTTCAAACCGAACGCTACAGGCCGAAACGAAAGCTACTCTGCAATTCGGGCGACGCTTTCGCGGATCACGAACTCGACATCAATCTGTTCTGAGGGGCCGGTAAGCGCTCCTGCCTCGATCATCCCCAGCAACATTTCCGCCGCGCGCACTCCGATTTCTGTGCGCGGTTGTCGTATGGTGGTCAAAGCGGGCGTCAGGTGTCCGACCATTTCAATATTGTCAAAACCGATAATCGACACATCGTCGGGGACACGCACGCCGGCGTGCTGTGCCGCGCCCATGAACCCCACTGCCATTTCATCCGACGCACAGAAAACCGCTGTGGGCCGGTCATCCAGACCAAGCCATTGTCGTGCTGCTGCACGGCCCGAATCCATGCTGAAGTCGCCATCGAAGATCCAGTCGTCATGCAAGGCCATCCCCCGCGCCATCATTGCGGCAACAAAACCGTCGTGGCGCGCTTTGGTCAAAACGTTGCTCTGCGGCCCCGTGATATGGCCGATCTTGCGATGCCCCATCTGCACCAGATGCGCGATGGCCATGTCGACACCGCGCGCATTGTCTACGCGCAGCGATGGCAGATCACGGCCCATCCATTCACAAGCCATTAGAACAGGCGGGCGGCCCGCCACATCAAGCACCGCTGCATTCAGCGTGCCATCAAGCAGGATCAACCCATCCGCCTGCCCCGAACGCAGGTAATAGGCCAGCCGTTCGTCTGGATCTGGTCCCGATTGGGTATCGGCGACCAGCAGGCCCAGTTGCGCCTTGGTCAGCACCGATGAAATACCCGCGAGAATCTGAGAAAAGAACGGATTGGCCAGATTCGGAATCAAGGCGATCACACTGCCTGCCCGCTGCCTGCGCAGGTTCGATGCGGTGGCATTCAGCCTGTATCCCGTGGCCTCGACAGCACCCAAAACCGCCTCTCGCGTGGCGCGGGCAACCACGGATGGCTTGGACAATGTCCGGCTGACCGTCGCGGTGGAAACCCCGGCCGCGCGTGCAACGTCCTGAATTGTTGCGGTTCTTTGCTTCATGGAGCCTCCTACGAAAGTCCCCCTAACATGACCATAAAGAAAATGGTTGTAAACGATTGCAACGTTTGCCAAGCTGCCATGCAAACGATTACATCGACAGCGCCACGGGAGAGGCGCTTGGGAGGACAGCATGAAGACATTACAGGGGCCAGCCCTGTTCCTGGCGCAATTCGCCGGGGACACAGCGCCGTTCAACACGTGGAAAGGCATCACCAAATGGGCAGCCGATTGCGGGTATATCGGTGTTCAGGTGCCCAGTTGGGAATCTCGCTTTATCGACCTCGACCAAGCTGCCGTGAGCCGCGATTACTGCGATGAATGGAAAGGTCAGGCCGCGGAAAACGGCATTACCGTCACTGAATTGTCCTGCCACCTGCAAGGTCAGTTGGTCGCGGTCCACCCCGCTTATGACATCGCATTTGACGGCTTCGCCGCGCCCGAGGCGCGCAACGACCCTGCGGCCCGCCAAGCATGGGCCGTTTCGCAGGTCGAAAAGACCATTCGCGCCTCGCGCAATCTTGGACTCAGCGCAGTCGGCACTTTCTCCGGCGCGCTCGCTTGGCCCTATCTTTACCCCTGGCCGCAACGTCCCGCCGGTCTGGTAGAGGCCGCGTTTGATGAACTGGCCAAACGCTGGCGTCCCCTACTCGATCTGTCGGAGGAAAACGGCGTTGATCTGTGCTACGAGATCCACCCCGGAGAAGACCTGCACGATGGTGTGACATTCGAAATGTTTCTGGATCGGGTCGACAACCATGCCCGCGCCAAAATGCTTTATGATCCCAGCCATTATGTTCTGCAATGCCTTGATTACCTTGATAATATAGACATCTACGCGGATCGCATTGGTATGTTCCATGTCAAGGATGCCGAATTCAACCCGACCGGACGGCAAGGTGTTTATGGCGGCTACCAGTCATGGGTGAACCGCGCCGGACGTTTCCGCAGCCTCGGTGACGGGCAAGTTGATTTCGGTGCCGTGTTTTCCAAACTCGCCGCCGCTGATTTTGAGGGTTGGGCGGTTGTCGAATGGGAATGCGCGCTGAAACATCCCGAAGACGGCGCACGCGAGGGGGCGGCCTTTGTCCGTGATCACATCATCCGCGTAACGCCCCACGCCTTTGACGATTTCGCCGCCGGCGGCACGGATGACGCCGCCAATCGCCGGATGCTGGGGTTGGACAGATGACCCGTTTCGCAGGCCGACAAGGACCGATCCGGCTGGGCATGGTGGGCGGTGGCCAGGGCGCAATGATCGGCGCGGTTCACCGTTTAGCCGCACGGCTTGATGGTCATTACGAACTGGTTGCGGGGGCTTTGTCCTCCACCGCTGAAAAATCCCGCGCGTCGGCCCGCGAGGTGGGGCTGGCACCGGACCGCAGCTATGATGACTTTAAGCAAATGGCCATCCGCGAGGCACGGCTTAAGGACGGGATCGAGGCGGTCGCCATCGTCACCCCCAATCACATGCACCTGCCTGTTGCGCGCGAATTCCTTAAACGCGGTATTCACGTGATCTGCGACAAGCCCCTTACCGGGACGATGAGCGATGCGAAAAAGATGCAGGCGGCAGCGGAGAAATCCGACGCTCTGTTTGTCCTGACCCATAATTACAGCGGCTATCCGATGGTGCGCGAGGCCCGCGCATTGATTGCCAGCGGCAAACTGGGCGATATCCGTTTGGTGCAGGTCGAATACGCGCAAGACTGGCTGGCTGAAGCGCCAGCGCCCGACAATAAACAAGCATCATGGCGCACCGACCCTGCCCGCAGCGGCGTTGGTGGTGCCACGGGCGATATCGGCACGCACGCCTGGCAACTGGCAGGTTTTGTCACAGGCTTGAAGCCGCAGGCACTGGCCGCCGATTTGCAGAGTTTCGTGCCGGGCCGGACGCTTGATGACAATGCCCATGTCATGCTGCGCTTTCACGGCGGCGCACGCGGCATGCTGTGGTGTTCGCAGGTTGCCGCAGGCGAAGAAAACGGTCTGCGCCTGCGGGTGTACGGCAGCAAGGCCGGCCTGTGCTGGCAGCAGGAAAACCCCAATGTGCTTCAAATGACCCCGCTCGGCGGCCCGGCCACCCTTTTGACCCGCGCATCCCGCGCCACGGGACATGAATCGCGCCGCCTGACCCGCATTGCGCCGGGCCACCCCGAAGGCTTTTTCGAAGCATTCGGCAATATCTATGCCGAGGCGGCACAAGCGATCCGCGCCCATCGCAGCGGCGCGCCTGTGCCGGACGACGTGACATTTCCGGGCATCGAAGATGGTATCGCAGGCGTTGCCTTTGTCGACGCCTGCGTGCGCTCGTCAAACAAGAACGCCGCGTGGGTGACGCTATGACGGCCGTGTTATCCGCCCAGAACATCACCCGCAGCTTTGGCCCGATCAAAGTGCTACACGGCGTTGATTTCGACCTTCATGCCGGACAGGTTCACGCCCTGATCGGTGAAAACGGTGCCGGTAAATCCACGATGATGAAGATCCTCGGTGGCTACCTTGCGCCGACAACGGGCGCACTGCACCTTGATGGCCAGCCCGTGGATTTCAGCGACCAAAAACAGGCCGAGGCGGCAGGCGTCCTGATGATCCATCAGGAATTCAACCTCGCTCTGCAACTGACGGTGGAAGAAAACATCTTTCTTGGCCGCGAAAAACGCCGTGGCATGTTTCTGGACCACAAGGCGATGCGGGACGAGGCCCGCGATCTGTTGGCGCGGTTGAACTGCCATGTCGATCCGCGCACCCGTGTGCGTGACCTGTCGGTGCCCAACCGGCAAATGGTCGAAATCGCCCGTGCACTGGGGCGCAACGCCCGTGTGTTGATCATGGATGAACCCACCGCGGTGTTGACCAATCGCGAGACCGACATCTTGCTGGAACAGATCAACCGCCTGCGCGACAGCGGCACCGCCATCCTTTATACCTCGCACAAGCTGGACGAGATCAGCCGCATCGCCGATCACGTCAGCGTCTTGCGCGACGGCCATCCCGTTCTGTCACGCGCCGCCGCAGGCTTTAGCGAAGATGCGATGGCCGAAGCGATGGTTGGCCGCGAGATCAGCGATCTGTTCCCCGCCAAACCGGTCCCGCAAGACGAGGTGGTACTTGAGGTCGAAAACCTTACCGTGACGGGGCTGGTACGTGATGCGTCGTTCACACTGAGACGGGGCGAGGTGTTGGGTTTTGCTGGGTTGGTCGGTGCCGGACGCACGGAACTTATGGAAGGCATCGTGGGCCTACGCCCCACCACCGGACAGGTCCGCGTGATGGGCAACCCGCTTAAACCCGGATCGGTGCTGGCAGCGCGCGAGGCCGGTCTGGTCTACCTGACCGAAGACCGTAAGGAAAAGGGCCTGTTGCTAGGCAAGAACCTGACCGAAAACCTGACGCTGCTGGCGTTGGACCGGTTTGGCCACCTGCGCATCGACAAACGCGCCGAAGCGCGCAGCCTGACCCGCGCGATCGAAGAATTCGACATCCGAGTAAAGGACCGCGATATGGCCGCGGGCAGCCTGTCGGGGGGCAACCAGCAAAAACTGCTGCTGGCCAAAACCATGCTTGCCGAACCCGACATCGTAATCATTGACGAACCCACGCGCGGGATCGACATCGGCACCAAACAACAGATCTACGATTTCATCGCCGCCCTCGCCGGACAGGGCAAAAGCGTGATCGTCGTGTCCTCCGAACTGCCCGAGGTCATCGGGCTGGCATCACGCGTGGTCGTCATGGGGCGCGGACATATCGCCACCGAACTGACCGGCAAGGAAATCACCGAAGACGCCATTCTGCGCCATGCAATGGGCGTGTCAACTGACCGAAAGGAAAGCGCATGAGCGACGCAACCGCAAACGCCACGGACGCACCGCGCCGCGGGATCAATCTACATGTCTTGGGCCCCGTCCTTGCGCTGATCGCGCTGATCGTGCTGGGGGCCATGCTGAACAGCAATTTCCTGAGCTACGGCAATATTACCAACGTGTTGGCGCGGTCAGCCTTTATCGGGATTATCGCGGTGGGCATGACCTTTGTCATCTCGGCAGGTGGCATTGACCTGTCTGTCGGCTCGATGGCGGCTTTTGTTGCCGGGGTGATGATCATGTCGATGAACGCGCTCATCCCGTCACTGGGCGTTGGCGTGCCGCTGGTGATGGCCGGTATGGTCGTCGCGATTTTTGCGGGCTGCGCGGCGGGGTTGCTCAATGGGTTTCTGATCTCAAAGGTCGGGATCGAAGCGTTCATCGTCACCCTCGGCTCAATGGGTGTTTACCGCAGCCTGACCACCTGGCTGGCAGATGGCGGCACGCTGTCGCTCGATTTCGCCGCGCGCAGCTTCTATCGGCCCGTCTATTACGAAGGGTTTCTTGGCATAAGCTGGCCGATCATCGTTTTTGCCATCGTGGCGATCCTTGGTGAACTGGTGATGCGTCACACCCCCTTTGGCCGCCACTGCGCCGCCTTGGGCGCGAACGAACAGGTCGCCCAGTATTCCGCGATCAAGGTCGACCGCGTGCGCATGGCGACATACGTCTTGCTCGGCTGTCTCGTTGGTCTTGCCATCATCATGTATGTGCCGCGCCTTGGCTCGGCATCGGGCTCCACCGGCGTCTTGTGGGAGCTTGAGGCCATCGCGGCCGTCATCATTGGCGGCACCGTCCTAAAGGGCGGATTTGGCCGGGTCTGGGGGACCGTCGTCGGTGTCCTGATCCTTAGCCTCATCGACAATATTCTGAACCTCGCCTCGATCGTATCGCCCTATCTCAACGGCGCGATCCAAGGGGTCATCGTCATTCTGGCTGTGGTGCTACAGCGGGAAGGAAAGTCCGCGAAATGAGCGGCAATTTTGGGAGAGAGAACATTATGAAACGCAGAAATATCCTCAAAGGTGCAGCACTTGGCCTTGCCCTCATGGCAGGGCCGGTGGCAGCGCAGGACGACAGCTATACCATCGGCGTGGCGATCCCTTCGGCGACGCACGGCTTTATGGGCGGTCTGAATTATCACGCACAGGCCTCGATCGAACGGCTCGAAGCCACCTATCCACAACTGTCCTTCGTGCTCGCCACTGCCGGTGACGCGGGCAAAATGGTCAACGACATCGAAGACATGGTCGCAACCCGCGACATTGATGCACTTGTCGTGCTGCCCTTTGAATCCGAACCGCTGACATCGCCTGTTCAGGCCGTCAAGGAACAGGGCATCTGGGTCACTGTTGTCGACCGCGGCCTGTCAGTGCCGGGGATCGAAGACCTTTATGTGGCGGGCGACAACACCGGCTTTGGCCGGGTCGCGGGTGAATACTTTGCCGAAACCCTGAACGAAGGCGACAACATCGTCGTGCTGCGCGGCATTCCCACCACGCTGGATAACGAACGCGTTGACGCTTTTCAGGCCGCGATCGACGGGTCGGGCATCAACGTTCTGGACATGCAGCATGGCAACTGGAACCGCGACGATGCCTTTAACGTGATGCAGGATTTCCTGTCGAAATACCCCGACATCGACGCGGTGTGGGCGGCAGATGATGACATGGCCGTCGGCGTCCTTGAAGCAATCGCACAGGCCGACCGCAGCGAAGAAATGTGGGTTGTCGGTGGTGCCGGGATGAAAGAGATCATCAAACGCATCATGGACGGCGATCCGCAACTGCCGGTCAACGTGACCTACCCGCCGGCCCAGATTGCCACTGCAATTGAAATGACGGCGCTTGGTCTGGTGTCCAACACCCCTGTCGCGGGTCGTTTCATCATCGGCAGCCAGATCATCACCCCTGAAAACGCGGCAAAGTTCTATTTCCCCGACAGCCCGTTCTGATCGAAACCTTAATGTAAAAAACGGCCCGAAGTACTTTTCGGGCCGTTTGTCGTTGTACCGCAATCCGAACGATGAGACCCCGCCGGTGACGCCTCCGTACGCTGTTGGCATCGTCAGCATTACCGCCCTAATCTCAGCGCGGCAGCGCAGCTTTCCTCGGCAGGACTTTAGAACAGATGTACTGCGTGTTGTAAGTTTGTGTCCCGTTCAGCCGATAAAGCCGCCATTCTGAACGCATCCAAGAACGGCGGCTTTTTGATCGGCTATGCTGCGAAGCTAAGCGCGTTTGTTGCGCGGTTGAACGCGCCCGCTCAAAGCGTGATGCGGAAACGGGTAAAACCGTCCGGGCCTTCGCCCGCTTCCTCGATATCGATATCCACCTGATCCAGATAAGCGCTGGCCGCAGGTCCTGTGTCGAAAAGGACGGTGGTGCCCGCCATCGGCGCAAATGACCAGTTGCCGTCCGCGCGCGGGCTGATCGTGCCTTTTTCCACGATGTAGCGCACGATCACGTCGCGGTTTGTGTCTGGTCCTTCAAACACTGTCGTCTCGGCACTGGCACCGGGGAAGCTGCCGCCCCCGCCCGCACGATAGTTATTTGTGGCGATGATAAACTCCGCATCCATGTCCAGCGGCGCACCGTTGTAGGTCAGGTTGACGATGCGGTTGGCGTTTTCGTCCATCAACACGCCCTTTGGATCAAATTTCGAGGGCTGCGAGAGGTCGATCTGATACTCGACCCCATCAATGACATCGAAATTGTAGCTTGGGAATGCCGGGTTGAGCAGAACAACATCTTGCGCCCCGGGAGAGACCTGATTGAAAATTCCCGCCGAGCGTTCCAGCCAATCCTTTACCTGCTGGCCGGTAACCCGCACGGCGCGCGCGGTATTTGGATAAAGATACAGGTCCGAAACGTTCTTGATCGCCACGTCCCCTTTTGGAACATCGGTAAAGTACTCTGGGCCGCCCCTGCCGCCAGCTTTAAAAGGGGCCGCGGCGGATAGAATGGGCAAGCCTTCATGCTCAGTCCCTTTCATCATCTGCTCGATATACCAAAGCTGCGCAATCGACACGATCTGGACCGAAGGGTCGTCCGCAACCAGCGCAAAATAGCTGTGCAGCGGGGCATCGGTTTTACCAACGGCGCGGCGCACATAGGCCAATGTCTCGTCATGCTCGGCCTGGACCGAAGCCAAAACAGTCTCGTCGCTTTCAACGAGAGCAGTCGTGGACCTGTCTTCGTTCCGTTTTGAAATGGGCCGTGCTTCGGATACAGCAGACACAACACGCCATTCATTGCCGTCTTTTTCGATCAAGAGATCAATCAGCCCCATATGGCTGCCCCAGAAACCGCCCATGGTCGCTGGTGTCCCCATCAAAGTGCCCGCATCTACATCCGCGCCCGCAAAATCCGCATAACCCGGTGACGGGAAAACAAGGTGGCTGTGACCGGTCAGAATGGCATCGACACCGTCGAGGCCGGCCAGTGGCACAGCAGCGTTTTCCATCCCGTCGCTGGCATCCGCGGCACCGATGCCGGAATGTGAGAGCACAACGATAATGTCTGCACCTTGCTCCTTCATTTGAGGGATGTAAGCTTTCGCCGTTTCGAGGATGTCACGTGCCTGGACTTTGCCTTCGAGATGACGGCGGTCCCAGTTCATGACCTGTGGCGGTGTAAAGCCGATCAAGCCAACCTTTATCGGCTGCTCGATACCTGCCCCGTCGGTGACGGTGTGATCAAGAATGACGTAAGGCGGGATCAGGGTTTTGTCCTTGGTCGGATCGCTGACGAGTTCCAAGGCGACGTTCGCATTCACAACCGGGAAATCAGCACCCGCCAGTGCCTTCATCAGGAAATCGAGGCCATAGTTGAATTCGTGATTGCCCAGCGTCGAGGCATCAAAACCAAGGGTATTCATCGCCGCAATGACAGGATGCATATCGCCGTCCTTCATGCCCCGTTCATAAGCGATGTAGTCGCCCATCGGGTTTCCCTGCAAAAAGTCACCATTGTCGATCAGTAACGAATTTGATGCCTCATCGCGGATGCCCTTGATCAACGAGGCCGTGCGGGCCAACCCGACAGTGTCGCGGGGTTTATCGGCATAGTAGTCGTAAGGGAAAACGTGAACATGCAGGTCAGTGGTTTCCATAATCCGCAAATGAGCCTGATTGGTGGCTGCATTCGCGGAAAACGGATGCAGGGCAATAAATCCTGCGGTGCTTGCGAGAAAGGCGCGACGGTCGAGCGTGATAGGCATGATCTTGATTCCCTGTTTCTGATTTCGTTTGTTCAAAGCATGCGTGTGTGACGGTGTGATGTCACCCTAGAGATCTTGTATTTTTGTTTTTGCGCTGAACCACAAGTCTCGTTTCAGGGCTGGTGCCCGGGTACGCAAACCGGTGCCTTCATTATCAAATCCTGACGGCCATTCTCGCCTTGGGGCACGTCCGAGAAACTTGTGAAATCGAATATTCTGGGGCCGTAGTTACCTTCAAACCGGTCGCAGCGATCTTAGTTATCAGACCCCACTGCTCCGGCGAAACGTTACTTCAAAGCGGTCGCCGCACGGCGCATGAAATCGGTAAAGGCAGCGTCCCTCGCGGAATTATCCAAAGGTCGTTAGATCGTCGCTTCGGCAGTTGAACGATTGCCACGTCCCGCTTGCCGGAAAAGACATCAACGCCGGATTTGGGCGATATTGTATATCCCACCCCCTGCGCCACCGGAGTGTTGCCGACGGCAGATCGCATCGGGTTCGAACTTTTTAAGTTTGAAGACCATGAGGCACCGGAAGGCAACTCTAACTACCGGCACCACGACACGTTTCGGCTTCGCGGTTGCGCGCAAAGTCTGTCCATATCGCGCCGAAATCAACGACCGGCCAGTCTCGGCGCATGGTCCGACCCAGCGATCGGTCAGCAGGCTCCGAACTTGCCGCGGTTACCCAAGTACGGCCAGCCATACCCCGATGAACATAAATACCCCGCCAAAATTGACCCAAGCGTGCCACACAGCGTACCGGAACGGCATGGCCTTCTGAGTGTAAAATGCCGTTCCAATAACATAGCACAGAGCCCCCGCTCCGATGCATCCAAGCGTCCCAAAGGGTACATCTGTAAGATCCGGCAAAGCACAAAGACCGATGGCCCCCAGCCCCAGATATGACGCCGTAGACCAGCGCGACTTGACGCTTTCGTCTGTTATCTTCTTCCAGACCGCGACAATTGTTAGGCTCCAACACACCAAAAGCAGCGTCATGGTCCATGCTGTGCCCGCCTGAACGAAAAAAGGTGTGAATGTACCTGAAATGCTCGGATAAATCGCGGCGTGATCGATCCGTCGCAAAAGTGTGCGCTGATCATGCCAGTGCGAGAAGTGATAAAAGAACGACGCTATATTAGACGCCAGTGCACACAGAATATAGACGATGATCGCGGCGAAGGGCCAAGGGTCTACCCGACCGACCGATTTGGTGAGGAGCAAACCGCCGGCGACCAGTATCAAGGCAAGGCCGACACAATGCACGACCAAGTCCGCTCTGCGGTGCTTTGGCTTCGAACTGGGAAACGTCAGCTCTGCCACACGAAGCCTGTCATATATTCTGTAAAAGTGGTGCCCGGGGGCGGAATCGAACCACCGACACGAGGATTTTCAATCCACTGCTCTACCCCTGAGCTACCCAGGCACGGGACACCAAATCGTTGGTGGGGTGTGGGCGTTCTAGGGGGTTGCGAGCGGGGTGTCCAGCGTCTTTTTTGCTAATTTGCACGCTCTTTTATAACACCGGATCAATGCGGCTTTTGAGGGACGTTCAGGGCGGCTTCTGCGGCGTCGATTGCCGCGTCCATGTCCTCTGGATCGCGGGACGGGGTGGCGTAAGAACCGTTAAACCACTTGGCCAGATCCAGATCCGCGCAGCGGCCGGAACAGAAAGGACGGTATTTCGGGTCGGCCTCGGCTTTGCACATCGGGCAGCTCATGCAAGCGCCTCACTCAACGGGACGCGCGCCCTTTTGCGTTGCAATTCATAGTGGCCAAGCGGCGTCCAGCCCACAAGTGCTGTTTCAACCTCATCCCCGCGAAACGCTGCGCGCAAAGCGTTTTCAAAGGCGCGGCGGTCTTTCTTTGGCATCGGAGCCAAATCAAGCGTGATCTGCCCCCCCAATCCACGCACCCGCAACGCCCGCGCCAATAGGCGTGCGCAGGCCATGTTCGCCTTGATCCCCGCCGCGAGGGACGCATCATTGCCTGTGTTCACGTCCACCGCAACCAGCGCACGTGTCGGCTCAACATACATCGCGGCACCGCCGCCCAAGCCGACGACAGCGCCCTTGGCGTCCTCCAAAGCGTCAAGCGCCCCGCGGCTTTCCAACCCGCCTGCTTCGGTTACGACTTCGGCGGGTGCGGTCCATTCGCGCCACGCCAGCACATGCGGGCCGTCGCCTTCGATCAGGACCTCCATCTCGGTAGAGGCATCCTCAACAACGGTCGCGGCAAGCGTCAGCATGGCGGCAATGTCATCGGCAATCTCTTCCGCCTCTGCTCCGGCGCAGGATGAACGCAGGATCAAACCATGCGCAGTGCCTTCGGCCGCGTCATGGGCGATTTCCAGCAGGCGGTCACGTTCGCCCTCGTCCTTGATGCTGCGTGAAATATTCAGCCCCGGTGCATCAGGGGTGACGATCGCAAAGCGGCTTTTGAACAGCACCTTGGCCGTCACCGGAATCGCCTTGCCCGGTTCGGCATATCCCGAGACCTGCACCAAAATCGGCTGACCCGGTGCCAAACCCTTAATCTGGCGCAGAAATGCTGAACCGTCAGGGGTTTTCAGGAACATCCCCCCCTGCCCTTTGACCGGACGGTCCGCGATTGCACGATAGACGGTGCCGGGGCGTGGTGCATCGCTGTCGATCAACAGATCATCAAGCTTGCCATCCACCATCAGGGCGGCGATTTCGACCTCACCCAGATGATCAAGAATAATCGTACGACCCTTCATCAGGCTCCTCCGTATAGGGGGTATCCCGCTGCGCTCAGCAGGTTTGCAGTTTCTGCGAGTGGCAAGCCCACGATGCCGGTGAAAGAGCCACTGATCCACGGGATCAACGTCCCTGCCGGTCCCTGAATGCCATATCCGCCTGCCTTGCCCTGCCAGTCACCGGTGGCGAGGTAGGATTTGATTTCAGCATCGGACAAGGATTTCATTTTTACGGTGGATTGCACATCGCGTTCCCAAATTTTGGGCCCGCGTTTGACGGCAACGGCAGTAATAACTTTGTGACGTCGCCCCGACATCATGCGCAGGAAGCCTTCGGCTTCTGCCATATCGGCGGGTTTGCCCAAAATGCGCCGCCCGACCGCAACCGTCGTATCAGCGCAAAGCACAATGTCGTCGGCACCCGCCTCAACTGCGGCCACTTTTTCACGCGCCATGCGCCCGCAATAGGGGCGCGGCAATTCTGCTTTTGCGGGGTCTTCGTTAATGTCTGGCGCACGCACAGCGTCGGGCACCACGCCCATCTGGGCGAGGAGTTCCAAACGGCGCGGGGAGCCTGATCCCAGAATGAACTGCATGGTTGCACACGATGCGCAAAGCCCGCGCAGCCCTATTAGTTATTTAAAGCGGTAGTTGATCCGACCCTTGGTCAAATCGTATGGGGTCATTTCGACCTGTACTTTATCGCCAGCCAGAACACGGATGCGGTTCTTGCGCATCTTGCCTGCCGTATGCGCGATGATCTCATGGCCGTTTTCCAGCTCGACCCGAAACGTCGCGTTAGGCAAGAGTTCCTTCACAACACCGGGAAATTCGAGCGTATCTTCCTTGGCCATGGTCTCTCCTACATGATTCACCCCAAAGTCGGGGCCACGCGACTAAATGAGCGCTTCTGTAATGTTTTTCAAGGGCTATAGCATCTTTGAGGGGGGTAGAATCAGCAATACGAGCCTGAAATCAAGGATTTCAACGCATTGGGCACTGATCTTTCGTCCACTTTGCGGAAATTTGATGCGATTAACGTAACCGTATTGATGGCGCGGGAGCGTCGCGCCCGTTCTGGTGGTCCCAGTGTTTGCGGTTCAACACGATCCCGTCGCGGCGCACTTCGGCGACCTGTGCCAGATCAACGTCTGCGTATGTCCAGCCGGGATCGTTCAACACGCCAGCGGCCAGCACGCCGGTCTCCGGAAAGCCGCGGTCGGGCGGGCAATAAACCCCGCCAGCGCCAAAGGAGGTGCCAAGCGCATCAGACCACCCTGCCGCGCCCACAACCGACGACATCGCGGTGATACACTGGTTTTCCAAGGCACGCGCCATCGTCCCGATGCGCACGCGCCAATAGCCGGCCAGCGTTTCGGTCACGCTGGGGACACAGATCACGTCACACGCGGCAAGGGCATGGCCCAACAGTGGAAATTCACTGTCATAGCAGATCAGAATGCCGATTTTACCCAAGGTGGTATCGAAAACCTGCAAGGGATTGCCGGGCACCACATCCCAGACCTCTTCTTCAAATCGCGTCATGATCTGTTTGTCCTGTACGCCGATCTGGCCTGTCGGTGTGATCAGACGCGCACGGTTCACAGGGCGCGTTTCAGTTGCCGCCGGCGCGGAGGCCGCAACGATATGCACCCCGTATTCCGCAGCAAGGCGCACATGGACCGCGTCCGCATCCGCAAGTCTGTCGGACACAGCAAACAGCGAGCGTTCCAGATCGCCCGCCACCTCAAGCCCGTCGAGCGTCGCCAGCTCCATCGCGCCGTACTCGGGGAACACCAAAAGTTCAGCCCCCTGCCCTGCGGCCTGCGCGACCCAGCCGGCCAGCTTGTCCTCGTATTGGGCCCAGGATGTCAGTACATCCAGCGGATAGGCGGCGGTGGCAATCTTCATGGTCTGCTCTCCTGCGGTTGGCGCGACACTGGGCGGATTTCGCACCAACCGCAAGCCGCCTTGACCCGCGCTCTGGTTCGTTTCACACAGACCGGACAGCCAACCGCGACCCCATCAAAGGACACCCGTTATGCGCAAAATCGTTATCCTGACCGGCGCAGGCATTTCCGCCGAAAGCGGTATCGAGACCTTTCGCGCCGAAGACGGGTTATGGGCGCAACACAGGGTCGAGGATGTGGCCACCCCCGAAGGTTTCATGCGCGATCCCGAACTGGTGGTGGAATTCTACAACGCCCGCCGCGCACAAGCGGCAGAGGTTGCCCCGAACGCCGCACATCGCGCATTAGCGCAGCTTGAGGCGGAACATGACGGCGAGGTCGTTGTGATTACACAAAACGTCGACGACCTGCATGAACGTGGCGGCACCAAGGCGCTGTATCACATGCATGGGCACCTTAAAGGGGCGCTTTGCGCCTCTTGTGACCACCGCTGGCCCGCCCCCATGGTGATGGCCGCCGGTGATGCCTGCCCGTCCTGCAACGCACCCGCAGCGCGGCCCGACATCGTGTGGTTCGGGGAAATGCCCTATGATATGGAGACCTTGGTGGATCACGTGACGCAGGCGGACATCTTCGTTGCGATCGGGACGTCTGGCAATGTCTACCCCGCCGCAGGTTTTGTCGCCGAAGCCCGCCGCGCCGGTGCGCATACGATTGAATTCAATCTTGAACCTTCCGCAGTGGGCAACCAGTTTGCCGAACACCGCATCGGGCCGGCATCACAGACCGTCACAGCGTGGGTTGCAGAAATTCTGAAAGCGTAAAGGGCGGGCACAGGGCCCACCCCGAACCAATTCTTAGTTACCGTGATCGTGCTTCATGGCACCATGATCGGCCTTGCGTTCGTGATCGACCGGGATAACCACTTCGACCTCGCCCGCCTTTTCGAACGTCAGGGTCACGGTGACCTCTTCGCCCTGTACCAGCGGCGCTGTCAGACCCATAAACATGATGTGGTCGCTGCCACGCTGCAAAATGTGCATACCGCCCGCCGGAACGGCGATGCCGCCCTCGATCTCGGTCATTTGCATGACGCCGTTGCCCATATCCTTGTGGGTGTGCAGCTCGACACGTTTGGCCACATCACTGGAAGCGGCGATCAAACGGTCATCCACATCACCACCATTCATCAACATCAGAAAGGCCGCACCGGTCTTGGACGTCGGCGTCGAGCTGCGCATATAGGCGTCTTTAACGGTGATGTCGCCCGCAAACAGGGCTGTGGTGTTGAGGATACATGCGGCAATGCCAGCCGCGAAAACTGTCGTGAATTTCATTCTATTGTCCTTGATTGACTGAATTTGGAAGGGAAGTTCAGACAATCGAGGGCGGCGCACGCACGGGCGGCCCGATGCGCACCGCGGCGGCGCGCATTTGCAAGGTGACAAACCGTGGCAATTGCACCGAGGTGATACGTGCCGGCGCTTTGGTCCCGGATGGCGGGGCGCTGAACGCAAGGCTTACAATGCAGTCGGGGCAGATATGCGGGGCCGAGGTCGGCACCCCTTCGGCATCGGTATAGACTGTCGTCGTGCCAGAGCCGGTGCAGATCACCATCTGCCCCGTTGCCGCCGCAGCGCCCCGCGCCACAGCCATCGACTGCGACGTGACGGCCAGCAATGCGACCAACAAAAAGGGAAGGATCACCCGTATCATGGGTCTGATTTAGTCAATGGACGGACAGAATACGATAGGCAAAACGACGCAACCCCGAACACGAAGGTCCGGGGTTGCGTAATTCGTTCGCAATGTCGCGACAGCTTAGCTCAGTACTTCAGCTTCTGCTGAGGACTTGCTGATCGCTTTTTTGATCTTCAGCGCGTTGGCGGACAGATCTGTGTCTTTCGCCTTGGCCAAAAACTTGTCCAGACCACCACGGTGATCGACAGAACGCAGCGCGTGCGCGGAGATGCGCAGCTTGAACGAACGGCCCAAAGATTCGGACTGCAGCGTTGTCTGGTTCAGGTTCGGCAGAAAGCGGCGACGCGTCTTGTTGTTCGCGTGGCTAACGTTGTTGCCCGTCATCGGGCCTTTTCCGGTCAATTCGCAAACACGCGACATGGGTTCATCCTTTTGTTTTAGTGGTGCGGCACCCCTTTTGAGTGCGACACATAAAAAGGGCCGTGGTACGACCCTGAAACTTGTTTCTGGGCTTTAGTGGGAATCGCAAGAGGGGTCAAGCCGTAGCGGGGCAGGATTCTCAAACGACGGCCAAACTGTCGTCATAGAAACGCCAATCGCCCCCGGAACTTTCATACAGGCTTTGCAAAACCTGTGTCGAGCCGTTGGTGTTCTCGGGGCTGATGGCGATGTCCGCCAGTGCCCGCGCCCGCGAGATTGTGCCGTCATCCAGCAAATCCAGATAGAACTGACGCCCCGCCGCATCACTTTCGCGGTCCAGAACATTCAGATAGATTTGTTCCAGAAAGGCGTCATTGCTCAGACTGTCCACCTCCCCGAACTTTTCGGCGAACTCGGGGCTCGTCATCAGGTCCGCGGCAAGGAATGCATCGCTTAGCCCGTCGCGCGACGTCGCATCAATATAGAAGTTCAACCCCGGCAGGTCGATCTGCCCGTTGCGGTCCAGTGCCGCCTCATACAAAAGCGCGACGCGTTCGGCGACGTCGAAATCCTCGGGATCACCCGCCCCATCAAGCGCCGAGCCTTCCGCAAGGGTGACAACAACATCGTCAAAGCGCAGGAATTCGATGTTGAAAAGCTTGTCCCTTTCCCCGTCAGGACCTGACACAACTGCATAGGTTTGCCCGCCCGTCACGGAATAGTCGGTCGATAACCCTGCAAAGCGCGCAGTATCCCCGTCAACAGGATCACCATAGGTTTCATTGCCGAACATCATGTCGTTGCCCATCCCGCCGCGCAGCATGTCCTGTAAGGCACCACCGCGCAGAATGTCGTTGCCCGATCCTCCGCTCAATGCGTCTGGGCCATTGGCACCAAAGAACGTGTCATCCCCGCCCAGACCGGTAAAGTAATCCGCCTTGCTTGTGCCGCTGCCAATGTCATCTTGGGCGTTGCTGCCAACCTGTTCGTAGATGTCGGACACATTCTGTTCACTCTGCGCCAGCCATGCGTTCACATCACCGGCGGTATTTAAATAATCCTGGAGCCCCAAGTCCGCGTAGATGTCGCGATACATATTATCATAAGCCTCTTCGGCGGCTTCGTTCACGCGGGCGGCAAAACTCGCATCCGACTCACGGTATGGCAGGAACGGAAAGGTATCGCGAAAACCGCTGTCGCGTTCGATGGTAAACGTGTCTCGATCACCGGTCAGTGCACTTGAAACGACAACATCAACGCTGCCGCCAAAGAAACTTTGGTCGTAATCCGCCGAAATTGACGAACTGATCCTTTGGGTCATTTCGCCAACCAGATCGTCACCCGGATCGAAAACGCTTTGCAAAAATTCTGCGGCTTCCTTGATCGACAAGTGCAGACCGGTTCCGCCCAAAGGTCCGTCCTGAACGGCGTTGGCCACCATCATACGTACCGCAATGGCATAATGCAGCGCCCCGAACGCATAAGACAGAGATTCCATTGGTGCCACTTCATAGATCGCCGACACCTGTGACTTTATATCGTTCAGCGCCCCTTGGGATGCCAGAATGGCATTGTTGGCCAGAACACCGCGCGCAGCGGCGTCTTCGGTGGTGCGATACAGCGCGAGATTGTCCAACGCAGTATCGGCCTGCCCCAAGGACTCCGCAATGCTGACATTGACGACAATCCCGGGCAGGTTTTGCAAACTCGACAGATCCGATTTCAGTTGATCAAGATCGGCCGCCCGTGCGTCGTCATCTTTCGATGACCCGAAAAACGAATAGATGGAAAGCACATCAGCAACCAAGCCGATTGCACCAATGGCGGCTAATGCAGCAACGGGTAAGGGCATAAAAATCTCCCAAACATGTAAAATATCAGTTGGTTATGGCAAGAAGCAAAGAAATTTGGTCTTAAATAATTGCACATACTGTAAACCAATCTTTACCTGACGTCAATTTATCGCGTCTCGGACCAGCCTCCCGTTTTGGCTGTGATCCCTCCATTAGCCCTTTCATCCTATCCCCAGATTTGCGAAGCTTTGCGCCATGAATATCCAGACACGCGCCCTCCTCGTTCATCTTTTCACAGCCACCGGCGCAGTGTTCGCCATGCTGGCCATGCTTGCCGCCGTCGACGGCAAATGGGACATGATGTTCCTCTGGCTTGTTGTCGCCTTTTTCGTCGATGGCATCGATGGCCCGCTGGCGCGCCGGTACGACGTCAAAACCAACGCCCCGCAATTTGACGGTGTGCTGTTGGATCTGATCATCGACTACCTGACTTACGTGTTTATCCCGGCCTTCGCCCTGTTCAAATCCGGCCTGATGGACGGATGGAGCGGCTGGGTGATGATCATCATCGTCACCTTCGCCTCGGCCATGTATTTCTGCGACACGCGCATGAAAACAAAAGACAATTCGTTCTGGGGCTTCCCCGGATGTTTCAACATGCTGGTGCTGGTGCTTTTCGCGCTGTCCCCGTCATGGTGGGTGTGCCTGATCGTCGTGACGGTTTTGTCGGTCACCATGTTCCTACCGGTCAAATTCGTGCATCCCGTGCGTACCGAACGCTGGCGTTTTGTCACGCTGCCGATGGCGCTGGCATGGGTGTTCTTTGCAGGCTGGGCCGCGTGGGTCGATTTCCACCCCGAAAGCTGGGCGCATTTCGGTCTGGTTCTCACCTCGATCTATCTCTGCGTCGCAGGGGCGGTTCAACAACTGACCGAAACGAAAACCTAAATCAGCAGCCCTGCCGCCCCTTCATGGCGCAGCAATGCGACCTTGGTTTCCACCCCACCACGTCCAGAAAACCCAGTCAGCCCCTTTGCCCCCATCACACGGTGGCAAGGAATGATCACAGGGATCGGGTTGCCACCACAGGCCTGCCCGACCGATTGCGCCGGCACGCCTAACTCTTTAGCAATCTCACCATAGGTGCGGGTATAACCAAACGGGATTTCAGACATCACGCGACAGACGTCCTGCTGAAACCTCGACCCTGCCACGCGCAACGGCAGATCAAAGCTTTCCCGTGTTCCGATTACATAAGCTTCCAGCTGCTTCGCCGCCTCGTCAAGCAAAGCCGAATAATCCTGATCCGCTACGCGGGACCAGTCCAAGGCGGTGATGGCCCCGTCTTCTTCAACAAGGGTAAGGTCGCCGAACGGCGTTTCTACGGTACGTTTCAACATAAAGAGACCCTGCACCGTGTGGCGCAGGGTCTCAATCCGAAACATGCGGAATGTCGTCGGGCGGGGTTCACCCCGCCACCACAGTCCGGTCAACTCACAGCCGCATCGCAACGTCCGCAGACACCCTCATGGCTGTGCGTGCCGACATCCGGCAGCACCTTCCAGCAGCGCGCGCATTTCGCGCCCTCGGCTTTGGCGAAAACGACCGCGACCCCGTCTACCTCTGGCATCACAAATGCGCCCTCAGGTGCGGCATCACCGCTGATCGTGACGTCCGATGTGATGCTCACATCCTCGAACGACACACTTTCCAAGGCGGCGCGCTGATCCGCATCCGCGATATATACCGTGGGTGCCGCTTCCAATGACGCGCCGATCACCTTTTCCACCCGCTGCACTTCAAGTGCCGCCGTCACAACACGCCGTGCCGCCCGCACCTTGGCCCATTTCGCCGCCAGATCAGGGTTCAACCACGCGCTTGGCGTTTCGGGAATATCCGCCAGATGCACCGAGGAATCCTCGCCCGGGAACCGCTCCAGCCAGACCTCTTCCATGGTGAACACCAGCACCGGTGCCAGCCATGTGGTCAAACGGTGGAACAGGATATCCAGCACTGTGCGTGCTGCCCGCCGCCGCTCTGTATCGCCATCACAATACAGAGCATCCTTGCGGATATCGAAATAGAATGCGCTCAGATCAACGGTCGCAAAGGTGAACACCGCCTGAAACACGCCCTGAAAATCGAACTTGGCATAGCCGTCGCGCACAACCTTATCCAGCTCGGCCAGACGGTGCAGCACCAAGCGCTCCAGCTCGGGCATATCTTTTGGATCAACCCGATCCGCCTCTGTAAAGTCGCTGAGCGACCCCAACATATAGCGCATCGTGTTGCGCAGGCGGCGATAGCTGTCCGCGACACCTTTCAGGATCTCGTCCCCGATCCGCTGGTCCTGCGTATAATCGGTCTGTGCCACCCAAAGGCGGAGGATATCCGCACCGTATTGCTGCACGATCTTTTCCGGCACAATGGTATTGCCGATGGACTTGGACATCTTCATGCCCTTCGCATCCAGCGTAAATCCATGTGTCACCACATTGCGGTAAGGGGCATGGCCGGTGGTACCAACAGACTGCAACAGCGACGAATGGAACCAACCGCGGTGCTGGTCGGTGCCTTCCATATAGACATCCGCAATCCCGTCTTCGGTGCCATCCTCACGGTCACGCAAAGTGAACGCATGGGTCGAACCGGAATCAAACCACACATCCAGAATGTCTGTGACCTGATCGTATTCCGCCGGATCGACGATACCGCCAAGGAAGCGTTCCTTCGCGCCGTCCTCATACCACGCATCCGCGCCCTCTGCTTCGAAGGCTTCGACAATCCGCTGGTTCACCTCTGCATTGCGCAGCAAGAAATCCGGATCGGTCGGCAGCACGCCTTTGCGCGTGAAGCACGTCAGCGGGACACCCCATGCGCGTTGACGCGACAACACCCAGTCGGGCCGCGCTTCCATCATCGCATGCAGGCGGTTGCGCCCGGACTTTGGCGTCCAGTTCACATTGTCGATCTCGGACAGCGCCCGCTCGCGGATCGTCTTGCCGTGTTCATCCAGCCCGTCACCCACAACCTTGTCGATCGCCGCAAACCACTGCGGCGTGTTGCGATAGATCACCGGTGCCTTGGAGCGCCATGAATGCGGATAGCTGTGCTTGATCTTGCCACGCGCCAGCAGCCCGCCGACCTCGACCAGCTTGTCGATCACAGCGGCGTTGGCATTGCCTTCCTTGCCATTCGGCTTGAGGATCGCCTTGCCACCAAAGAACGGCAGATCATCGCGGTACCGGCCATCGGGGTTCACGTTATAAGTGATCATCTGCTCCAACATGCCCAGATCACGGTAGAGGTCGTACTCCTCAAGACCGTGGGAAGGCGCGCAATGCACAAAGCCCGTCCCTTCGGTGTCAGTGACAAACTCCGCCGCGCGGAAATCGCGCAGATCGTCCCATTCGCCGTTGCCACCTTCGGCACCGGCCAGCGGATGCTTCAGCGATACACCGGCCAGTTCATCCGCCGTTACATCACGCACACGGGTCCACATATCGTCTTCCAGACGGGCACGACCAAAGACGTCGGCCGCAAGATTGTCAGCCAAGAGAAAGCGGTCACCCGCAGCGGCCCAACATTCATCCGGCGTCGATGTCACTTCATAAAGCCCGTAGGAAATATCGGCACCATAAACGACGGCCTTGTTCGATGGCATGGTCCACGGCGTTGTTGTCCAGATCACCACAGACGCGCCTTTGAGGTCGGATGCCAGCACACGCTGGTTGCCGCCGTCGAAATCACCGGCTTCATCCAGGGGCATTTCTGCGGCACCGGCCTCAACAACCTCAAACTTCACCCAGATCGTAAAGCTGTCCTTGTCGTGATACTCCACCTCGGCCTCGGCCAGTGCGGTCTGCTCCACCGGCGACCACATCACAGGCTTCGAGCCCTGATACAGCGTGCCGTTCATCAGGAACTTCATGAACTCTTCTGCGATCACCCGCTCGGCGTGGAAATCCATCGTGAGGTAGGGATCGGCCCAGTTGCCCTGCACTCCAAGGCGTTTGAACTCCTCGCGCTGCACATCAACCCAGCCTGCGGCAAAGTTGCGACACTCTGCACGGAATTCGTTGATCGGCACCTCATCCTTGTCGCGGCCCTTTTTGCGGTACTGTTCTTCGATCTTCCACTCGATCGGCAGACCGTGGCAATCCCACCCCGGGATATAGCGCGCATCGCGTCCCATCATCTGATGGCTGCGCACGATCATGTCCTTGATGGTCTTGTTCAATGCGTGACCGATGTGCAGATGCCCGTTGGCGTAAGGAGGCCCGTCATGCAGCGTAAAAGGCTCACGCACCGATCCATTTTCGCCCGTCCGGGCGAGGGCTTTCTCGCGCAGGCGATCATAAACACCGATTTTTTCCCAACGGGCGAGCCAGTCGGGTTCGCGCTTGGGCAGGCCAGCGCGCATCGGAAAATCGGTCTTGGGCAGGTTCAGCGTAGATTTATAGTCGAGTGTTTCAGGTGTATCGGCGCACATGTCAGGCGTCCTTCGGATAATATTGGAAAGGGGTCAGGTTCAAACCTGAAATCAAGGGCGGCGCGAGTAACTCAAGCACCTTTACCCGGCGTCTCATCAACTCAGAGCGCCGGGGATATAATTCGAATAATGATGCAACGGATCATCGTCATAGCCCGCTTATACGCAGCCACCCACAGCCCGACAAGCCCTCCTCTTTTTGGCTCTAAATCCTGCGGGGAATCGGTCTTTGACCGATGGGGCAGAGCCCCTTAAAAATCGAATGCAGGCTTGCCTGCACCTTTGGATCACCCCTTACCAAACAACCCGCCCAGCGCGTTTTTCACGATACCGCGCACCTTGGGGCGCTTTTCTTTTGCAAACGGCAAAGGCCGGCAGACTTCCATCGCGGCCACCCCGACCCGTGCGGTCAAGGCACCGTTGACCAATCCCTCGCCGAAACGGCGCGACAGCTTGCCCAGAATCGTACCGCCCAGAACCGGCTCCAACAGGTCGTCCCCGACCGCCACAGCACCCGTTGCCACCATATGGCTCAACACCGCGCGGGTTAGCCGCCAAGACCCGAAAAACCCCGACCGACCGCCATAGACCTCGGCCACCCGCCGGATCATCCGCAGGTTTGCCGTCAGCGCCGCGGCCACATCCGCCAGCGCCAAGGGCACCAGCGCCGTTACCGTGGCCACCTGCCGCGCCGCCGCTTCAACCTCGCGACTTGCAGCCTTGTCCAGCGGTGCCAGAACCTCAGCTTCCGCCAGGGCGAGGAGCCCCTGTGCATCCATCTGATCCACGCGCAGATCCGCCAACCGGTCCCTTCCCCAGCGCGTGTCCTCGCGCCCTTTATACAGGGCAACAAGCCTGTCTGTGACCTTGCGCGCGGCAGTCAGATCCGCCTGCGCCAAGGCTTCGCCCGCATCATGACGCAGCCCGTCCAGCCGCGCCAAGCGCCCGAAAGCCGCCATTTCGCGCAAACCCAGCAAGGCCAGCACCAGAACAAACGCTCCCAGCAAGACCGACATCGCAATACCCAACAGGGGCGCACGCGCCATAAGATCAACGACAAAGGTCCAGGCTGCGATCGACACCACCGCACTGATCAGCGCCGTCGCCAACCACCAGAACAGGCGCACCAACCGCGACGGTTTGCGCGCCGCAAGGCTCGCTGCCATCTGCATGGCCTGCCCCTGCGGCGCGGCCGTGACCAGATCGGGCACCGGTGCGGCCGCCGCAACTTGCGGGCGCGGCGCTGTGTCGTTTTCAAGATCGAAAAGTACCGGACCCTTTACCATCACTGGTCCTCCTTGCGCCATTGATACCGGACGTCCGGCAAACCCTCATCCGTACTTGCGCCGTCTGTGCGCTCTTGCTCGATAAAGCCGTGTTTCACATAAAAATCCTGCGCGGGCCGGTTCGCCTGAAATGTCCAGAGCTTAAGCATCGCATGTTCCTGTTTCAGATGCTGCAGCAAGGCCGTGCCCACACCCTGCCCGCGCTGCGCACGACTTACATAAAGTGCATCCAGATCCACACCATTGCAGGCCGCAAAGCCGACGACATCGCCGTCCACCTCGGCAAGGGTCACCCAGCCGCGCGCAACCATGGCACCGGCATGGGCGATGTCTTCGGCTCCGGTGTGCAGCTGTGGCATCCACTCGGTTGTGGCCACAAATTCCGACAGGATCGCACCAACTTTACCCGCGTCCGTCGAACGCGCTGCACGCAGGGCAATCACAACCTGTCCCCAATCAAAAACTCTGCCGCACGGTCGAGCCGGATATGGGGCGGCCCGTCCCCGGGTTTCAGGCTCAACGGCGCCGGCGCAAACCGCATCACCTGATAATCCTGATCCAACCACTTTTCAGCCCCTGCCCGCGCGGGACTTAGCAAATGGGCTGGATCAGCAGGCAAATCACCGGGGTAAAACGCCGCCTCTTTGCCGGTGTCCAACAAGGTGCCGCGGACCACATTCAAAGGCGTGCCGTCATGTTCCATCACGGCTTCGGTCGTGGCGCGCAAAGATGCAATTGCCATGGCAGCCGTGCCCGCACCGGCATATTGTGCGCGGTCGCGCGCCTCGCGGGTCAGCGCCTCCATGATCGCGCTCAGCTTGGCGTGTTGGGTGTGATGCAGATGATCCGCCTTGGTCGCCGCAAACAGGATTTTCTCAACCCGTTTGCCGCCCAGCAGGTTAAACAGAAACCCGTTCTTACCGGGGCGAAAGGCACTTAATGTCTCGCCCATGGCGTGGCGCAGATCATCCACCGCCTGTGGCCCCTGATGGATCGCGCCCAAGGCATCGACCAAAACCACCTGCCGGTCGATACGGGCAAAATGATCGCGGAAAAACGGCTGTACCACGCGGGATTTATAGGCCTCGAAGCGCCGCGCCATTTCGCGGTGCAAACTGCCCCGCTTTGACGGGCCGGCGGTCGGGATCGGGGCAAACGTCAATACAGGTGATCCGGCCAGATCACCGGGCAGCAGGAACCGCCCCGGCGTGCAATCGGAAAATCCGGCAAGTCGCGCCGCATTCAGATAGGCGGCAAAGCGCGCTGCAAGATCCTGCGCAAGCGTCTCGTCATGCTCAAGCGATGGATCAACATCGCGCGCCAAGGCCATGAAGTCCTGCGCACAATCGCGCGATGTGATGCGTTCCAGCGTTGTTCTTGACCAGTCCTCAAAGGACAGTTCCATCAACCCCAGATCCAGCAACCATTCGCCGGGGTAGTCGACGATATCAAGATGGATCGTACGCGGCCCCTGCAAGCCCGAAAGCAGCCCGTTGGGACGCACCTTTAGCGACAGGCGCAATTCGGAAATGGCGCGTGTACTGTCAGGCCAATGCGGGGTCTGTCCGGTCAATGCGCCCAAGTGTTTTTCATATTCAAATCGGGGCAAGGTATCATTGGGCTGCGGTTGTAAAAACGCCGCTTCGATCCGGCCCTCCGAAGCGGCCAGCAGCCCCGGCATCCGCCCGCGATCAAGAAGATTCGCAACCAGCGAGGTGATAAATACCGTCTTGCCCGAGCGCGCCAGCCCGGTCACCCCCAAGCGGATCACCGGTTCGAACAGGGTCTCCGACACTGTGTCCTGCACCGCTTCAATCTGGCGCCAGATGCCATCGGCAATGCGTGTGATGACCAAAACCGTTTCCGCCCTTTGTTTTCCCGCTGCTTAACATAGGGGCGCGCCTGAGGGATTGCCAGAAGCCATGGCGCAGGGTAGAGCGCGCAACATGCACCGCTATGCCCTGAAAATCGAATACAACGGCGCGCCCTATGTTGGCTGGCAACGCCAGAACGACCATGCCTCTGTGCAAGGCGTGATCGAGGCCGCCTTGTCCAAGCTGCAAAAAGGGGATCATACGATTACCGCCGCGGGCCGCACGGACAAGGGCGTGCATGCTATGGGGCAAGTGGCGCATTGCGATCTGGAACAGGAGTGGGAGCCCTTCCGCCTGTGGGAAGCATTGAACTATCATTGCAAACCGCATCCCGTTGCAATTGTCGACTGTGTGCCGGTTACAGAGGATTTTCATGCAAGGTTTTCAGCCCTTGAGCGGCGCTATCACTTTCGGATCCTGTCGCGCCGCCCCCCCGCGACCTTGCAGGCCGGTCTGGTATGGCAAGTCAAAGGGCCGCTGAACCTTGAGGCGATGCAAGACGCCGCCGCTGTCCTCGTCGGCCAGCATGACTTTACCACATTTCGCTCGACCATCTGTCAGGCGAAAACCCCTGTCAAAACACTCGACCGGCTGGATATTTCACGCATCGAAACCGAATGGGGCACCGAATACCACTTCGACGTGCGGGCGCGGTCCTTTTTGCACAATCAGGTGCGCAGCTTTGTCGGCTCGCTTGAGCGGGTTGGCGCGGGTACATGGACGCCGCAAGATATGAAAAACGCGCTGGACGCACGGGACCGCGCGGCCTGCGGGCCGGTCAGCCCGCCGCATGGCCTGTATCTTGCGCATGTCACCTATGACGCTGACCCGTTCGCTAGGACCCCGACGTAAGCGGAGGCCAGTCGCCGTGGTGCTGTCCTTCAACGTCAATCCGGGCAAAACCATGCGCGCCAAAGAAATCACGCTGCGCCTGAATCATATTCGCTGATCCACGCGCGCGCCGGATGCTGTCATACCACGCCAGTGCTGCTGATAAGGCCGGCAATGCCACGCCGAGGGAAACACCCGCCGCCACAACCCGACGCAAGCTCGGGATGCTGGGTTCGAGCAAGGCAATGATTTTTGGGGCGAGGATCAACTGCCCCATCGGCAACTCTGCACGAAACGCTTCGGCCAGAACATCCAGCAGGCTGGAACGGATGATACACCCCGCCCGCCAAATCTCCGATATCCGCGCCAGATCCAGCGACCAGTCAAACTCGTCCGATGCGGCAGACAAGATGCGAAAGCCTTGCGCATGGCCCAAGATACGCCCCGCCAACAGGGCTTGTTCCAGATCGTCCGTGCTTGGCATTTCGCCCGCAACGGTGCCCGCAGGCAATAATGGCTCCGCTGTGACCCGCATCGGTTTTTCCGAGGACCAGCCCCGCGCGCCCACCGCCGCTTCGATTGTGCTGGCCGATTGCCCCATCTTCAACGCTTCGATCAAGGTCCAACGGCCCGTGCCTTTTTGCCCCGCCTGATCCAGAATAACATCCACCACCGGCTGTCCCGTTGGCCCGTCTACCGCCTGCAAAGCCGCGGCTGACACTTCGATCAGATAAGAACTAAGCGGCCCCGCCTGCCAGCTTTCGAACACCTTCCCGATTGCGCCGGCCTCCTGTCCGCCGCCATCGCGCAGCAAACCGTAAACTTCTGCGATCATTTGCATATCTGCGTATTCGATGCCGTTGTGGACCGTTTTGACAAAATGCCCCGCACCATCCGGCCCAAGGTGATCAACGCAAGGTGCGCCCTGAAATCTGGCCGCAACCGCTTCGACCATCGGGCGCAGCGCGGTCCATGAATGGGCCGTGCCGCCGACCATCATCGACGGACCACGGCGCGCGCCCTCTTCGCCGCCGGACACCCCCATGCCAACAAAATGAAATCCGGTCCCTTCAAAGGCCTTGGCCCGTCGCCGCGTATCGTGAAAATCAGCGTTGCCGCCATCAATCAAAGTGTCGCCTTCGTCGAGAAACGGGGTGATTGCCGCGATCATCGCATCAATCGGCGCGCCGGACGGGATCATAAACAGGATATTGCGCGGTCGTGCGATGGCGCTGACAAAAGCCTCCAGATCTGTTTCGCCTACCATGCGTTCGGCAAGCGGACCGGCCTCTGTCAGGAAATCCCCGATCCAGTCCGCCTCGCGGTTTGACACTGCAACCCGAAACCCCTTGTCAGCAAAATTCATCGCCAAGGCCGATCCCATGGTTCCCAACCCGTAGACACCGATGTCCGCACCGCCTGTTGATTTTGTCATATGTCCACTGCTCCATTACCTGATCCTAAAGTGCGACCAGAGCACCGGCAGCACAAGGGCACAGAGTGCTCAATTGAGCTCTCCTTGAAAAACGAATCGAGAACAGCTATATAACCTTTTGAAAAGCAAAAATAAGTGACCGCAAGAACCCCGATGAGCAGCGCCAGAAAACGTAGTGAGCCCCGAAAAGTAACCAAACAACCGCAGCGCCCCCGGCGTCTGCAGGTGGCCGCGCTGTGCTACAAAGAGACCAAAGTGGGCCGCAAGGTTTTGCTGATCACCAGCCGCGATACAAGACGCTGGATCGTGCCAAAGGGCTGGCCGATGAAGGGCAAGGACGACTATGAAGCTGCCCTGATCGAAGCCTGGGAAGAGGCCGGCGTCAGCAAGGCCGATATCGAAGAAGAACCAATGGGATATTTCGAATATGCCAAAGGCATGTCTTCGGGTGCTACGGTACCGGTTGAGGCGCAGGTTTATATGACCCGCGTTCGGGATTTAAAACAATCCTATCCAGAGGTTGACGAGCGCACGCGCGAGTGGTTCAGCCCGGATGAAGCCGCTGAATTGGTCGACGAACCTGATTTGAAAGCGATTTTACGCACCCTTTAGCGGGGGCTTGCAGTCGCGCCCCGTTTCCTAAGCCTGCGGGCCCTCGGCCAGTTCGCGCCGCAAGGCTTTGGGCGTCAGGTTGGGTAACCCCTCGCCCGCCAGTTCCGCAGTGTTCACCACGTCCATCACCATCGCATTGATCGGTGTTGGAATGCCAGACATCCGGCCCATCTCAACCACCACGCCCTGAAGGGCGGCGATCTCGGTCGGACGCCTTTCCATCAGATCGTAAGACATCGACGTACGGGCCTGCGGATCAATCTTGAGCATCGCCGACGCGACGCGGGTAAACAGCCCCGTCGGCAGGCGCAATACCCATGGGATCACCGAGACAGACACCGGCGTGGATGAAACCGGACGGATGCCATTGCGATGGATTACCCGCAGTGCTTCGGCCCATTGATCCGCCATCAGCTTGCGCCACTCGCGGTCTTTGAGCTGGGTCTTGATCGGCAAACCGCTTAGCGCGTTCAACGCATTATTGAGGTTCATCAGGAACTTGCCCCATTGCACGTTCTCGATTTCGCGGCTTTCAAGGCAGGCCAGACCGGGCACCGCCAGAATGGAGCCAAGCGCACCTGCGCCGGCTTCAATGACGATATCGCCTTCAACCGCGCGGTGATACCCCCCCTGCCCCATCGGCACGACGTTGAAAGGTACCATGCCTGCACGCACGTCGCGCGCGGGCAGCACGCCGCGCAAGGCCGTGCCATTCGACACGCCGTTTTGCAGGCTGATCACCTGCGCGCCGCGCGGCGCATGGGTATTGATCACTGTGCCGATCGCATCGGTATCGCGCGATTTCACCGTTACCAGCACCATGTCAGCGCCCGCCAGAATGGCCGGATCGGTACTGATGCCAATTGCATCGGCACTGACCCGCACCGCCATCCCGTCAAGATCCGTCAGCGTCAGCCCGTGCGCACGGATTTCAGCCGCGATGCGCGGCCGCGCCAGCAAGGTGACATTGCGCCCCGCAGCTGCCAAAAGCCCGCCCACGAAACATCCGATAGACCCCGCACCTGCAACGACGATATGCGGATCATTATTTGCCAAGACAGTACCGCATAACAGCTTTTTGCGCGTGAAGACGGTTTTCGGCTTCGTCAAAGATCACCGAATTGGGCCCGTCCATCACAGCACTTGTCGCCTCGTCCTCGCGGTGGGCTGGCAGGCAATGCATAAACAGCGCATCGGGTTTGGCCTTTGCCATCAACGCTTCGTTCACCTGATAACCGCGCAACTGGTTATGACGCCGTTCGCGGGCGGATTGCGGATCATGCATCGACACCCAAGTGTCCGTAACCACCAGATCAGCACCGCGCACCGCGAGGTTTGGATCGCGTTCGACGGAATAAAGCCCCTGCAAGGCCGCTTCGGGATCAAGCGGCGGCGGGCCAGTGAACACCAGCTCGAAATCAAACTGCTTGGCGGCATGGGCAAAGCTGGCAAAGACGTTGTTGCCGTCACCGGACCAGACCACTTTCTTGCCTTTGATCGGGCCGTTGTGTTCCTCGAACGTCATGATATCGGCCATGATCTGGCAAGGGTGACTGCGATTGGTCAGCCCGTTGATCACCGGCACGGTGGCATATTCGGCCATGTCCAGCAGGGTCTGTTCCTCAAAGGTACGGATCATGATCAGATCGACATAGCGCGACAGCACACGAGCGGTATCAGCAATGGTTTCGCCATGACCCAGCTGCATGTCGGTGCCCGACAGCACCATCGTTTGCCCGCCCATCTGACGCACGCCCACGTCGAAACTCACACGGGTACGGGTCGAGGGTTTTTCAAAGATCAACGCGACCATGTGGTCCTTAAGCGGCTGATCATCATCCGGCGCTCCTTTCGGACGGTCGGCGCGGGCGTTCTTCAACGTGATCGCCGTGTCGACGATCCCCCGCAGATCAGCTTCAGGGGTCGTGTGGATGTCTAGAAAATGGGTCATGACGTACTTTTCAATTGGGATGCCCCACCCGGTCGAGAGTGCGGACAGTATTTAAGGCCAAAAAGAGTTAGGAAGAGGAGAGCGTTGCCGCGGCAGCGTCCAGTCGGTTCACGGCTTCGGCGATTTCCTCATCTGTGATCGTGAGCGGCGGCAGCAGGCGCACCACGTTATCGGCGGCAGGGACGGTAATGACCTCTTGGTCATAGCCTGCATTCACCACATCCATCGGCGCGACCTTGCATTTGAGACCCAGCATCAGGCCGGTGCCGCGCACGCTTTCAAAGACATCCGGATGGTTGGCGATCAGCCCTTCGAGTTTCTGGCGCAGCAGACTTGCCTTGCGGTTCACCTCGGCCAGAAAGGCCGGATCACTGACGATATCCATCACGGTGCACCCCACGGCGCAGCCCAACGGGTTGCCGCCATAAGTCGAGCCATGCGTGCCTGCCGTCATGCCGGACGCGGCGTTTTCAGTTGCAAGTACCGCCCCCAGAGGAAAGCCGCCGCCGATGCCTTTGGCCACCATCATGATGTCTGGCGTGACACCCGCCCATTCATGGGCAAACAATTTGCCGGTCCGGCCCACGCCGCATTGAACTTCATCAAGGATCATCAGGATGCCATGTTCGTCGCATAGATCGCGCAGACCTTTCAGGCAGGCATCCGGCAGCGGGCGAATGCCGCCTTCGCCTTGCACGGGTTCTACCATCACAGCGCAGGTTTTGTCGGAGATGGCCGCATTCAGCGCGTCATGATCGCCGAAGGGCAGATGTTTGAACCCTCCCAGCAATGGGCCGAAGCCCTTGGTCATTTTCTCGGACCCTGCCGCAGCGATACCTGCTGCGGAGCGGCCATGGAAAGAACCGTCAAAGGTGATGATTTCTACCCGTTCGGGTTGACCTTTGTCATAGAAATACTTGCGCGCCATCTTGACCGCCAGCTCGCAAGCTTCGGTACCGGAGTTGGTGAAAAAGACCGTGTCGGCAAATGTATGTTCGACCAACTGGTCCGCAAGCGCCTGTTGTTGCGGGATCTGATACAGGTTCGACGTATGCCAGAGTTGCCCCGCCTGTGCGGTCAGGGTCTCGACCAATGCCGGATGCGCATGGCCCAGCGCGTTCACCGCGATGCCGGCACCAAGGTCCAGAAAACGTCGCCCGTCCGCTTCGGTCAGCCAGGAGCCAGCACCGGAGACAAAGCTCAACGGGGCACGGGAATAGGTCGGCAGAACGGAAGAGATCATCTGGATCATCCTTATAAGAGGCCGCTTTAGCGCTTTGCCTTGAAGCAGGCAAAAGGCCACGGGCGGCGTGTCGGGTCAAGTGGGTTTGGGGATGGTGCAAGGCACCGGGATCAGACCTGCGGCATGCAGGCCACGACAGGCGGGCGTTTCAGCCTTGGCGTCGTCGACGCAGTATATCTGTCTGGTTGATCATTCCGGTTTGATACTGCGCAATCTGCGGTTTGCATAGTCCCTTATTGGCGATCTTGTTCCCCTTACAAGATTGGGCCATAGCGGGCGCATGTATCTTGCCAAAACCCAAAGTAACATCACAGCCGCCCTGCTGATCTCCGTTGCCACGGCATTCATTGCCGCAACCATGTTGATCGCAAAGGCGCTGGGGGGCGACAGTTTCGGGCCGCCCCTGCATGCATTGCAGATCAGCCACGGGCGGTTTCTGTTTGCGTTCATCGCCATCAGCGCAGCGGCAGCGGCCTTGCGCCCCGACATCGGGCGACCGCACTGGGGGTTGCATCTGGCGCGCACCAGTTGCGGATGGGCCGGCGTGACCCTGATGTTTGCCTCGGTTGCGTATATTCCGTTGGCGGATGCCACCGCGATCACCTTTCTGAATCCTGTCTTTGCCATGATCCTTGCCATACCGTTGCTGGGCGAAAAAGTGGGGCGCATTCGCTGGTCGGCGGCTGCCCTTGTCTTTGCCGGTGCGCTGATCTTGCTGCGTCCCACACCAGCCAGTTTCGACCCTGCCGCCCTGCTTGCCTTTGCCGCCGCCGCTATCATGGGGCTGGAGCTGATTTTCATCAAAAAGCTTGCGGGGCGCGAGAATCCTTTCCAGATCCTGCTGTTCAACAACGGGTTGGGTCTGTGTATTGCCAGCATCGCCGTGATCCCCTTTTGGCAACCGCCCACGGCCGCACAATGGGGGCTGCTGGTTGCAATCGGTGTCTGCATGGCCATCGCCCAAAGCTTTTTCGTGAACGCGATGGCCCGCGCGGAGGCAAGCTTTGTCGCCCCGTTCAGCTATGCTACGTTGATCTTCGCCGCCCTTTACGATGTGTTATTCTACAATGTGATACCGGACGGCGTGACCTATCTGGGGGCCGCCACAATCATCGCTGGGGCCGTCATGCTGGTGCTGCGCGAAGCACAGTTGAAACGTGCGATTGCGGCCCCGCCAGCGGGGCAATAACGGATCGTCCCTTGCACGTGCCCGCCGAAGGCTTAGTATAGGGACTTGAATTTGCTTAGGCGGTCCTCTTGGCAGGGCCGCTTTTTGATAAGAGAGACTTGCAATGTCCTGGACCGATGAGCGCGTTGAAACGCTGAAGAAAATGTGGGGCGAAGGCCAGTCGGCAAGCCAGATCGCCAAGGAACTTGGTGGCGTGACGCGCAATGCCGTGATTGGCAAGGTGCACCGTTTGGGCCTGTCCAATCGCACAACAACCGGTGCCGCAGCCAAGCCCGACGCCAAGCCAAAGGCCAAGCCGGCCCCCAAGCCCGAGGTCAAACCCAAGGCCAAGGTCGAGGCCAAAGAGCCGGTGATCATGCAAACCGTGGCCGCCGCCCCGCCAAAATCGACGCTGCCTGCGCGCAAACAGATCATTCCGGCCGGCCAGCCCCTGCCGCCGCAGCCCTCCGCCAACGAAATTTCGCCGGAAGCATTGGCCAAGGTCAACGAAGTCGAAAAGAAAGCCAAGAAAATCGGCTTGATGGAATTGACCGAACGGACCTGTAAATGGCCTGTGGGCGACCCTGCGACCGAAGATTTCTGGTTCTGCGGCTTGCCCGTGAAACAGGGTAAACCCTATTGCGAGGCGCATGTGGGCGTGGCGTTCCAGCCGATGTCATCGCGCCGCGACCGTCGCCGGTAACATGCGTTTTGCGGGGCAGGTCTGGGTGGAAACGCTGGCCTGTGCTGCAACAATTCCGACGACACAGTGAATTGCACATTACCCCAAGGCATGGTTCATCACAGGCATCTGTTAAAAAAGGCCTGAACCATGCCCGATACCATCCGCGCCGCTGACGCCCTTGCCCGCCGCCTTTATGCTGCGGGGTGCCGCACCGCCTTTGGCATGCCCGGCGGCGAAGTCCTTACCGTGATTGACGCGCTTGAGGCGGCGGGCATCCGGTTCATTCTTGCCAAACACGAAAACGCTGCCGGATTTATGGCCGAAGGGGTGCACCACCGCGACCACGCCCCGGCCATCCTGGTCGGCACCATTGGGCCCGGCACATTGAACGGGGTGAATACCGTCGCCAATGCCCTGCAGGATCAGGTCCCCCTGATCGTGATCTCGGGGTGTATGGATGCGGATGAGGCCCAGAACTATACCCATCAAGTCATCGACCATCAGGCGGTATTTGCGCCTGTCACCAAGGCCACCTTCCGTCTGAGCGCCGGTGCCGCCCACACCATCGCCGACAAGGCCGTTGCCATCGCCACCGAAGGACGTATGGGGCCGGTGCATATCGACGTGCCGATCTCGGTTGCAAACGCCCCTGTGTGGCAAACCGCGCCGGCACCGCGCGCCAAAGCGTCGCCCGCTGCGCCCAGTGGCAGCGACCTTGCCACCGCACGGCACTGGCTGGAAAACGCGCAGCGCCCGGTAATGATCGTTGGCGTCGATGCGTTGAACCAACATGCGCACACGGCTGTGGTAGAATTTGCCGAAGACCACAATATTCCCGTGATCACGACCTATAAGGCCAAGGGTATCCTGCCCGAAGACCACGCCCTGTCATTGGGCGGTGCGGGTTTGTCCCCGCTTGCCGACACGCATTTGCTGCCCTTCGTCAAAGCCGCTGATCTGGTTCTGTGTGTTGGCTATGATCCGATTGAAATGCGCCCCGGTTGGCAGGATGTCTGGGATCCGGCCCAGCAGAATGTCATCGACATATCTGCCGTGCCCAACCACCACTACATGCATCAGGCGACCCTGAACTTTGTCACGGATTGCGCCGCCTCGCTGCGCGCGCTCAGTGACGGACTCGACGTGCAAGAGACATGGGCGGAGGGCGAGATATATAAACTGAAGCAGGCCCTGACGATCGATTTCCCGAGCGATGATGACTGGGGACCAGCCGCCGTGATCGACACATGTCGCAAGGTTTTGCCGCGCGATACAATTGCCTCGGTCGATAGCGGGGCACATCGGATCCTTCTGTCGCAAATGTGGGAATGTTACGCCCCGCGCGACCTGATGCAATCATCGGCCCTTTGCACGATGGGTTGCGCCGTCCCTATGGCCATCGGGGCCAAGTTTGCCGCCCCCGACCGACCTGTTGTTTCCTTTTGCGGGGATGCCGGTTTCCTGATGGTGGCAGGTGAACTGGCCACTGCTGCGGAACTGGATGTCGCCCCGATATTTGTCGTCTTCGTCGATGCCTCCCTTGCGCTGATCGAAAAGAAGCAGCGCGAACGCCAGTTACCCAACATTGGCGTCGATTTCGCCCAACATAATTTTGCCGCCATGGGCGTGGCCTTTGGCGGGGCGGGCGTCACCGTGCGCAACCGCGCAGCGCTGGAAACCGCCTTGAACGATGCCCTAAAGGCCGAAACATTCACCGTCATTGCCGCAATCATTGATCAAGGAGCTTATGATGGCCGTATCTAAAGGAGCCCTCGACGGGCTGTTCGTGCTGGACCTGAGCCGTATTCTTGCCGGCCCCACCTGCACCCAGATGCTGGGCGATCTTGGCGCAACCGTGATCAAGGTCGAAAACCCCAAAACCGGCGGTGACGACACCCGTGGCTGGGGCCCGAACTATGCCCGCAACGCGGATGGCACCCCGTCTGACCTTTCCGCCTATTACATGGCCGCCAATCGCAACAAACGCTCTATCGCGGTCGACATTGCCACCGCTGAGGGCCAACGCATCCTGCGCCATCTTGCGGCGCGCGCCGATATCGTTGTGGAAAACTTCAAACCCGACGGGCTAAAGAAATACGGGTTGGATCATGAAACCCTGCTCAAGGCGCACCCCGCCCTCGTCTATTGTTCAATCTCCGGCTACGGGCAGACCGGTCCGAACCGCAGCCAGCCCGGCTATGATCTGATGGCCCAGGGGTTTGGTGGCATCATGTCGATCACCGGTGATCCGGACGGTGCCCCGATGAAGGTCGGCGTGGGCATCGCCGATGTGATGTGTGGCATGTACGCGACCATCGGTGTGCTTGCCGCCCTGCGCCACCGCGAACAGACGGGCATTGGTCAACACATCGACCTGTCACTGGTGGATTCCTCTATGGCGTGGCTGATAAACGAGGGCACCAATTTCCTGACCTCCGGCCAGTTGCCCGAACGGCGCGGCAATGCACACCCCAATATTGTGCCATATGACACCTTTGAGTGTAGCGATGGGCACATCTTGCTGGCCGTCGGCAACGACGCGCAATTTGCCCGCTATTGCGATGCATTGGGGCTGGCAGACACTGCAGCTGATCCCCGCTTTACCACCAACCTAGGCCGGATTGAAAACCGGAGCGCATTGATGGACGCGATCCGCCCTGCGATGCGCGCGCTGGCAAAGGACGATCTGCTGGCGCGATTGCGCGGTGTTGGTGTGCCCTGCGGGCCGATCAACACCATTGGCGAGGCGCTGACATCGCCACAGGCACAGGCACGCGGCGCAGTGATCGACATCGACCGCGCCGATGTCGACAAGGGGCACGTCAGCCTGCTTGGCAATCCCCTCAAATTCTCGGCAACTCCTGTGGCATACGACCGCGCGCCGCCGCGTTTCGGGCAAGACACGGCAGAGGTTCTTGAAACATGGGGTCCTGATCCGGCGCAAAATCGGGACTAGCGCGACCTAAACACAAGATATTGCGGCTGATTTACCGGTTCTACCGATGAATCCGCCACGCTTTGACACAATCGCTCACGAAACCTGCCGCCCGCTTCACGTTGGCGTGTGACCATCGCCAAAACCATTCTGTGGGGGGCAAATCCCGCGTAGCCTGAGCCGGACATTGACCGTTTCCGAAAGGCCAGCGCCCATGAACCACGACATTTGCAACGCTCCCATCTCCCTGCAAAGCCAACCTGCGCTGGAAAGCTGGAATGCCATGATCCGCGCTTTTCTGGCCCATAAACCGGCAACACCACAGCATCTTGGCGCGGTGATTGACGCAGAACCGCAATTTGCCATGGCCCAAGCCGCGCGCGGGATATTTTCGTTGATGATGGGACGTGCCGAGATGTGGCAAGTAGCCGAGGATGCCCGCACTGCCGCCCATGCCGCCCGCGCAGAAAGCGGTGCAAACAGCCGCGAGGTCGGTTGGATTGCCGCCCTTGATCACTGGCTTGCCGACAGCCCCACCGGCGCAGTCGCCGCGCTAGAGGCTGTTCTGGACGACACCCCCCAAGATACGCTGACCGCCAAAACCAGCCACGCGATCCGCTTTATACTCGGGGATGCCCAAGGCATGCGCGATTCTGTCGAACGGGTTATGCCGGCGCATGGCCCCGATCACCCCCTGCGTGGTTACCTGATGGGATGTCACGCCTTTACGCTTGAGGAAACCGGCGAATATGCCTCGGCAGAACTGGCGGGACGCGCGGGGCTGACCTATGCACCTGATGATGCTTGGGGGCTGCATGCTGTGGCGCATGTGCATGATATGCGCGCCGAAGCCCATGCCGGTATTACCCTGATCGAAAACCACAAATCCGCTTGGGACGGGTCGAACAATTTTCGTTATCACGTGTGGTGGCACAAGGCATTGCTGCATATGGATCGGGGAGAAAATGATGTGGCCCTTGACCTATATGACAGCCAGATCCGTGCGGACAAAACCGACGACTACCGCGATATCTCAAATGCCACCTCCCTGTTGCTGCGGCTGGAGCTGGAAGGTGTCGACATCGGCGACCGTTGGACCGAACTGGCGGACTTTGCAGAAAACCGGATTGATGATGGCTGTCTGGTCTTTGCCGATCTGCACTACCAACTGGCGCTTGCCGGTGCCGCCAAAGGCGATGCCGCGACCGCGATGACCGCGCGCTTTGCCCGCGACGCCCGCCGCAACGGCGATATGGCAGAGCGCGTGGCAGATCCGGGGCTGGCCGCATTAGCCGGTTTGAACGCTTTTGCCGAGGGGCGTTATGGCACGGCCTTTGACCAATTGGCGAATGCCCGCCGAAAAATGCAGACCATCGGCGGAAGTCATGCGCAACGCGATGTGTTCGAGCGAATGACCATTGACGCAGGCCTGCGTGCGGGTCATTTCGACGCAGCAGAACAGGTGTTGCAAGAACGCCTTGCCCTGCGTGCAGGCCGCGAGGACAGGTTTGCCGCGACACGCTTTGATCAACTTTCACGTGCGCGGCGCATACCCGCGCAATAGGTTCGGATATCGCTGCCAGATGACACTTGCTGACGTGACCTCTATCCCTTCACCCGCCGCCGCTGCAGTCGCACAGGTCGCGCCCCGTGTGCGCGACCTGCGTCTTGATTTCTTTCGCGGTCTGGCGATGTTCATCATCCTGATCGCCCATACACCGGGCAATTTTCTGACCCTGTGGATCCCCGCGCGCTGGGGCTTTTCCGATGCGACCGAGATCTTTGTTTTCTGTTCGGGCATGGCCAGCGCCATTGCCTTTGGCGGCGGGTTCGACCGCGCAGGCTGGGTGCTGGGCACCGCGCGGGTCCTGTTTCGCGTCTGGCAGGTATACTGGGCGCATGTGTGCCTGTTCTTCGCCACGCTGGCGCTGACTGTCTACCTGACGGATCTGGACATAACGGGGCGCAACTATTGGGGCCAGTTGAACCTCTGGATGATCTTCGTCGAAAGCGACAAATGGGAAAACCCCAATATCCTGCTCAGCTTTATGACCCTGCGCTATGTACCGAATTATTTCGACATTCTACCGATGTATATGATCGTGCTTTTGATGATGCCGATCGTTATGGCCTTGTCGCGCGTTGATCTCAAACTTGTTGCTCTGTTTGTGATCGGCGTCTGGCTGATGGGGCAAAGCGCATTGATGCAAAGCATGAACCTTGGGGCGTACCATCTTGAATTCCCTGCCGAACCTTGGAGCGAGCGTTCCTGGTTCTTCAACCCCTTCGGCTGGCAGCTGATCTTTTTCACCGGCTTTGCGTTTATGCGCGGCTGGCTGCCAAAACCACCGGTAACCGCCACGCTGCTGGCCCTCGCCGCCTTTCTAGTGATCGCGAATGTGCCGTTGTCCAATATCGGTGTGCGGGAGTTTGGCATTGAATTGGCCAAAGACTGGCGCAACGCCTATGATCCTTTGTTCAACAAAAGCGATTTCGGCATTTTGCGTTACGTGCATTTCCTTTCGCTTGCCTATGTCTTCTGGGTGCTGGCGGGGGACAAGGGCCACAACCTGCTGGCCTCCGGTGCGGGTGCATTTGCGCGCGCATGGGCTATCGCCCTTAAGGTCATCCTCAAGGTCGGACAGCAAAGCCTTGCGGTTTTCATCACCAGCATGTTCACCGCCCGTTTGATGGGGTTCATGATGGATGTTGCAGGCCGCAGTATTACAATGACATTGCTGGTGAACCTGTTCGGTTTCGCCGTTCTGATCGCTGTCGCTTATGGCGCGGGCTGGTTCAAATCCCAGCCTTGGCGCGTGAGGGCGGCGCAATGATCCGTCGTGATGTCCTGAAATCCCTCGCCGCCCTTTCCCTCATTCCCGCCAGCGCCTGGGCAGAGGAACCCGGTCTGCGGTTTGGCGATCAACCGACCCCGTTTGACGCCGACACCGTGACCGAACTGGCCCGCGTGCTGGCCGGTCAGCCCTATGTGGCGCGCCCGCAAATCCCCGAAAGCTGGCGCAATCTTTCCTATGACGCGTATCGCAAAATCTGGTTCGACGGCCGCAATGCCTTGTGGGAAAATACCGACACACCGCAACGTGTCGACGTCTTTCCGCCCGGTCTGTATTTTCCGCAGGCAGTTGCGCTGAACCATGTGGAAAATGGGGTTAGTCGCCCCATCCGTTTCGACATGGATGTCTTTGATACCACCGACACATTCCCGGATGTAGAGATCGACGAGACCCTTGGTTATTCCGGTCTGCGGCTGCGCGCCGAGCTGGAGAAATCCGGCATCTTTCAGGAATACGCCGTGTTTCAGGGGGCGAGCTATTTCCGAGGTATTGGCACTGGTGAAATTTATGGGCTGTCCGCCCGTGGTCTGGCGCTCAAAACCGGCGATCCTATGGGCGAAGAATTCCCAGATTTCACTGCCTTCTGGATGGAACGGCCGGCGGCAGGCAGCGACATGATGACCCTGCATGCCCTGCTGGACAGCCCGTCTTGTGCAGGGGCGTACCGGTTCGAGATCACCCATGGCACTGTGCTTGAAATGAAGGTCACTGCCACGCTTTTTGCCCGCACCGATCTGACGCATATCGGGATTGCGCCGCTGACCTCGATGTTCCTGTTTGACGACACCATGCGCCAGCGTTTTTCCGACTTCCGTCCGGCGGTGCATGACAGCGATGGTTTGCTGATGCACAACGGCGGTGGCGAGGTCCTGTGGCGGCCTTTGGCCAACCCGACCAGCCTGCAGATCAGCGCATTTAGCGACAACAACCCGCGCGGCTTTGGCCTGTGCCAGCGCAAGCGGAAATTCAGTGATTTCAACGACCTAGAGGCCCTGTATCACAAGCGCCCCGCGGTCTGGATCACACCGGGCGAGGATTGGGGGCAAGGGGCCGTGACCCTGGTTGAAATCCCTGCCGACCTTGAAATCTATGACAATATCGTCAGCTATTGGCGTCCCGCAAACCCCGTGAAAGCGGGCAGCGCACACGCCATGAGCTATACTTTGCATTGGGGGGCGGACCCTGTGCCCGTCACCGCCGATATCCCCGTCAAAGTCCTGAACACGGCGATCGGCGGACGCCCCGAAGGGGGCCAAATCGTGGCCATCGACTTTGCCGGTTCCGACCGCGTGCCGCAGGACCTGAGCGAAATCGAAATCGTGCTGCGCAGCAACACAGGCACCGTGACCCCCGGCATCGTTCAGCGCAACCCGGAGACAGGCGGGCCCCGCCTTGCCTTCACGTTTCAGCCCGAAGATGCCCCATTGGTTGAATTCCGCGCCCAGCTGCGGATCGACGGTGAACCCCTTAGCGAAGTCTGGATGTACCGGTGGACCGCCACATGAGCACCCCGCATCCCAACCATGACGCAATGCCCCCTCCTGCGCCGTTGCAGATGCAGGTACAGGATTTTGCCACAGCCCCGACATCGCGCAGCTGCGACACCGCAGAAACGCGTTCCACCCCGTGGCGGATTGCCGTGTTCATCCCCGCCCTGATCGCCACTGCCTGTCTGATGTACGGCATGTATAGCTGGCTGGCGGGCATGGGCATGACAGGGTTGGAATGGGCGCTGTTGATGATGATCGGTGCAACATTTGTCTGGGTCACCCTATCGGTCAGCACCGTGGGCGTCGCCATCGCTGGCATCCTTGCCCGCGAAGAGGCCGACACACGCGCCCCGACAGATGTGACACCGATTGATGTGGCCCTGCTGGTGCCGGTTTACAACGAGGTGCCTTGGGACGTGTTCGGCAATGCCGCTGCCATGCTCGACGATCTGGCCGCACGCAAAACTGCGCATCGTTACACGTTGTTTATCCTGTCAGACACACGCGATGACACCATCGCCGCGCAGGAACAACAGGCCTTTGCGCGTTTGCGTCAAACCGCGCCGTATCCGGTGCACTACCGTCGCCGCGCGGACAATACTGACAAGAAGGTCGGTAATCTGGTGGATTGGATCACCGGTTGGGGCGCCGCTTATGAGGGGATGTTGGTACTGGACGCCGACAGCCTGATGACAGGGCGTGCCATTGACCGGCTCGCCTCCGAATTGTCGGTCGCGCCTGACACCGGTTTGATCCAGACATTCCCAATGCTAATCGGTGCCGAAACCCTGTTCGCGCGCCTGCAACAATTCTCCAATATCGCCTACGGCTGGCTGCTGGCCGAGGGTCTGGCCCTTTGGTCGCGGTCGGAAGGCAATTATTGGGGCCATAACGCCATCATCCGCACCCGCGCCTTTGCCCAAAGCGCGGGGCTGCCGCATCTGACCACACGGGGTCGCGACGATCTGATCCTAAGCCATGATTTCGTCGAGGCCGGATTGCTGCGCCGTGCGGGCTGGCGCGTGCGTTTTCTGCCCCGCGTCACCGGCAGTTTTGAAGAAACCCCCGGCACCTTGATTGATTACACCCTGCGCGACCGGCGCTGGTGTCGCGGCAACCTGCAACATCTGCGCCTGCTGGCAACGCGCGGGCTGCACCCTGTGTCGCGCTTCCATCTGTTTCATGGCGCAGTCAGCTATCTGCTGTCGCCTGCATGGTTTCTGCTGCTGGTGATCTGGGCCTTGCTGGGCAAGGATGCCGAAACAAACGTGGTGCGCTATTTTAACGAGGCGAATCCCTATTTCCCCGACTGGCCTCCCGCGATGAGTCATATCGACTCAGCCGTTTTCCTGTTCATCATGTACGCCATGTTGCTGACCCCCAAGATGGCAGCCGCTGCGATGATCGCTGCAACCCCTGCGGCCACGCGGATCTTTGGCGGGCACGGTGCCTTCCTGACCGCCTTCGTAACCGAGGTTTTGCTGTCCGTGGCCTATGCCCCCGTGATGATGATCCAGCAAACCAAAGCCGTGTTGCGGGCGGTATTCACCCGATCAGAACCCTGGGCGCCACAAATGCGCGATGCGCAGCACTACCCGCTGATAACACTGGTAAAATTCCACTGGGTTGAAACAGCCTTAGGGTTCATCCTGAGTTTAGGTTTAGGGGCTGGTCTGATATCGCTATGGCTTTTGCCCATCGCGGCAAGCCTGCTGTTGGCGGTCCCCTTGTCGGCGCTCTCTGCACTGAACCTCGCTCAATGCGCGCCGCGTAGCCTTGCGATGAACAGCCCCTACACCCTGCGCGAACCGGCGATTGTAACCCGTGCAAAATCGGCGCGGGCCGAGATTAAAACACAGCTGACCGTAAAAAGCCCCGCCGAATAACCTGCGCTGTCGCAAGACTTTTGCAAAAGTCTTGCCTCGATTTTTTTGTCAGAAAGGGACCACCCTAATCCGGCTGCACCAGCGGTAATCCACGCTTGATCCACCCCGGCCCGGCACCGGAGCCTGACATGCCTTCAGGAACGTCCAGAACCTGTGTAAAACCAGCAGCATCAAGACGCGCGGACATTTTCGCGGACCGCACCCCGCGCGCACAGATCAGCGCAACAGGTACGTCCCTGCGCCCGCCCATCTGCCCCAACAGTACCTCGATGAAATCCGCCCGCCGCATGTCAATTGCAACCGCGCCCTGCCCGATACCGGTACGTGCCCATTCATCGGGCCTGCGGATGTCGACCAATAGGATTTCGCCGGCTTGGGTTGCCGCCAGCGCTTCGGGTGCCGTCAGATCGCGTTCCTGCACTGTCGCAGCAATATTGAACCACCGCGCGCCGGCCGCCAGCCCAACGGCACCAATTGCCGCGCCTGCGCCAAGCAAAAATCCCCGCCGCGCAAAACGCGACGGGGTGGGCCCGCTTGGCAAAGGGGCACCCGCGGCGGCCATTATTTGATTGGCGCTGCTGAGGTGTATTGCGGGATCACACTGTCTGAACCGGGGGCAGGTTCGATTGAAGGCCAGTTGTTTTCGGCCAGATCAAGGTTGCCCGGAATGTCCTCTTCCCAAAACCCCACTACGTTTTTCGTGATGTTCAGGTACAGCTTGTCATCCACGATGCGCCACAGGTTCGGATTGCCCGGTACCTTGCCACCTTTGGACACGCCATAGGCACAGTGGCCGTCATACTGGGGCGCATATTTCACCGGATCGGCCAGAAACGCGTCGCGGTTGGCTTCGGTCGAAAAGGCAAAGGTGGCGCCGTTATGTTCGGCAGTGATGTCGGCTTTTCCCGGAATTGCAGCAGGTTGCGATTGCCCGACAGGGTTCTGCGCAAGGCTGAAATAAGCAACCACGTCATGGCCCGACGCGGCATACCCTGTGCCATCAATATATTGCTCGCCTGCAAAGGCCTGTCCGGCCATGCCAAGTGCAGTTGCGGCGGCAGCGATGGTAAGTGTGAAACGGTTCATTGTCGGTCCTCCTGTCCGATGGTGTCTGTGACATCAAGCTAGGCAGGTGCTGCGCCCATTGCACCCCACGAGCCCGTGACCTCTCGGCCACGTGAGCGACCGGCACAGAAACGCGATCAAACCGCCCTGATTATTTCAAAATCGGCGGTTTCGAGGGATCAGACCCCGGTGGCATGCGCGGTGTATGTTGCAAACCTTCTCCTTGAGGCAGGTCAAAGCGCAGACCCACCTTGGCCAGTTTCGCCACGGTCGGATCATCAGGACCAAAGAAACCCACGTCCATTGCCCCCGCTTCGATCCCCGAAAACGTCAGCGCCTCGGAGGCGGCCCGCACCAGCGCGTCTTGCGCACGCGGGATCGCCCCGACGAAAGCCAACAAATGCCCACGCCCGCCGCCCTGATATTCGACCGCAACCAGAAACGCGCCGGCTGCCATACCCGTCGCTGTGGCCAGTTTGCCGTCAATCGCAGTGATCAACGCCTCTGGCAGACCTTTGGGCGGCAAAACGGTTTCAATCCGTGCCTCAACCTCGCCCGCCTGCTGCGACAGCGTATCGCGCAGCCACGCCATCGCTCCGGCAGGCAGCAGAATTTCGGACGGAGCCACGCCGATGTTCACCGCCAGCCCCAGATCCTGCCCGTCCAGCATGCCGGCAATCGCGCGGCCCGACAGCGCCACATAGGGTGCTGCATCCCCAACATAGGCGGCCAAACGCTCGGCGCGGTCGAACACAATAACATAGCCGTCGTCCAGCAACACCGGATTGATCTGATCCTCGTCCGGCTCCGCCTCCAGCAGCAGATACAGTTCGACATCGGCAATCCGTTCATAGAACCGCAACCGTGCGGCATCGTCCTGCTCTGCGGCTATCATCGCGGCATGGGCCACATCCAGCGGGGTCATCTCAGCCATTCAGCACCTCTTTTACAGCACCCTGTAGCCGCGGCAGGACATCCGCCGCAAACCACGGGTTTTTCTTGAGCCATCCGGTATTGCGCCACGAAGGGTGAGGCAAGCAAAACACGCCCGTCGGATGATCGCGCCAGCCCGCGACAGCCTCCGTCACCTTGGTAAAACCTTCCAGATGGTATTTCATCGCATAGCCACCGATCAGAACCGTTAAGCGCACGTCGGGCAGCATCGCCAAGGCATCCGCCCGCCAAGTGCGCGCACAAACCGGTGGTGGCGGTAAATCACTGCCCTTTGCATCATAGCCCGGAAAGCAAAAGCCCATCGGCAGGATCGCGACCTTGTTGCGGTCATAAAATGTGTCTTCATCCATGCCAAGCCACGCGCGCAGGCGCTGGCCCGACGCATCCCAGAAAGGGGTGTTTGCTTCATGAACGCGCAAACCGGGCGCTTGGGACGCAATCAGAATGCGCGCTTTTGGCGCAAACCAGACGATCGGATTGGGCCGATGCGCCGTTGCGGTGGCGGCAAACCTATCTGCACAAAGGGTGCAGGCCCTCAGATCATCGCGCATATCTTTCATGGGGACGTGATACCCGATGTCCGGGGCGTGCCAACCCCTCGACGTGGAAAAACATTTCGAAATCTGCCGAAATAAGCCTTGCGCCAGCGTTTTATTTCGATACTTCTAGAAACATGAAAACGGAATCGTCCCCCACACCGCCCCTTACCCTTGCGGCTGCCAGCTTTGCCGCGCTCGGGTCCGAACAACGTCTGTCCGTGCTGCGCTGTCTGGTGCGCGCGGGACCGGAGGGGTTAAGCATTGGTGAACTCGGCACGCGTACTGATGTAACCGGTTCCACGCTGACCCATCACCTTAAGCTGTTGAATGCCGCTGGCCTTGTGAAACAAAAGCGTCAGGGCCGCAGCACCATTTGTGCCGCTGTCGCCTATGCCGAGGTCGAAGCCCTCGCCCATTTCCTTTTAACCGAATGCTGCGCGGATGCCCCCGCCCCCTGCAAGGATCACGATCATGCCTGATACCACACATGCCCCAAGCGCGCCCGCTGGCACCCTGTTCAAACGCTGGAACCCCGGCGCATGGGGGATCATTGCGCTGCTCCTCGCACTGGTTGCGGTTTTCGCCCCTCAAACTCTGGGCGAAACGATCACCTTCACGCTCAAGGCACTTGGCGGTACGGCGCCCTTCATCGCCTTCGCCGTGCTCGCGGTCGCCTACCTCAAGGCATCGGGCGCGGAAAGCTTGCTGGCCCGCGCGTTCGAGGGCAACCCCGCGCGAATGGTCGTGATGGCAGCCCTTTTGGGCGGGATATCACCCTTTTGCTCATGCGAAGTCATCCCGTTTATCGCCGCACTTCTCGCTGTCGGGGCCCCTTTGGGCGCGGTTATGGCGTTCTGGCTGGCCTCTCCCCTGATGGACCCCGCGATGTTCGCCATCACCTCCGGCACGCTTGGGTTTGATTTTGCACTGGCCAAAACCGTGGCGGCGGTCAGCCTTGGCATGTTCGGCGGATTTGGTGTGATGCTGATGGCGAATACCGCGATATTCGCCAATCCGTTGCGCGAAGCGCCTGCGACAAGCAGCTGTTGTTCTTCGTCAAAACCGTTTTCCGGTGCGCCGGTCTGGCAATTCTGGAACCACAGCGACCGGCGTGCAACCTTTGCCGATACCGCCCGCAGCAACGCCTTGTTCCTTACCAAATGGTTGACGCTCGCTTATCTGATCGAAGCTTTGATGCTGCGCTATGTGCCTGCAGATATGATTGCCGGTTTCCTTGGCGGCAGCGGCTTCATGCCGATCCTGCTGGGCGCATTGGTGGGGGCACCCGCTTACCTGAACGGCTATGCCGCCGTGCCGTTGATTGACGCCTTGCTCGCCCAAGGCATGAGCAACGGTGCTGCCATGTCATTCGTGATCGCGGGCGGGGTCAGCTGTATTCCTGCCGCAATCGCCGTCTGGGCATTGGTGAAACCCCGCGTTTTTGCCGCCTATCTCGGGTTTGCATTGACCGGTGCCCTTGCGGCCGGTCTGGTCTGGCAGGCCATCGCCTGAGGGCAAGGGGAGGAAATGGTTAACAACTTTTCCTCCCTTGTGCCCGTTGGAATGCTGCGCCAATACATCGTGACTTGGACATTTGTTTCCATCTAGGACATAATGTCGCCTAAGTCGCGGTGTAGGCCGCTGAACGACCCTTTGGTACAAGAGGGCGAGGCGCATCACACAGGCAGCAACCGGAGCAGGCATGCTGGAATTCGAAAATGTTTCAAAGTCCTATTGGACAGGCACCCAGCACAAGGTGATCCTGGACAAGGTCTCGTTCAAGGTTGAACTGGGCCGGTCTTTGGGCATTCTCGCGCCCAATGGCACCGGCAAAACAACGCTGATCAATATGATGGCAGGCTTGGAAAAACCTGACGAGGGCGAAATCCGGCGCAGCTGCAACATCTCCTTTCCGCTCGGGTTTATGGGCGGTGTTGTGGGCAAGGTTTCCGCCATGGAAAACGCCCGTTATATCGCGCGGCTCTACGGGCTTGATCCCGATTATGTCGAAAGCTTTTGCCGCTGGTTGTGCAACCTTGGTGAATATTTTGACCAGCCGCTGGGCACCTATTCCGCCGGTATGCGGGCGCGGTTTTCGTTTGCCTTGATGCTGGCGCTTGATTTCGACATGTACCTGATTGACGAGGGCATGCCCTCCACCACCGATGTGGAGTTCAACCGCAAGGCCGGGGAAATCCTGCAAGAGCGGCTGCGCACCACAACGATCATCATCGTCGCGCACCAGCCCGAGACGTTACAAAAATTCGCGCGCTCTGCCGCTGTCCTGCTGGATGGCCAGTTGCGCATGTTCGATACCTTGGAAGAAGCGAAACAGCTGTATGACTACGAAACCCAAGGCTAGAAAATTCCGCATTAAGCGGAACACGCCCCCCTCGGATGCTGTGGCCCAGGACACGCCGGTTGCGGCCCCCAAAGCCGTGTCGCAGCCCAACCAACCGCCTGCGACCCCGCCAAAAGCAGCCCCTGCGGCACCGATGCCGCCGAAAGCCGCGGCACCCGTGGCGGACGCACCAGCGCCGCCGCGCGACGGGGCTGTTTCCTCGGCCGCAGAAGTGGCTGGAGAAACCGATATCGATGCCATCCGCCGCGAGGGGCTGACAGGGCGCCAGTTGCGCATGGCGCGACGCGTTGCACAGAAACACGATCTGGCCCCGATCTCCGATTTCGATGCCGTACGCCTGCTGCGGACCAAGGGCATCGACCCGTTTCAACGGTCGAACATGCTTGAGCTTGTGGTGCCCGAAGGTGACGGCGCGGACGGGCCCCAACAGTTGGGCCGGATCGAAACGGCCCGAAACCAGCTGCCCCAGACAGTGCCCGCAGGCGGCAACACCCTGCCCGCCGTTGACGGCAGTCCCGCAGAACGGCGCGCGCGGGAGATTTCCCAGATCCAGCGCGACATCTCGAACCGCAGGCGGCGCAAGCTGGGCCTGCTGCTGGTGCGTCTGGCGTTTTTCGTCATGCTGCCGACCTTCGCCGCCGGATACTACTTTTACAACGTGGCGACCCCGATGTACGCCACCAACAGCCAGTTTCTGATCATCCAAAGCGAAGGCGGCGGCGGGGCCAGCCCCTTCGGGAACATCTTGCCCACGCAGTTTGCCAACTCCGCCGACAGCATCGCAACGCAGGCCTATCTGCAATCAAAAGACGCGATGCTGCGTCTGGATCAGGATGTGGGCTTTACCGACCATTTCTCCGATCCAAACATAGATCCGATCCAGCGGCTGGAGGCAGGAGCGACCAATGAACAGGCGTATAAGATCTATAAAAAGAACGTCAAAATCGGATATGATCCCACCGAAGGTGTGATCCGTATGGAGGTCATTGCCGGTGATCCCAATATATCCGCCTCCTTTTCCGAAAGCCTGATCGATTATGCCGAAGAGCGTGTGAACAACCTGTCCAAGCAAAAGCGTGAAGACGGCATGAAAGATGCCTTGGAGGGGTTTGCAACGGCGCAGCAAAAACGCCGCGATGCGCAAGAAGCCCTGATCCGCATGCAGGTCGAAAACGGCGTGGATCCGCAGGCAGAGATCGTCGCGATCCGCACGCAGATTACCACCTACGAGGGTCTGTTGATCGAAAAAGAACTGGAGCTGTCTGCCCTGCTCGACAATGCCCGCCCCAACCGCGCCAAAGTAGACGGCGCGCGCGGCGATGTGCGCCGACTGGAGGAACAGCTTGAGAAACTGAAAGACAAAATGAGTTCCTCGACCACCGGTGACAATTCGCTTGCCGAACAATCCGTGCGCATGCAGCTTGCCCAGACCGATCTGGCCGCTGCGGATATGGTGCTTCAGTCCGCACAAACCGCGATGGATCAGGCCCGCTCAGAAGCCAGCCGTCAGGTCCGCTATCTGACGGTCGCCGTTGAACCTGTCGCGCCGGAAGAACCCACCTATCCGCGCAAATTCGAAAACACGATCTTGGCATTTCTGATCTTTGCAGGCATCTATCTTATGTTGTCGCTTACAGCATCGATCCTCAGAGAACAGGTAACCTCATGACCCAAGTCACAATTGGTGATGTCATCATTGGCAACGATTGCCCGCTTACGGTTATTGCCGGCCCCTGCCAGCTGGAAAGCGAAACCCACGCCCAGATGATCGCAGGCCAGATGAAAGAAGCCTGTGCCGCCGTCGGCGCGCAATATGTTTTTAAGGCCAGCTATGACAAGGCCAACCGCACGTCGCTGGCCGGCATTCGTGGTCTGGGCATCGACGAGGGTCTCAAGGTTCTGCAATCCGTCGCGCGCGCCAATGATGTGCCCGTGCTGACCGATGTTCACACCGAAGCACAATGCGCCATCGCCGCCGAAGTCGTTGATGTCCTGCAGATTCCCGCATTCCTGTGTCGCCAGACCGATATGCTGCTGGCCGCAGGCAACACAGGCAAAGTCGTGAATGTGAAAAAGGGCCAATGGCTCGCCCCATGGGAAATGGGCAACATCGTCGACAAGATCAAATCAACAGGCAACGAACGCATCCTGCTGACCGAACGCGGCACCTCCTTTGGCTATAATACGCTTGTTGCCGACATGCGTTCCCTGCCCCAAATGGCGCAAACCGGTTATCCGGTTGTCATGGACGCGACCCATTCTGTCGCCCAACCCGGCGGCCTTGGCGGATCCTCTGGCGGCCAGCGTGAATTTGCCCCTGTGATGGCGCGCGCTGCTGTCGCCATCGGTGTCGCGGCTGTCTTCCTCGAAACCCACGAAGACCCCGACAATGCGCCCAGCGACGGCCCCAATTCCATTTACCTTGACCAGATGCCAAACCTCATCGCGACGCTGATGCAGTTTGACGCTTTGGCCAAAAAACATCCCCTTACATTCTAAAGCCCCATTTTCTAGAAGAAGGCATCCCGACGTGAGCAAACCCGCCCCTACCGTTTCCCAGAATACGTGGGAATTCCTGCGTGACGCGATGATCACGCCCACCGGTTTTCGCGAATATGATGCCCGTTGGAAATATCCTGACGACATCAACCTCCCCGGCATCACCGCCCTTGGCCTTGGCCTTGGCACGCAAATGCACCGCCGTGGCATCGAACCGGTGATTGCTGTCGGCAACGATTATCGCGACTATTCCCTGTCGATCAAAAACGCGCTGATGCTGGGCCTGATGCAGGCCGGAATTCACGTCAAAGATATCGGCCCCGCCGTGTCCCCAATGGCCTATTTCGCGCAGTTCCACCTGAACGCGCCTGCTGTCGCGATGGTTACAGCGTCGCATAACCCCAACGGCTGGACCGGCGTGAAAATGGGTTTTGAACGCCCCCTCACCCATGGCCCGGACGAAATGGCCGAACTGCGCGACATCGTGCTGAATGGCGAAGGCATGCCGCGCGACGGTGGCAAATACGAATTCGTCGATGGCGTGCGCGAAGCCTATCTTGACGATCTTGTGGGTGATTTCAAAATGACCCGCAAACTCAAAGTGGTCTGCGCCACCGGCAACGGTACGGCCTCCGCTTTCGGGCCGGAACTGTTTAAACGCATCGGCGTCGAAGTGGTCGATAGCCACAACACGCTTGATTACACCTTCCCTCACTACAACCCTAATCCCGAAGCCATGGAAATGCTGCATGACATGAGCGCCTCTGTGAAAGCTTCGGGGGCTGATCTGGCCCTTGGCTTTGACGGTGACGGCGACCGCTGCGGCGTGGTGGATGATGAAGGCGAAGAAATTTTTGCCGATAAGGTCGGCGTGATCATGGCCCGTGATCTGGCCAAGATCTATCCTAACGCGACCTTCGTGGCCGATGTGAAATCCACCGGCCTGTTTGCCTCCGACCCCGAGTTGATCAAACACGGTGTGACGGCGGATTATTGGAAAACCGGTCACTCACACATGAAGCGGCGGGTCAAAGAAATCGGTGCTCTGGCCGGTTTCGAAAAATCCGGTCACTATTTCCTCGCCGAACCTATCGGGCGCGGCTACGATTGCGGCATGCGGGTGGCTGTGGAAATCTGCAAACTGATGGACCGCAACCCAGATATGTCCATGTCAGACCTGCGCAAAGCCCTGCCGCAAACATGGGCCACGCCCACCATGTCGCCCTATGCGTCGGACGAGGACAAATATGACATCCTCGACCGCATCGTCGCTAAATTGGTCGCCAAACATGAAGCCGGCGAACAGATCGCGGGCCGCGCGATCAAAGAGGTCGTCACAGTCAACGGCGCACGCGTGATCCTTGAAAACGGGGCATGGGGCCTCGTGCGGGCGTCGTCCAACACGCCGAACCTTGTGGTCGTTTGCGAAAGCCCCGACTCCGACGCTGAAATGCGCGCCATTTTTAAAGATGTCGACGCAGTCATCCGCACCGAAGAAGGCGTCGGCGATTACGACCAGACCATCTAAACCGGCCTCTTCTCTTTTTGGCCCTAAATCCTGCGGGGTTTGGGGCAGCGCCCCAATTGAATCTTATCGAATGCAGGCTTTGCCTGCTCAATCGGCCAGGGCTGCGTCACAAAACGCCTGTATCAAACCGGCATCCTTTACACCGGGTGCCGATTCTACCGCTGATGACAGATCGACCTGACGGGCCCCTGTCACGCGAATGGCTTCGGCTACCGTGCCGGCATTCAACCCGCCTGCCAGCATCCACGGCACGTTCCAGCGCCGGCCGGCAATCAAGGTCCAGTCGAACGCCAGTCCGTTCCCGCCAGGCAGTTTCGCATCTTTCGGCGGCTTGGTATCCACCAGCAGCTGGTCCGCCACCGTCGCATAGCTGTCCAACACAAGCAGGTCATCTGCCGTAGCGACGCCCACGGCCTTCATCACCGGCAACCCGTAGCGCTGTTTGACCTCGGCCACCCGTTCGGGCGTCTCGCTCCCGTGCAGCTGGATCATATCAAGGGGCACGGTTGCCGTCAGCGCGTCCAGTTCGGGGTTCGTCGGGTTCACAACCAGACCGACCTTGCAGATTCCCTCGGCCGTGCCCAACGCCAGGTCCCGCGCCTGTTCCAGCGTCGTAAACCGCGGTGATTTCGGAAAAAAGTTCAGCCCGATATAGCGGGCCCCGGCCTTGACCGACGCGTCAATATCCTGCGCCCGCGTAACGCCGCAAATCTTTACATTGATGTTCGAAGGCATGGCGCGGCTCAGCTGGCCTCGTCCAACAGCGCGAGGACTTCATCCTTGCCCTGATGCTTTTCGCCCTTCAGCCGCGCAATTTCGCGCTCCAGCTTGCGGGTTTCGCGCGCCAACCGCGCCTTTTCGGCCCGTTCGCCGTATTCGCGGATCCATTCCCAGACAAAGCCGACCAAAAGGCCAGCAACGATGCTGCCAAGGATCACCAGAAACAGCGGCAGTTGCACCGAAGGGTTCACCGCAAACCAGCCGGCAACTTCTTGTGGCAGGACCTGCAAGGTCACAACACCGCGGTTCGCCAAGGCGACCGAAATAAGGGCGACAGCAAAAACCGCGATGCATAGGTAACGCACGTAACGCATTAGGAATTCCCGTTCAGGCGGTCGCGAAGCAGTTTACCGGTTTTGAAAAACGGCACGTGTTTCTCTTCGACATGAACCGTTTCGCCGGTGCGCGGGTTACGCCCCACGCGCGCGTCACGTTTTTTTACCGAAAACGCGCCAAATCCGCGTAGCTCTACACGGTTGCCGCCGGACATGGCCGTCGTGATCTCGTCAAAGATGGTATTCACAATCCGTTCGACATCGCGTTGATAAAGATGTGGATTATCGTCCGCAATCTTCTGGATCAGTTCTGACCGGATCATTTTCGCATCCCCCCACGAGACATTTGTTGTTGGCAGATCGTACCTGACTATAGGAAGAAACCTTTCACACGGGAAGCCGGTGCACCACCGTAGACAGCACTTTTTCGAGGGGAACATGCTGTTTTTGGACGTTATTTTACGCCCTGCACGAAGGGGTGGCGCAAAGTAGCGTCAGATGACTGCCAAATCCGCGCCCCGCACAAAGGCGATTCGCCACGAAAAAGGCCCCCCGCATTACGCGAAGGGCCTTTCCTGTTCATACCTTACGGCAGAGTAGCTTATTCGTCGCCCTTCAGAGCTGCACCAAGGATATCACCCAAGGATGCGCCGGAGTCAGAGGAGCCATACTGCTCAACCGCTTCCTTCTCTTCTGCGATCTCACGCGCCTTGATGGAGACGCCAAGACGGTGTGCTTTTGCATCCACGTTTGTGATGCGCACGTCGACTTTGTCACCAACGGAGAAACGCTCTGGGCGCTGCTCTGCACGGTCACGGGACAGATCGGAGCGGCGGATAAAGGCTTTCATGCCTTCGTATTCCACTTCGATGCCGCCATCTTCGATGGAGGTCACGTTTACAGTCACAACAGAGCCGCGCTTCACGCCGCCCACTGCTTCTGCGAACTTGTCACCGCCGACACCTTTGATCGAGAGGCTGATGCGCTCTTTCTCAACGTCAACTTCGGAGACAACGGCCTGAACCGTGTCGCCCTTGCGGTAATCCTGAATGGCTTCTTCGCCACGCTGGTCCCATGACAGGTCGGACAGGTGCACCATGCCGTCGATGTCGCCGTCGAGGCCAACAAACAGACCGAATTCGGTGATGTTCTTGACTTCGCCTTCGACTTCCGTGCCCTCGGGGTGTGTTTCTGCAAACACTTCCCATGGGTTGCGCATTGTCTGCTTGAGGCCAAGGGAAACGCGGCGCTTGGCACCGTCGATTTCCAGAACCATGACTTCGACTTCCTGAGACGTAGACACGATCTTGCCGGGGTGTACGTTCTTCTTTGTCCAGGACATTTCGGAAACGTGAACCAGTCCTTCAACGCCCGGCTCCAGCTCAACAAAGGCACCGTAGTCGGTGATGTTGGTGACGCGGCCAGTGTGTGAGGATTCCAGCGGGTATTTCGCCGCAACCAGATCCCATGGATCTTCTTGCAACTGCTTCATGCCGAGAGAGATACGGTGTGTCTCTTTGTTGATCTTGATGACCTGCACCTTGATCGTTTCGCCAATGGCGAGGATCTCGGACGGGTGGTTCACACGACGCCATGCCATGTCTGTGACGTGCAACAGGCCGTCAACACCGCCCAGATCAACAAACGCACCGTATTCGGTGATGTTCTTGACCACACCGTCAACTTCCTGACCTTCGGTCAGGTTGCCGATAACTTCGGCACGCTGTTCGGCACGTGATTCTTCAAGGATTGCACGACGCGATACAACGATGTTGCCACGACGACGGTCCATTTTCAGAACCTGGAACGGCTGCTTGAGACCCATCAGCGGGCCGGCATCGCGCACGGGGCGCACATCGACCTGAGAGCCGGGCAGGAACGCAACAGCGCCGCCAAGATCTACAGTGAAACCACCTTTGACACGGCCAAAGATCGCACCTTCGACGCGCTCTTCTGCAGCGTAGGCTTTTTCCAGACGGTCCCATGCTTCCTCGCGACGGGCCATCTCGCGTGAGATAACCGCTTCACCGCGGGAGTTTTCGACCTGACGAAGGAATACTTCGACTTCGTCGCCAACAGCAATTTTCGGGGATTCGCCGGGATCAGCAAATTCTTTAAGCTCGACACGGCCTTCCATTTTGTAGCCGACGTCGATGATGGCCTGGCCCGCTTCGATTGCGATCACCTTGCCTTTAACAACGGAACCCTCTTCGGGGGTGTCCATCTCGAAGCTCTCGTTCAAAAGGGCTTCAAATTCGTCCATAGCATTTGACATGTAGTTATACGTTTCCTTTAGGTTTTGTTTCTGGCCGTGCGGTTGTCTCCGCCGGTCTTGGATGTGAATTGGTCGTTCGTTACGGCACCTAGACGCAAAAGAAAGAGGGCCGGAAGACTCCGACCCTGCCTGAATGATGCGCCCGTGGCTTGTTTCCGCCCCTTAGACAGACGCGCGTATAGGGCAGTTTTGCCAGTGCTGCAAGGGGCTGGGCCACCTTCCCCGCTGAAAGGCGGGCACTTGCCGCTCGCCCCTCTTGGCAGGACCGCGGAAAACTGGTCAATCTGGCGTCATGTTGATTGTTGCAGTGATCTGCGCCACCTCGGGCGCTTTGATTCTCGGGGCCGCTTGGGGGCTTTGGGGCCGGTTTCCGGCCAAGCTTGAAGGGTTCCTTGTCGCGATGGCAGGCGGGGCCTTGATCATTTCCGTTGTCAGCGAACTCCTTGAGCCGGCAAGTGAAAAGGCGGCGCTGTGGCTGGTGCTGGCCGCGTTCGGCTGCGGGTCGGTTGTGTTCACCGCCGTGGACACATGGATCGACAATCGGGTGGGCGAAGACAGCGGTGCGGGCCTGCTGGCCGCGATCGTGCTCGACGGTATACCCGAAAACGTCGCCTTGGGGGTGGTTCTGATCACCGTCGAACCCATGGCCGTTCTCGCCCTGGCCGGGTCGATATTCCTGTCCAACCTGCCCGAAGCGGCCGGTGGCGCGCGCGAAATGGCCAATAACGGCTGGTCGCGGGGCAAGATTTTGGGTGTCTGGGCGCTGACCGCCGCAGTGCTGAGCGCTGCGGCGATCCTCGGCTATTTGTTGTTGTCGCCTGTGGCAGAGATACCGCTGGCGATCATACAGGCCTTCGCCGCGGGCGCGGTTGTTTCCTCGCTCGCGACTGAAGTGTTTCCCAAAGCCTACAAGCAGGATCAGGAATTAACCGGTATTGCGGTGGCAATAGGTGTCATCCTCGCCTTTGCCCTCCACCAGATCGGCTAGCCTCTCAGCCCGCTTCGACCGGCCCGCCCGCTTCTTTCCAGCCCGGAAAGCCGCCGATATTGGTGACGTTGGTATATCCCATATCCATCAGGGTCTTGCCGCTTAGCGCCGCCTGACCGCCCGCGCCACAGATCAGATACAACTCTGCATGCTGTTCAAAAATCGGGTTGTGAAAGTCCTTCATTGCGGGGTCGGCGCGAAATTCGATCATGCCGCGCGGAATCCGGTGCGCCCCTTTGATGGTGCCGGTTTTGGCGATGTCAGCACTGTCGCGCACGTCAATGAACGCGCCCGTTCCGTTGTTATACTTCTCGATCGCCTCTGCGGCGTTCAATGTCGGCACAACGGCGTTTGCGGCATCAAGATAGTCTTTTGCAGTCATCATGGTCTGTATTTCCTCTTATTGCTATTCCATGATGTAGGCCTGACCGACGGCCCTGCAATCACAGGGCCTCCCCTTTCTTGCGCAACTCTTCAAACAGGTCCTGATAGATCGTGCCGGAATCTCCCCCGCCAAAGATCGCAGCGCCCCCGGTGTAGGCGGTACCATATGTCTTGGCGACGGTGATGGTCTGAACCAGCCCCGACAGGAACTGATCCTTTTCCAGCGGTGACAGCGGGTGAATAAACACCCCCCACAACCGCCCGTGCGCCACCGCGTATCGCGCATCCAGTGCGGCATCAAAATTCGCCTGCATCAGGCGCAGCAGATCCGCCTCGCCCAAACCCTCGACGCTGGCAATCGGCACCATCGCCCGCATCCTGTCGGCCCGTTGGTCGGCAATCACGATGACCGGAATATCGTCCAGCGTGAATTCCAGCGCCGGTCCGCGGGCGATCACATCAGGATCCAGCGCCTGAACAATCTGCGCCAGCCGCTGCAACGTCATCGCCGGTTCACCAGACGGGGCCGGCCCGGGGGCGGCAGTCTGGGCAGCAGCAATGCCGGCCCACCCCAAGATAACAAATGTCAGGATCAATTTCTTCACGGCAGCATCCTTTCGGCTGGAAACACCCCAAGCCTAGCCTGCCATCCGTTCACGCGCCAAGCACCCTTTGGTGATCAGCGCAGGCGCACGGGTACTACTTGCCCATCACAGCCTTGATCACGGCAATCGTCTGGGCCACCGCTTCTTCGATACTCAACGACGAGGTATCAATCTCGACCGCATCCGCCGCAGGGCGCAAGGGCGCGTCAGCACGGCCCATATCGCGTTCATCGCGGGTCTGCACATCGGCCAGCACGTCCTCGAAACTGGTATCGATCCCCTTGCCCGACAGCTCCTCGAACCGGCGGCGCGCGCGCACAACCGCATCGGCAATCACGAACAGCTTCACCTGCGCGCCGGGGCAAATTACCGTGCCGATATCGCGACCGTCCAACACCGCGCCCCCTGCACGCGCCGCAAAACTACGCTGGAAATCAACCAGTGCCGCGCGGACGTCTGGCAAAGCGGCCACTTTGCTGGCTTCTTGCGCGACATCAGGCGTGCGCAAGGCGTCGCCGTCCAGATCATCAGGGACAAGTGCACGCGCCGCGTCCAAGGCATCCACCCCCAGCAAAACCTTGGCCCCGACCGCGCGGTACAATAACCCTGTGTCCAGATGCGCAAACCCGAAATGTGCCGCCACCGCTTTGGAAATCGTACCTTTACCCGATGCTGCCGGCCCGTCGATGGCGACGGTGAACCCTTGTGTCGTGCTCATGATGACGCCCCGTTTCTAGGCGACAACCGCCACGCCCAAACAGCCAGCAACATTGCCAGCGCCAGACAAATCCATTTGGCCACGGTATAGGCACTTGCCTGTAAAATAGCCCCTGCCGACACCTGCGGCCCGAACTGCAACATATGCGCAATCGCCGCATTTTCCGCCAGGTCAAGCCCCAGATAAAAACACGGCGTCAGCGCCACCAACCCGCGCACCGCAACCGGCATGCCCCATGCCTGGGTCCAGATCACGCCCGCCAAAGTAAACGATAAAAGCAGCGGAAAAGCCGTATCTACCCAACGAAAAACGCCCAGATACAAATCCGTGCGACCCGCCTGCGCCAGTTCGGCAAGGTATTCCCGCGCGCCCTCGACGGAATAGCCGCCGAAATGTGCATCAAAGACAGCAAAGCCGCCTTGCTCCAGCCACCCCTTGCCAAGAACCACGAGAAACACAAACAAAACTGCCGACAGCCCGCCCGTGATTTTCAGGATCCGGCTCATGCGTCCGTTCTCTCCACTTGCGCACCGAGTTGCTGCATCAAGGGCTCGAAAATCGGAAACGACGTGGCAATTGGCCCGCCGTCATCCACGCGCACCGGTTTTTGCGCTGCCATTCCAAGGATCAGGAACGACATCGCGATCCGGTGATCCAAATGGCTCGCACAGATCGCCCCACCGGGGACCTCACCATGCCCGCGCCCTGTGACGATCCACCAATCAGGCCCCTCGTCAACCTCGATCCCGTTGGCACGCAATCCGACAGCCATTGCATCAATCCGGTCACTTTCTTTAACCCGCAGCTCTTTCACGCCGCGCATCACCGTCTGACCCTGCGCATAAGACGCCACAACCGAGAGCACCGGATATTCATCAATCATCGACGCGGCCCGTTCGGGGGGCACTTCAATGCCCTTCAGGTCTGGCGAAAACCGCGCCCGCAGGTCCGCCACCGGCTCACCGCCCTCGACCCGTTCATTTTCATATGTCAAATCAGCGCCCATTTCGCGCAGCGTGGTAAACAACCCCGCCCGCGTCGGGTTCAACCCGATACCGGGGACCAGCACATCCGACCCCGGTACGATCAGCGCCGCACAAACCGGAAACGCCGCTGAACTTGGATCACGCGGCACTTCAATATGCTGCGCCTGCAACTCGGGCTGACCGGTCAGGGTAATCACCCGTCCCTCGTCGGTCTGCTCCGTTGTAATCTCTGCCCCGAACCCTGCCAACATCCGCTCGGTGTGGTCGCGCGTCGCCTCGGCCTCTATCACCACGGTCTTTCCAGGTGCGTTCAACCCCGCCAACAATACGGCCGATTTTACCTGCGCCGACGGCACCGGCACGACATAACGCACAGGCAACGCTTCCGTGGCCCCCACCAACGTCATCGGCAATCGCCCGCCGCTGCGGCCAACCGAACGGCACCCGAAGGCCGACAAAGGATCCGTGACCCGCGCCATCGGCCGCCCGTTCAAACTGGCATCTCCGGTGAATGTTGCCACAATCGGTGATGTCGCCATCGCTCCCATGATCAACCGCACACCGGTGCCGGAGTTGCCGCAATCAATCACACCGTCCGGCTCGGCAAAGCCGCCAACACCGACACCTTCAACCGACCATGATCCACCACCATGATCCGTCACCTCCGCGCCGAACGCCCGCATCGCCTTGGCGGTATCCAGAACGTCCTGCCCCTCCAGCAATCCTTCGATCGTGGTCTTGCCAATACACATGGCCCCAAGGATCAGCGAGCGATGCGAAATCGACTTGTCCCCCGGCACCTCGGCGGTTCCCGAAAGCGGCCCACAAGCGCTCGACATCATTGGAATTGGATCACCATGGCCCGACATAAACCCGTCCTTCACTATTTTTAAAAACTTCTAGCCCAGCAAAAGACATGCGTCCATGCCAAGGCACACCACATGTCGTCTCTTTTTGGCCCTATATCCTGCGGAGCGCGAGGCAGAGCCTCGTACAAATTTTCCTAGGAAAATTAATAAAATCGAATGCGGGCTTGCCCGCACCTTTCGCTCACTGCCTGCGAAACGTCAGATAATGCGGCACACGGCCTTCGCGCAGCGCCTTTTGCTCGTAGCGCGTCGAAATCCAGTCATCCCAAGGCCTGCGCCAATCTGCGGGTCCCTCGGCAAGCCATTCAAACCCGAACTTCGGCACCTCTTCCAAGGTTTGGCGCACGTAATCTTCAATATCTGTCGCGACACGAAAAATACTGCCGGGCTTGAGCGCCCGCGCCAACGGCACCAAATGCTCCTCGGTCACAAACCGGCGCCGGTGGTGGCGGGATTTTGGCCATGGGTCAGGATACAGCAGGAAAGCGCGATCGATTGAGGCTTCGGGCAAGACGTCAAACATGTCCCGCACATCATTGGGATAGACCGAAACATTTTCGACCGCCGCCTTGCGGATCTTGCCCAACAGCATCGCCACACCATTGATATAGGGTTCGCACCCGATGATGCCGACGTCAGGGTTTGTTGCTGCCTGATGCACCATGTGCTCGCCGCCGCCAAAACCGATCTCAAGCCAGACAGGTTTGCCGTCAAATAGCGCCCCCAGATCCAGAAGGTCGCGCGCGGGGTTGTCCTCCCAGGACACCGGACCGGGCGAAAGCCCATCCAGGTCCTCGGCCAGATGTCTGCGCTGTGCGGGTTTCAGGGTCTTGCCCTTAAGGCGACCATAGAAATTGCGGTGGGGGCGTGTGGGTTGCGTCATGGCGGGGGCTTTAGCCTGCGACGCGCCCCGCTGCAATGGTCTGCTTTTGCGCAGGCGCATTTCGCGATCCGCTTAAAGGCACAGCAGAGAAAGGTAAAATCGCGACAATCATCCGTATTATCAGGTGTATTGGCTCAAAGTCTTAATTCGCGGTTAAGCCTGCACTCTTAAACATATCAGAGCTTTGCCCAAAGGATCTGCTGATGCCCGCGTTTCAAACCAGCCCGGTTTCTCCCTTTAAACCTGTCGGTACCCGCACCAGCCTTGAGGTGCTGATCCTTGATGACGAACGTTTTGACAGGCATCGACTGGCACGGCTTTGTTCGGGGCTCGAATTTACCTGCACCGTAAGCAATGCCACCTCCTTGACCGAATTCCGCAACCTGCTGGATCAAACGACCTTCGGGCTGATCCTGCTGGATTACTCCTTGCCCGATGGTACCGGACTTGATGCGCTCGATATGATGCACCTTTGTGCCCGCAATATGAACACGCCCGCGCTCATGGTGTCGGGGCTGGCAGAAAGCGGTATTGTTGACCGTGCAGAAGCCGCCGGATGTTGCGGGTTTCTGGAAAAAGATGCCCTGTCGTCAGACGCCTTTGCCCGTGCGGTCAGGGAGGCGCTGGTCATGACGGCCCCTCTGTCCCCTGCAAGCGCCAAGCATTTCGATGCCGAAGAAGTCGCGCAGTTGCTGGCGCGGGCAGTCGCGCACAGCGCACAGGACATCAAACCAATGGTCAGCAGGCTGATGCGGCACATGCGGAACCTAAGGGCACAACACGTCTTGAACGACTGCCCCGCGACCGATGCCGCTGAACAGAATTGCCTCAGCCTCTGGTCTTTCCTGATCGAAATGGAGCGGCAGGACGGTGCCACTTTGCTGGCCCATTTCACGGATGCAGCCGGCACCACCAAGGAAGCGCAAAGTGAACCGAAGTCCAACAGACCCCCGTCGCCCTTCAGTTCCGGCCCCCATTAATGCAAAAACGGGGCGCAAAACGCCCCGCCTTGACCAATAGAAACGGCCCGTTGGCTTAAACTTCGGCTTTCAACTTGTCCGCCAAATCCAGTTTTTCCCACGAAAAACCACCATCTTCGTCCGGTGCACGCCCGAAGTGCCCATAGGCCGCCGTGCGCTGATAGATCGGTTTGTTCAGTTGCAGATGCTCGCGAATACCGCGCGGCGTCAGGCTCATCACCTTGCGGATCGCGCGCTCCACTTCTGCGTCATCGACTTCGCCGGTGCCGAAAGTATCGCAATAGATGGACAGCGGTTCGGACACGCCAATGGCATAGCTCAGCTGGATGGTACATTTGGTCGCCATTCCCGCTGCAACCACGTTCTTTGCTAGATAACGTGCAGCATAGGCGGCCGAACGGTCCACCTTGGTCGGGTCCTTGCCGGAAAATGCACCGCCACCATGCGGGGCCGCGCCGCCGTAGGTATCCACGATGATCTTGCGCCCGGTCAGGCCCGCATCGCCGTCCGGCCCGCCAATGACGAATACGCCAGTGGGGTTCACATGCCACTGGGTATCCTTGTCGATCCAGCCTTCGGGCAGCACTTCGCGAATGTAGGGCTCTACGATCTCGCGAATGTCCGCGCTGGTCTGGGTCTCGAATTCATGCTGCGTCGACAGAACGATGGAGGACACGCCTACGGGCTTGCCGCCCTCATAGCGCACGGAAAGCTGGCTTTTTGCGTCGGGGCGCAATGTCGGCTCTGTGCCGTCCTTGCGCACTTCGGCCAGCCGGCGCAGGATCGCGTGGGCATAGTGGATCGGTGCCGGCATCAGATGTTCGGTTTCATCCGTGGCAAAGCCGAACATGATGCCCTGATCGCCAGCGCCTTCGTCCTTGTTACCAGAGGCATCGACGCCTTGGGCAATATGGGCGGATTGTTCGTGCAACAGGTTGGTGATTTCCACGGTCTCGTGGTGGAACTTATCCTGTGCGTAACCGATGTCCTTGATGCAGGCGCGGGCGATGTCCTCGATCTGGCCCATGTAGTGGGTCAGCTTTGCCTGATCGCTCAGCCCGACTTCGCCGCCGATCACCACACGGTTGGTGGTTGCAAATGTCTCCGCGGCGACCCGTGCTTCGGGTTCCTCGCTGAGAAATGCATCAAGCACGGCGTCGGAAATACGGTCACAAACCTTGTCGGGGTGACCTTCCGAGACGGACTCGGACGTGAATATATAGTTCTGTCGGGACATATCTGCTCCAGTAAAAAATGAAATGCCACGTCAGGAAGCCGTTGTGACATTAGTTGCGCTGGCTTAACGACCCCCTTCATAGGCGTCAATTCTTAAGCCCGTCCTCACGGTTTCGTGCGCCGATTGCCGCCGCGACGAGTCCCAGAAGCAACACAACTGCAAAAGGCAGATCACCCGTGCGGCTGTATAGCGTCGGCTTTCGCGGCAATGGCAGGTTCGCATCGATAAACCCCGCCTCGTTCAGCGGTAGCGCGGCCAGCACGCGACCATAGGGATCAATCATCGCGGAAATGCCCGTATTGGCGGCGCGCGCCAGCGGCAGCCCCTGTTCGATCGCCCGCATCCGCGCCTGTGCCAGATGCTGGCGCGGACCGGCGGCTTTGCCGAACCACGCGTCATTGGTGATCTGGATCAGGAAATCGGGTCGTTCGGGTGCCGCATTAACGTCGTGCGCAAACACCGCCTCATAGCAGATCAACGGCAAAGCACGGCCCAAATCGCCAAATTCCAGCAACTGCGGGCCGAGGCCGGATGCATAGCCGCCAAGCGCGCGCTGTGCGAGACCGAAGACACCGACGCGGGCGAATAAATCCGCGAAAGGCATATATTCCCCGAACGGCACAAGATGATGCTTGTCATAGGTCTGTGCCACGCTACCCGCGCTATCCAGCACCACCATCGAATTGAAATACTGGTCGGGATTGCGGCGTTGCACCCCCAGCGCGACATCGGCCGTGTCGCCCGCTTGCGCAATTTGATCCAGTGCCGGAGCAGCCCGATCAAGCACCCAAGGTATTGCCGTTTCCGACCACAAAACCAGATCGGGGCGCGCACGCCCATCCGTTGGCGATGCCGACGTATATTTTAACTGGCGATCGAAAAAGACCGGGATTTGCGCCGGATCCCATTTGTCGCGCTGTGCGGCATTGGGTTGGATCAAGCGGATGATGCCATCGCCCGATACGGCGTCAGGGGCCATCACCGGAAGGACCACGCCGCCCAGACCCAGTAAAATCGCACCATAGCGCAGGGTGCGCCCCACCCAGGTTTGGACCGTCTGGCTCAGGGGGACTGCGACGGCGATCATCACAAGATTCAGCGCATATGGCCCAATCCACGACAAGGCCTGCCCGCCGCTGCTATCCACCAGAGACTGGGAAAACATCGCCCAAGGAAAACCCGTAAAGATATAGGCGCGGACAAGTTCCACAGCGGGGAAGGTCAACACCAGCCCCCATGCGCTGTGCCCGCTTAAGCGCCGCGCCAGCCAGAACGCCAGCCCCCAGAACAACGCCAGCCCCGCCGCCAGAAACAACAGCGCAAACGGGGCCATCCAGCCGTGGCGCGCCACATCCACCATAAAAGGCGAGACGATCCATTGCAGGGCATGGGCGAAATATCCGGTCCCGAAGGCCCAGCCGAAGACCGCCGCCTGACGGGGGCTTTCTGCTTGGGAAAAGAAATAGAGCGCACCGACCAGCGCGGCCATCAGGATCAGCGGTTGGTCATAAGGGGCCTGCCCGAATGCCGCGATGGCCCCGAGTGCCGCGGCCAAACACATCATTTGCCACACCGCCAAGCGGAGTGTCACCGGACCGCCCCGTTCGTGCGCACCCGCAAACGTTTGATGCGGCGCGGATCAGCATCGATGACTTCGAATTCAAAGCCATCGGGATGCACCACAACTTCGCCCCGTGTCGGCACCCGCCCTGACAGCATAAAGACCAAGCCGCCCAATGTGTCGATTTCTTCCTCATCAACATCATCGTGATCGGTCAAGGAATGGCCGATCTCGGCCTCGAAATCTTCCAACGGGGTCTTGGCCAGCGCCAGATAGGTGCCGGGTTTCTCGACGCTCCAGAAAGTGGCTTCGTCGATGTCATGTTCGTCTTCGATTTCACCGATGACCTGTTCGATCAGATCTTCGATGGTGACCAACCCGTCAACACCCCCATATTCGTCGATCACCAACGCCATGTGCCGGCGTTCTGCCTGCATTTTTGTCAGCAACACGCCGATCCCCATCGACGGGGGTACAAACAGCAGCGGACGTAGCAAAGCGGCCAGATCGAAGTCCTTGGGCTTGCCGTTAAAGCCATATTGCAGAGCCAGATCCTTGAGGTGGGCCATGCCAACAGGGGTGTCCAATGTGCCGTCAAATACCGGCAGTCGGGTCAACCCGCTGTCTTTGAACACCGCCACCAGTTCTTCCATGGTGATGGTGACCGGCACTGCGGTGATATCGGCCTTGGGAATAGACACGTCATCGACCCGCATCCGCCGCAGGTTCATCATGCCGCGCGCAGAGACCCGATCGACGGGCAGCGGGGTCATTTCCGAACTGGGATCGCCTTCAGACGGGCTGAGTGCGCCAATGACGCGAGAGAAAAAGCCGCCCGTTTTCGAGGCTGCATCGTCTGGTGAAGCAGTGTTTTCATCCGGTAGCGCGCTCTGCGCCGCGTCAGATGGTCCGTCAGTGTCGCCCATTGGGTCCTGTCATGCAAATTCACGGCCGAAACCGTCTACGATTCCCTATATGGGTCATCCAGACCCATTTTACCAAGTATTTCGACTTCGAGCCCTTCCATCAAGGCAGCATCTTGCTCGTTTTCGTGATCATAACCCAGCAAATGCAGGGTGCCATGAACAACCAGATGGGTCACGTGATGGGCGATATTCTTGCCGGCAGTGCGGGCCTCTGCGGCGCAGGTGTCATAGCTGATGGCGATATCACCCAGTTCGATCATCCCGCCCGGATCGGGTTCGGGGGGACTTGGCAGACCGCCAGCGCGCGTCGCGGCCCGCTCTTCGCTGGGCCAGCTAAGCACATTGGTAGGCGTGACTTTTGCGCGAAATTCCGCGTTTAGGGTTGCAATGCGGGCGTCGTCACAGGCGAGAATGCTGACTTCTGCGTCAAGGGGCAGGCCGAGATGGGTGAGGGTTGCGCCGATAGCTGTCTCGCAAAGCGCCTCGATATCAAGGGCGGCCCAGCGGGGGTCTTCGATGTCGATGTCCATGTTCTGCATTTAACGTCTTCTTTTGGGGCTCTGCCCCGTCAGCAAAGCTGACTCCCCGCAGGATATAAGGCCAAAAAGAGCAAGAAAGAGTGGCATCACGAGGCGGGGTTGTCCGCCTCGTAAGCTTCGATGATTGCGGCAACCAAAGGATGGCGTACCACATCTTTGGAGGTGAAATAATTGAAGCTGATTTTGGGGATCTTGTTCAGCAGGCGTTCCGCGTCGGCAAGCCCCGAGGGCACGCCGCGCGGCAGGTCGATCTGTGTACGGTCACCCGTAATGACCATGCGCGATCCTTTGCCAAGACGTGTAAGGAACATCTTCATTTGCATCGACGTCGCGTTCTGCGCCTCGTCCAGCACGACAAAAGCATTGGACAGGGTGCGCCCGCGCATAAAGGCCAAAGGCGCGATTTCAATACGTTTTTCTTCGATCAGCTTGGCCAGTTGTTTGCCCGGCAGGAAGTCGTTCAGCGCGTCGTAAAGCGGCTGCATGTAAGGATCGACCTTGTCCTTCATATCCCCGGGCAAGTACCCCAGCTTTTCGCCCGCTTCGACCGCGGGACGGCTGAGAATAATCTTGTCCACATGCCCGCCGATGAACATGTTAATGCCCACCGCGACGGCCAGATAGGTTTTGCCGGTGCCCGCAGGGCCGATGCCGAAAGTCAGTTCATCATCAAACAGCGATTTGACGTAGGCTTTCTGCGCATCTGTGCGCGGCTCTACCCGTTTCTTGCGGGTCTGGATTTCAAAGGTGTCGCCCACCGGCATCTCCAGCTGGCCGCCCGTCTGGGGGCGTGTTCCCGCCATCGGGCTGCCCATGCGCAGCAGGCTTTCGACTTCGGCAGGGGCCACAGTGCGTCCGCTTTCAAGGCGGGCATAGAGGGTGTTCAGCACGCCTTCGGCCCGCTGTTTGCTATCGGTGTCACCCAGAATGCTTAGCTGGTTCCCGCGCCGGATGATCTGGACGTCCAGCGCTTTTTCAATGGCCGCCAGATGTGCATCATAGGCACCGCAGAGATCAATCAGCAGACGGTTGTCGGCGAATTCAAGCACAATAGGGTCAGCAGCAGGTACTGCCGTCATTTGGTCGCTTGGGGGCAAGGGAAGCTCCTTGGGTTGAGGCGTGTCACAAGCAGGTAGGGTCGAACGGGGGAAATTGCACCCCTGAAACGCAAATCGGGCCAGAGTGATAAACACTCCGGCCCGATGATGCTGACAATTTGAGCCAAAATCAGTTTGGATCCGCAATGTTTGAGCCGCCTTTGAAGTCGCCGACTGTGTGTGTGGGCGGTGCGACGCCAGAGCAAACGGGCTTGCCGTATTTGTCCAGACGGGCGGAGAGGTATCCTTCGACACCGTCGTCGATGATCCAGTGGTCACAGCCGTTCGGGTCAACCCAGATACCAGCCTGAAGCGTGCTCAGGTGATGGGCGTTGATGCCACCGTCGACGGTTTTGTCCGACGGCAAGCCGCGGAACGGAATACCGGTCTCAACATCGCTACAGGCACCCAGCCCGATGGCACAGGCCGTCACAAGAAGAATTTTTGTTTTGATCACGTCATGTCCCCTTAGCGAATACAGATGATTTCGACGCGACGGTTTTTGGCCATCCCATGCGATGAGTTATTGGCCGCAACCGGCAGGCGTTCGCCATAGCCGCGCACATCGGCGATACGTGCCCCGTTTGCCACAGCAATGGCCGCAACGGCGTTGGCGCGGTTATAGCTGAGTTTCATATTATAGGCATCAGACGCGCGGCTGTCCGTGTGACCGGTAATGATATAGGACACAGCGCCGGTTTTCTTGAAGAACTCGGACAGACGCGCCTTGCCCGCTTTGTGAATGCGGTAGCTGTCGGTGGAGAAAAACTGATCCGATTTCATCACGCCACAAACGTTGCCACGGCGGCAGACCGGGATACCCTGACGTGTGGTGTGGGGCGTCATGTAGCCTTCGGCACCGTCGTCCATCACCCAGTGTTCGCAGCCGTCGGGATCAACCCAGATGGTCGGTGTATAAACACCTTTGTCACGGCCACCCTGCGAACGTGTTTGTGCGTCTGCACTTGTTGGCGCAAAAGCCATCGGCATCGCAATCGCGGCTGCAAGTGACAGGCTCGCCACCGCGCGGATTGCTTTGGAGATTGTGTTCACCACAGCATTTTCCTTCTTATGTTCCCCCACGAAAGGCATGTCCGGCATCTAGGCTGGCCATCCCCGCTTAGTCACACACGTTAGGTAAAAATTTGCAGGGTGTGAAGCACTGTTCTCTACATTTAGTGGTTTATTGTGGGGCAAACACATGGAATTAAGGCAGCAATGTGGCAAACTCGCACCAAACGGGCACGCACTCCCTAAGGTTGAACGCGCCCTTAAAGATGTCGCGCGGTCAGCGAATTGGTTTTGGCCTCCGCGATTCTGACATTTACGATATCTCCAATTTGCGCGGTGCAGTTTTCGATATGCACCGAATGCAGGTATTCCGATTTGCCCAGCATCTGCCCCGCTTCGCGGCCTGCCCGTTCAATCAGAACCGAAACGTCACGCCCGACCATGCTGTTCTGGATCTCGCGCTGGTGCCCGGTGATCAAGGCCTGCAGGCGTTGCAACCGCGCATCCGCCACATCGGCATCCACCAAGGCGCGTTCGGCGGCAGGTGTGCCCGGGCGGGTCGAGTATTTGAACGAATAGGCGTAGCCGTATTTCACTTCGCGCACCAAATCCATCGTCGCCTCGAAATCAGCATCGGTTTCTTCGGGGAAACCGACAATGAAATCACCTGACAGGATGATATCGGGACGCGCGGCGCGAATGCGCTCCAGCAAGCGCAGATAGCTGTCCGCGGTATGGCTGCGGTTCATCCGTTTCAAAATCCGGTCCGATCCCGATTGCACCGGCAGATGCAGATAGGGCATCAGCTCGGGCACTTCGCCATGGGCCGCAATCAGGTCATCGTCCATGTCGTTGGGATGGCTTGTTGTGTAGCGGATCCGCTCCAGCCCGTCGACCTTGGCCAAGGCGCGGATCAGCTGCGCAAGCGTCATGTCGCCCGCATCCCCTGCCCCGTGATAGGCATTTACGTTCTGGCCCAGCAACGTCACTTCGCGTACGCCACGTTCAACCAGATCGCGGGCTTCCTGCAAGACGCGGCTGGCAGGGCGGCTAACTTCGGCACCGCGGGTGTAGGGCACAACACAAAAGGCGCAGAACTTGTCGCAGCCTTCCTGAACCGTCAAAAACGCCGCCGGGGCGCGTTTTGCCTTGGGGCGCGATTTCAGGTGCTCGAATTTATCCTCTTCCGGGAAATCCGTATCAAGCGCGGTTTCACCCTTGCGGACCTTTGTCTCCATCTCCGGCAGACGATGATAGCTTTGCGGGCCGACCACCAGATCAACAGCGGGCTGGCGACGCATGATTTCTTCGCCTTCCGCCTGCGCCACACATCCTGCCACGCCGATTTTCAAATCGGGGTTCAATTCTTTCAACGGCTTCAGGCGGCCCAGTTCGGAATAGACCTTTTCAGCTGCTTTCTCGCGAATGTGGCAGGTATTCAGCAGAATCATATCTGCATCATCCGCTGTCGACGTCTCGACATAGCCCTGTCCGCCCAGCGCTTCGGCCATGCGTTCGCTGTCATAGACATTCATCTGACAGCCATAGGTCTTGATAAACAGCTTTTTGGGCGCAGTCATAGCATCGGTCCAACGTGTGCGGGAAATCTACCGCGACATAACAGGGCCACCCTGCGCTTGCAATGCACGCCGATTTAACCGATTCTACTGCAAAACCGCGCCGACAAGAGGCCCCATGCAGTACACCAGCCTATCGCAGATGATCACAGCAGAGGCCGCGACCCTTGCCAAGGGGCCGCTGGCGATTGTCATGATCGAAGATGACGTCGAGGTTGCCACAACCCTGCGTCATCACCAGCAGATGGGTTTCAAAGCTGTGATCGCCTTGATGCCTGCAGTGTTCGAGTTGCCCCGTGACCTTGCACAAACCGTCATCCGCGTTGATTATAACATGTCTGCCGATCACGCGATGGAACAGGCGGTGAATGCGCTGATGGAACCGGCGGCGGGGCAATGGGTCTATTATTGCTATAACGCCGAATTCTTCTTTTTTCCGTTCTGCGAAACCCGCAATGTGGCCGAAATGCTGGCCTTTCACACCGAAGAACGCCGCGACGCGATGCTGGCCTATGTGATCGACCTCTATTCTGACAATCTGGATGTGCACCCGAATGCCGTCTCATTGGACAATGCCCATATGGACCGGTCCGGGTATTACGCGCTGGCGCGCCCCGATGCGGACAACCATGGCCACCCCAAGGACCGGCAACTGGATTTCTTTGGCGGTTTGCGCTGGCGCTTTGAAGAACATGTGCCCGTGTTGCGCCGCAAAATTGACCGTATCCCGCTGTTTCGCGCCAAGAAGGGCTTGAAAATCCGCTGGGATCACACGTTTTCCGACGAAGAATACAACACTTTCGCCTGTCCATGGCACCACAACATCACCGCGGCGATCTGTTCGTTTCGCACTGCAAAAGCGTTGAAAAGCAATCCGGGCAGCAAGTTCGAGATCGACAGTTTCAAATGGCATAACTCCGCCCCTTTCGAGTGGCATTCGCGCCAGCTGCTTGATCTGGGGCTGATGGAACCGGGGCAGTGGTTTTAGCAGATCAGGACGCCGAACGCCAAAGTTCTGCGATGATGTTTCCGCATTAAATACAGGATTGTCGTCGCAGGTTCAGTTTTGCGGCCATAACAACGGGAACCAATCGCGGCGCAGCTTCTGCCCCGCGCGCATATCATGTCCGGGAAACGGCGGAGAGGTCGGACCGGGGCGCTCGACATAGCGCGCATCATCCCCCACCAGCCGCAGCGAAAACGCCCGCCGCCGCGCATTGGCGGTATTGCCACGCGCCCCGTGCAGAATGCCATAGTTGAACGCCACCGCATCGCCGGGTTCCATGTGCCATTCCCGCACGTCCATGCCTTCGGCGTCGGGATCTGGCACCGGCATATAGGGCGCGGGATCGAAAAACGCGTCGCCCTTGGCCCAACGTGTTGGCAACACCGGCTTTTCCCACAGATGCGACCCCGCGACACAGCGCAAGGTTGCTTCTGTCACCGGATCAAGCGGCGACCAGAAACTGACCGTCTGACGCCCCTCGACAAAATAATAAGGCCCGTCCTGATGCCACGGCGTTGCCATCGAGGTACCAGGCTCCTTGACCAGCACGTGATCGTGAAACAGCTGCGCGGTCTCGCTTTGCATCAACGCGGCACCGACCTGCGCCGCAGCACTGTCGCGGATCACCTGTTCAAATTCGGGAATGCGCTGCCAGTTGCAATAATCGTCAAAAAACCGGCCCGTTTCGCCCGCCTTGTCGTTGTTGGATGCATAGGGGCCGGGCTGCGCCATGTTACGCGCGACACCGGAGCGGAGTTTGTCGACGTGATCCGCGAACAGACCTTTGATCAGCACAACACCGTCGCGCTTATAGGTGTCGATCTGGTTCTGTGTAAGAAGTGGGTGAGGCACTACCGTAGGGCGGGGTTTACCCCGCCGCCCCTTTGCGCCGCAGACGGATTACCACATCGACGCTGGCAATCTCCGCCCCCGCAGGCGCGTCAGGGAGCCCCGAAATCACCAGTTGATCAGCAGGCGCATCGGTCAATTTGCTGTCGTCTTCCCAATAGAAATGCGGATGTTCATGGGTGTTGGTGTCAAAATAGCTTTTGGAACCGTCAACTGTCACCTCCTGCAACAACCCCGCCCCGCAAAAGGCGCGTAACGTGTTGTAAACAGTTGCCAAAGACACGGCATCGCCCTGTCCCTTGGCCGCTTCGAACAGGCTTTCGGCGGTGACGTGACGGTGCTGTCCGTCCCCCACCAGCAGGCTGGCCAAAGTCACCCGTTGACGGGTCGGCCGCACACCGGCCTGTTCCAGCCAGCGGATGCCGTTTTCCTGAAGGGTCTGCGTCATGGATCGCTCCGTTACGTGTTGCGATGTAATATAGGGCCTAATGCGCATTGTTTTCAATTCGAAAACCGAAAACTGGCACTAGAGTGCATCATTGCCGCCGGTGCTGTACGCATCCCCCGCGGTACACTTGCGGTAAAGGCCCGCGCAGGGTAGACCGCCAACGACCAATTTGCCCAGCAGGAGAACCCGACGCATGGCCGACTATCCCACCAGCTTTGACAAGGAAGCACTGTTGAAATGCGCCGCCGGCGAATTGTTCGGCCCCGGTAATGCGCAGCTGCCCGCGCCACCGATGTTGATGATGGACCGGATCACGGACGTGTCCGGCGATGGCGGTGCACATGGCAAGGGTCATATCACTGCCGAATTCGATATCACCCCGGATTTGTGGTTCTTTGACTGCCATTTCCCCGGCAACCCGATCATGCCGGGCTGTCTGGGCCTCGATGGCTTGTGGCAACTGACCGGTTTTAACCTTGGCTGGCGCGGCTGGCAGGGGCGCGGTTACGCGCTGGGTGTGGGCGAGGTCAAATTGACCGGTATGGTCCGCCCTGACCGCAAGATGCTGACGTATAAGATTGACTTCACCAAGGCGATCCAGACCCGCCGCCTGACCATGGGTGTGGCCGACGGCATCGTCGAAGCTGACGGCGAAGTGATTTATCAGGTCAAAGACATGAAGGTCGCTCTTTCAGAGAGCTGACATAAAAATGCCCTGCCCCGCAGCAGCGCAAAGCGCTGTCGGGACAGGGCATTAAGACTGTAATCCAAAGCGATCTAGGCCGACTGCATATCCAGCGCCTTGCCGTCATATGTGCCGTTCACGGCAGCTTCGGCCAGAACATGTGCAACATCTGCGCGGCTCGCCTCGGCGGATTTATCAACCTCTGCACCCAGCGTAATGTTGTCGCTACGCCCGTCATCGGTCAGCGCCACGGGGCGCAAGATGGAGAAGTTCAGGCTTGACGCTTTGAGGTGCTCATCTGCGGCGTGTTTCGCTTCAAGGTAATGCGCCATTTCGCCCCCTTGGCTGGGGTTGTCTGCACCGATCGAGCTGAGCATCACAAAGCGGGACACACCCGACTTTTCAGCCAGATCAATCAGGTTCTTGGCACCGTCACGATCAACCTTGTCCGTCATTTCCTGTCCGGTGCCGCTGCCAGAGCCTGCGGCGAATACGACCACATCGGTATCGGCACAGACATCATCATTGAGATCCGTCAGATCGCCGAGGCGCTGTTCGACACCATCAGGCAGACCACTGGTGTCAGAACTCTCGCGCACCAATGCGACGGGGTTATGACCCATCTGTTTGATTTCTTTTACAAGCTGGGTTCCGGTTTTGCCGGTTGAACCGGCGACAAGTACATTCATCGTCATTGTATTCTCTCCTTCTGGGATAGGGGCGGCGCAAAAACGCTGCACCCCATGGATTTTTCAAGTAAAGGGTGGCTTAGGACGGCAGGTACACGGCCTTGGCGTTCACGAACTCTTTCATGCCAAAGCCGCCATGTTCGCGGCCGTAGCCGGAATCTTTTACGCCGCCGAAGGGCATATTGGGGTCTGCGGCACCAAACGAATTGATGCGCACCATGCCGGTGTCGAAATGCTCGCGCGCCAACTTCAGCGCGTGCTCTTCATCCTTACAGAAGATGCCGCCGCCCAGGCCATATCGGCTGTCGTTCGCAATCCGCATCGCGTCTTCGTCATCCTTTGCGCGGATGACAGAGGCGACCGGCCCGAAAATTTCATCGTCATATGCTGGCATACCGGGTTTCACGTCGCCCAGCACGGTCGCGGGGTAATAGGCACCCGTCCGGTCCGGCACTTCGCCGCCGCACAACACTTTCGCACCGTTTGCGACACTTTCCTTGACTTGATCGCGGACAGTCTCGAACTGCTCGATGCTCGACAGTGGCCCCAGCTTGGTGCCTTCCTCCATCGGATCGCCCATCTTGATTTCGCTCATCTTCGCGACGAATGCCTCTACAAAGGCATCATAGACCTTGTCAGCCACAACGAAGCGTTTTGCGGACACACAGGTTTCGCCGTTGTTATACAGCCGCCCAATGACCGAAAACTTTACAGCGGTTTCGATGTCGGCGTCTTCAAGAACGAGGTAAGCGTCGTTTGACCCCAGCTCCAGCACGGTTTTCTTCAATGCTTTTGCAGCTGTCGCGCCGATGTGACGGCCAGCGCCATCGCTGCCTGTCATGGTGACGCCGCGCACAAGCTTGTGTTCGATCAGTTTGTCGCTCACGTCGTGGCCAATCAGAACAACCTGAAACAGGTCTTCCGGCAGGCCCGCCTCAATGCACAATTCACGCAAACGCAGACCGGAACCGGTACAGATAGAGGCGTGTTTGAGGATACAACCGTTACCAGCGATCAGGTTTGCCGCCAGCACCCGTACCGGCTGGTACAGGGGGAAGTTCCACGGCTGAATGGAATAAATCACGCCGATGGGCTGGAATGTGACCACACCACGTTTGCCGTCACCGTGCACGCGTTCTTCATCGCCCAACATATCGGCGCCGTGATCCGCGCTGTATTCGAAAATCTGGGCGCACAGCTCGACCTCGGTTTTGCCGTCTTTCAGCAGCTTGCCCATCTCACGGGTCATCAGCTCTACCAGCTCGTCCTTGTTCTCGCGCAGCTTCTCGGCAATCGCTCTGAGGTACGGCGCGCGTTCTTCGTGTGATTTCTTGCGCCACTCCAGAAACGCTGCATGACAGGCTTCGACCGCATCAAACGCCTGTTCCTGCGACATCTTGGGGTAGCTGTTGATGGCCTCTTCTGTGGCCGGGTTCATTGTTTCGATCTTTGACATTGGATACTTCCTTTGCTCTGTTGAGAACCCAACAGCCCACATCCAGCAAAGTTCCACCCGCCATACCGGGTGCGGCAGGCTGCCGCGCATCCGGTGGTGCAATCAGCGGCTGTATCTCCGTTTTCTGCCCCCGGAATTCTTGCAACAAAGCGCCCGCAAATCTAAAGTCGCAGCATAATTGCACAAACGCTATTTCCCTTCCCGCTGCGGAGAACATGTTTTATGGCCACGGCCCACGTCCTGATTGCCGATATTACCGGCAGCACAAGTTTGTATGACAGGCTATCCGATCAGGACGCTTTGGCGCAGATCAGCACGATTTTGGCGCAGATGCGCAGCATCATCGAAGACAATGGCGGACACTGCGTGAAATCGCAGGGCGACGACACGCTCAGCTTTTTCGGCGATGCCGAAAGCGCCTTCAAAGCGGCGCGATCGATGATTCAGGCGGATTGGGGCGAAGGGTTGGGTGTGCATGCCGGTGCCCACTGCGGGGATGTTTTAAGTCAGGATTCAGATATTTACGGGGACGCCGTGAACACCGCCGCGCGTCTGGCGGCACTGGCCAAACCCGGCGAGGTACTGGTCGGCGATACGGTTTTTGAACAGCTGACTGCGCCTTTACAGGCGCTTTTTGTCTCGATGGGGGGCGTGAAGCTGAAGGGCAAACGCGACGCGACGCGGGTGCATTCCTTCGCCGTCAGTGATCTGTCCACACAGACCGTTTTGTTCGGGATGAAGGACTCGCCCATCGGGCCGCGCACTGAATCTGCGGTGCTGAGTTGTGATGCGCAGGAGTGGTCCCTGCTGGATGGTGAAAGCGTGATGGTGGGGCGGTCGTCAGATTGTCAGGCGGTGGTGGAGCATCCTTGGGTCTCGCGCAAGCACGGTATTTTCGAGCTGCGGGCCGCACAACTGGAATATACCGATCACAGTTCCTCGGGCAGTACGGTGATCACATCAGGCGGGCAGGAATATACGCTGCAACGCCGTTCGATGCTGTTAAGTGGCGAAGGCGTGGTGTTGGTCGGCACACGTGACAAAACCGTCAGCAGCTCGATTATTCGTTATAGCACGAATGATCTTGTGCCGGATCAATAGGCCAAGCCCGCCCGCTAACCGCTTGCACCGCCAAGCCTTGCCGTCCTAGATAGACATAGAATTAGTAAGGGAGTGCAGTCCATGCGCCGCGTCAAGCCAGAGGTTTGCTCATGAAACGGGTCGTCGTCACAGGTCTTGGCATTGTTTCATCCATCGGGAACAACGCCGAAGAAGTCACAGCCGCGCTCAAAGCGGGTACATCAGGTATTGAAGCAAGCCCCGAGATGACGGAGCACGGTTTCCGCTCTCAGGTCGCAGGCACGCTCAAGATCAATGTCGCGGATCACATCGACAAACGTACCCTGCGTTTCATGGGACAAGGCGCGGCCTATGCCTATATCGCCATGCAGCAGGCCATTGCCGATGCAGGTCTGGACGAGGAAACAATCAGCAATCCGCGCACCGGACTCATTGCAGGTTCCGGCGGGCCCTCCACTTCTGCCATGAAGACAGCGCATGATATCGTTGACAAGACCGGTGCGACCAAGCGCATCGGGCCTTTTGCAGTACCGAAATGCATGTCCTCGACCATCAGCGCCAACCTTTCCACCGCGTTCAAGATCAAAGGGATCAACTATTCGATCACCTCGGCCTGCTCGACCTCGCTGCATTGCATCGGGTCCGCTGCGGAACAAATCATGCTGGGCAAACAGGATGTGATGTTTGCAGGTGGCGGTGAAGAACTGGACTGGACGCTGTCTTGTCTGTTCGACGCCATGGGCGCGATGAGTAGCAAATATAACGATACGCCAGAGAAAGCCTCCCGCGCTTTCGACGCCAACCGCGACGGCTTTGTGATCACCGGCGGTGGCGGCATGGTTGTGCTGGAAGACCTCGATCATGCGCTGGCGCGTGGAGCCACGATCTATGCCGAAGTGACCGGCTTTGCTGCCACATCCGACGGGCACGACATGGTCGCGCCGTCGGGCGAAGGCGGCACACGCGCCATGCAACTGGCATTAGAAACCCTGCCCGAAGGCCGCAAGGTCAGCTATATCAACGCGCACGGCACCTCGACCCCTGTAGGTGATGTGGGCGAGATCGAAGCAGTCCGCCGTGTATTTGGTCAAGGCAGCACACCACCTGTCAGCTCCACCAAGTCTATGACTGGCCACGGTCAGGGTGCTGCTGGGGCGATGGAAGCGATCTTCTGCTTGTTGATGCTCAAGGATGATTTCATCACACCGTCGATTAACGTCGAAACGCTCGATCCCGCGCTGGAAGCCTCCGAAATCGCCACGACGCTGGTCGAGAATGCGGGCCTCGATTCCGTGATGACTAATTCATTCGGATTTGGCGGCACCAACGGATCAATGATCCTGTCGAAATACAAAGGATAGGATCACAATATGTCTGACCTGCTCAAAGGAAAACGCGGCCTGATTATGGGGGTCGCCAACGAACGCTCCATCGCTTGGGGCATCGCAAAAGCGATGGCCAAAGCCGGTGCGGAGCTGGCGTTCACCTATCAGGGCGAGGCTTTCGGCTCGCGGCTGAAACCGCTGGCTGAAAGTGTCGGGTCAGATTTCATGGTCGATGTCGACGTGACGGATGACGCGTCACTCGATGCCGCGTTCGAACAGTTAGGTGTCCGCTGGCCGACAATTGATTTTGTCGTCCACGCCATCGCGTTTTCGGATAAATCCGAGCTGACGGGGCGCTTTCTGAACACCAGCCGTGCGAATTTCAAGCATTCGATGGATATCTCTGCCTACAGCTTTATCGAAGTTGCACGCCGCGCCCATCCGATGATGGTTGAAAACGGCGGCACCTTGATGACGCTGACCTATCAGGGCAGCAACCGCGTTGTACCGAACTACAATGTGATGGGTGTGGCCAAGGCCGCGCTGGAAAGTGCCACACGCTATCTGGCAAATGATCTGGGCCCCGAAGGCATCCGCGTGAACGCCATTTCCCCCGGTCCGATGAAAACACTGGCCGGTGCGGCCATTGGTGGTGCGCGTAAAACCTACAAACACACCGACCAGAATGCTCCGATGCGCAGCAATGCGACTTTGGAAGCCGTGGGTGGTACTGCGGTTTATCTCGCCTCGGACGCCGGGGCTTGCACCACGGGTGAGATCATCCGCGTGGACGGCGGATTTCACGTTCTCGGCATGCCGCAGCAGGAGTTTCTGTAAGGCGTTGAACGCTGGCACCTGCATTATGTGGTGAGTGCGGACAGTATATAAGGCCAAAAAGAGGAGGGGCGTGGGGGTATACTTGCGCACGCGGCCCTCGGATCAAACCTTAGCGCAGCGCGGGGGTCTGCCACAGCCAGACCTTCATGCCGCCATGTGCAATCGGCGGCCCTTGGGGTTTCCATGGCAGCCCGGTGGCCTTTGCCAATGCCGGTTCGGACGTTACCATGCCCACGCGCCAGCCTTTGAACTCCGCCAGCATCGTCGCGCCGAAGGAGCCGTATAGCGCATAAAGAAGTTTTTTATTGCCGATCCGCCCGCCGTAGGGTGGATTTACCATGACCAGACCGGCCGGGCCTGCAGGCGGGCGCACTTCTGCCGCGCCGTGGCAGGAAAAGGCTGTGCATTCTGAAACTCCTGCGCGTTCGGCATTCTTTGCGGCGTTGCGCACAGCGCCTGCGTCGCGATCGGAGCCGAAAAAGCGCAAGCCATGCGGCGTTTTTGTCTGCGTGCGCCTTAGTGTTTCGTAAATTGCAGGATCAAAAGAAGCGAGTTGTTGAAAGGCAAAGCCGCGGCTGCGTCCCGGTTGCAAACCTGCCGCGATTTCAGCAGCTTCGATCACGAAGGTGCCTGATCCGCACATCGGGTCGACCAGTGGCTCTGTGCCTGTATAACCGCATTGGCGCAGCATCAGCGCCGCAAGGTTTTCGCGCATCGGCGCTTTGCCAACCGCTTCCTTGTGGCCACGGATATGCAGCGCCTCGCCGGTTGTATCCAGACTGATTGTCACCTGATTGTCGTTGATCCGTACCTTCACCATCATCTCGGCTTCGGGGGACAGAGTAATGCCATGGCTTTCTGTCAAAGCCCGCTCGATCCGTTCGGACGCGGCCTTGGCGTGATAGATTTTGGAGGCTTTACAGGTCACTTGCACCCGCACAGGCACATCGGCCCGCAGCACTGCGCCCCAGTCGAATTTGCGCGCACGTTTATCCAGCTGCGCAAGGTGAAAGGCCATAAACGCGCCGATCCGCACCAGCACGCGCACAGCTCCACGCAAGTTCAGGTTGGCGCGCCACACGTCGGGCCACCCCCCTGTGATCGTGACGCCGCCGGCGCCCGCAACGGGGTTGGTGAACCCTTGTTCAACAACTTCCTGCAACAGGACGGGTTCGAGACCGGGGGCGCAGACGAGGAATATCTCAAAGGGATCAGCGGTGTTCATCTGCTCTCTTTAGAGACAATTTTTGGCGGGCACGAGCACCGTTTTGCGTAACATTTGCTTTGCCCAACGCTAATATTCCAGAATCCGCCACGATTTCGCCAGCATCACAGCCTATCCCGCACCTATGAGTTTTCGTGACATTTATTCAAACGAGGTGCTGGAATCGCGCCGCGCGCGGTCGCAACGGGCACGGTTCTGGGGAAAGGTTGTCAGCATTGTTTTGATGTTGACCGTTGCCGTGACCCTGCGCACCGAACCGCAGTTGCGCAGCGCACTGGTATCGGCGGCAATGGCCGGCGCAATGCAGGTGACAGGCCGATCAGTGCCCGCAACATCCCCCGATTTGACCGCCGCCTTTCAGGCCGTCCCGGCGAATACGCCCCCACCTGCAAGCGGCACACGCATGCGCGACCGGATCAAGATCAACCGGCCGGGGTCCGGTGCCGACGCCGCCCCGCAGCAGGTCGACATGCAGGCACTCGCACGGGACTTGCAGAAAAAAATGGCGGCGCTCAACCGGAACGGCGATAAGTAACTGGTTCAAAACACGTCTGAACCAGACTTAAACCTAACTTGAGATCGACATCAATTCGATGTCAAACTGCAAATCCTTACCGGCCAGCGGGTGATTGGCATCCAATGTGACCGTCGCCTCATCCAGTTCCACAACCATCACCGGCATTGCCTGACCGTCCGGCGTTTGCATTTCCAATGTTGTCCCCACTTCGATGGCCAGATCTGCCGGAATGCCTTCGCGCGGGATGGCCTGACGCATTTCAGGGTTCAGCGGGCCATAGGCATCGGCACAGGCGATCTGAACCGTTTTCTTGTCACCAACGCTCATGCCCGGCAGCGCCACGTCAAGGCCGGGAATGATCTGGCCGGAACCGACTTCGAATTCCAGCGGGTCGCGCCCTTGGGAACTGTCAAAGGTCGTGCCGTCCAGCAAGGTGCCGGTATAGTGGATAGCGACTGTGTCGCCTGATTTAACTTCAGTCATCGGTGTCTCCGAATTTCAGGGGAATGGGGGGAGGCCGCGTATCTGCGCGGGTGCTCCGGATTGGGGCGCAACCTGTCAAAGCCCCCGCATGATGTAAACCCCGCTGCAGTCACTTGCGCTTTGGTACAATTTCAGGGGTTTTTCACGCGTGCTTGCCGTGACAATCTGACCCTAAATCAGGAAAGGCCGACCATGCCCATCACCACATGTGTTTTCGACGCTTACGGCACCTTGTTCGATGTCGGAGCCGCCGCCCGCCAAGCCGCCGCAGAACCGGATTTCGCCGCCATAAAAGACGACTGGATGGCCTTGGCCGAACATTGGCGCCAAAAACAGCTGTCCTATTCATGGCTGCGTGCCGTTGCAGGGGCGCATACGGATTTTTGGGAGGTTACCGAAAACGGGTTGGACTGGGCATTGGAAAAAACAGGCCATGCGCGCGATCCAGAATTGCGCGAACGCTTGCTGGCGCTTTATTGGGAATTACAGGCCTACCGCGAAGTGCCCGAGATGCTGACACGCCTAAAAGCTGCCGGATTGAACACCGCCATCCTGTCCAACGGATCGCCAGAGATGCTGGAAGGTGCTGTGCGCTCGGCTGGTATTGAAGGCGTGGTTGATGTGTCCCTGTCGGTACAAAGCGTTGGCATCTTCAAACCGGATTCCCGTGTTTACGATCTGGTTGGTGGCCATTTCGGGTGCGAAAAATCGGAAGTTTTGTTTGTGTCCTCCAACGGCTGGGACGCGGCGGCGGCGACGGGGTACGGGTTTACCACGGCGTGGGTCAACCGCGCTGGCGATCCGATGGACCGCCTGCCCTGGTCGCCGAAACATGTGTTGACGGATCTGACTGGCATTCCAGCGCTGGCAGGCATCTGATGGCGCGGTTCACCACCTCTGACGGGCTGGCGATCCACTACACGGACGAAGGGTCCGGCCTGCCAATCCTGTGTCTGGCCGGCTTGACGCGCACCGAAGCGGATTTTGATTACGTCACCCCGCATCTGTCCGGTAACCGTTTGATCAAGATGGATTATCGTGGGCGCGGGCAGTCGGATTTCGATCCTGACTGGCAAAACTATGCGCTGCCGGTTGAATGCCGTGACGTGCTGGAGCTGCTGGCCCATCTGGGGCTGGAAAAGGTGGCGGTGCTGGGCACCTCACGCGGCGGGCTGAATGCCATGGGGCTGGCCGCTGCCGCCAAGGACCGCCTGTTGGGGGTGGCCCTGAATGACGTCGGACCGGTGATCGAACCCGCAGGGCTGGACATGATCCGCCACTACATCGGTCGCCCGCCGGCGGCGAAAACCCATGCAGACGCCGCCGCCGCCATGGCACGCGCCTTTCCAGAATTTCGCGATGTGCCTGACAGCCGTTGGATGGCGGAGGCCGAAAAGCACTACGTGCAGACCGATACCGGTCTTGCCATCACATATGATCCGCATCTGCGCGACGCGGTACTGGCCGCCATGGACGGACCTGACGTTGATCTTTGGCCGTTCTTTGATGCTTTGGCTGGTTTGCCGCTGGCCTGTATCTGGGGCGAAGGATCAAACTTGCTGAGCGAAGCGACCGTGCGTGAGATGCAATCGCGCCGGCCTGATATGATCCTCGGCTCTGTCCCGGGGCGGGGCCATGTGCCGTTTCTGGACGAACCCCAGTCGATAGCTGCCTTGCACAAATGGATCGGAGAAATGCAATGAACATCGAAATGATCCGCGCTGCGGCAAAACGGATTGAAGGGCACGCACGGCGCACGCCTTTACTGAATTCGCCGTTTCTCGACGAACACGCGGGGCGGCGCGTCTGGGTCAAGGCGGAATGCCTGCAACACACCGGCAGCTTCAAATTCCGCGGCGCATGGTCGGCGCTATCCGCGCTTTATCCGGCGATACGCGCCAAAGGGGTCATCGCCTTTTCCAGCGGGAATCACGCGCAGGGTGTGGCCTTGGCCGCCAAGAAACACGGCGTTTCGGCCGTCATCGTAATGCCAGCTGACAGCCCTGCCCTGAAACTGGCCAACACCCGCGCTTACGGGGCCGAAGTGATCACCTATGATCGCGCTACCGAAGACCGCGACGCGATCGGTGAACGGCTAAGCGAAGAGCGCGGCCTGACCTTGATCAAACCCTTTGACGAACCACAGGTGATCGCAGGGCAAGGTACTTGCGGGCTGGAAATCGCCGCGCAAGCCGCCGAACAAGGCATTGAAAACGCGGACGTTATCGTATGCTGCGGCGGGGGTGGTCTGACCTCCGGCATTGCCTTGGCACTTGAGGCTGACGCCCCTACCCTGCGCGTGCGCCCTGCAGAACCCGAAGGGTTCGAAGACGTGGCCCGCTCGCTTGCTTCTGGCAAAATCGAACGCAATGCACAGCTTTCGGGCAATATTTGCGATGCGATTATCACGCCGCAACCCGGTCATATCACCTTTCCCATCATGCAGCGGCTGTGCGGCAGCGGGCTGGCGGTTACCGAAGACGAGGCACTGCGCGCAATGGCCCATGCGTGGAACCGGTTGAAGATCGTTGTCGAACCCGGCGGGGCAGTCGCCCTCGCCGCCGCACTGTTTCATGCAGACAAGATTGAAGGTGACGATGTGATCGTCACTGTTTCGGGGGGCAACGTAGATGCACCAATGTTCGCCCGCGCCTTGGAGACCCTGACATGACTGAATTCACCATCGCCAGTTTCAACGTGAAAAACCTGATCGGGGCGGACAAGGAATATTACAAATTCCAATCCTACACGCCGGAAGAATACGCGTGGAAAGAGGACTGGCTGGCCGATCAATTGGTGACTCTGAACGCCGATATCGTTGGTTTTCAAGAGATTTTTGAAGAGGACGCCCTGCGCAGCACCATCGCACGTGCAGATCGCAACGGGGCGGAAAACAACGCCGAAGCCCTGCCCGGCCCTGATAAGCGATACCGCAAACGCGCGATTTTCCAACATCTGAGCTATGGTGCCTACACGGATGCCGCCCTCGCATTTGCCCCCAATATCCATGACGGGGAGGCAGGAAACAGACGCCCCGGTGTCGCCATCCTGTCACGGCTTGGATTTGCCGAAGACCCTGAAATCATTCAGGATCTAGGTGCCCCTTTCAAAATACCGTTCCAGAAATTTGGCGGGGATGAAGGTGGATTTTTCACCATACAGAAACTAAGCCGACCGATCCTGAAAGTGCGCGTGCCAGTAGGCGATGAGGTTGTCACAGTTTTTAACTGCCACCTGAAATCCAAGCTCGGCGAATTCATCCGTCCCGATGGTGCCGAATTCGCCCATGAGTCCGATCTGACCAACTACGATCCCGTGGGCCGCGCTTTGGGGGCCGCACGCGCTGCGATGCGCCGCATGGCCGAAGCCTGGGTTTTGCGCGGTGCCATCATCGGTGAATTGCGACGGGGACGCCCCGTGATTGTGCTGGGCGATCTGAACGACAGCGAGAATGCCGTGAGTTCCGAAATCATCAGCGGCGAGGTGCCGTTCAAAAACTACGCGTGGATGCTGCGCCACGACGCGGAACATCGCGCAGATCGCTATTCTGACGCCGAAAGCGCACAGATCACCGAAGACATCGAAAGCGTCCGTCTGCATTCCGCCGAACGCATCTTCGTCAAGAAATCGCTGCGCGACATGGTCTATACCTCGGCCTTTGGCGGCATCTACGAAAGCATTGACCAGATCCTGATGTCACGCCATTTCATCCCGGACTGGGCGGGGCATATTGGCGAAATGTCATATTTTTCCGTTCTCAACGACCATCTGACCGATGGCAGCCACCCCGAAGCCCCCTATAACAAGCTTGCCTCCGATCACGGTCAGATCATGGCAACCATCCAATTGCGAAGGGCCCCCAAATGAAAATGTTCGATACCGGCGATGTCCGCCTGCACTACCGCATTGACGGGCCTGATGATGGACCCACGGTGGTCTTTGCCAACTCTTTGGGCACCGATATGCGCCTGTGGGATCCGATTCTGCCGATGCTGCCTGCGGGGTTGCGCCTGATCCGTTATGACAAGCGCGGGCACGGGTTATCGTCCTGCCCGGACGGGCCCTATTCGATGGGGGCTTTGGTCACCGATGTGGAACGTTTGCTGGACCATCTGGGCGTCAGGGAATGCGTTTTTGTCGGCCTGTCGATTGGCGGCATGATCGCACAGGGGCTGGCCGTCAAACGGCTGGATCTGATGCGCGCGATGGTGTTGTCCAACACCGCAGCAAAAATCGGCACCCCCGCGATGTGGGACGACCGTATTGCAGCCGTGAATGCGGGTGGTGTTGAGGCCTTGGCAGACGCCGTGATGGAACGCTGGTTCTCGGCCGGTTTTCGCAAAACACCTGAGCTTGAGTTATGGCGCAACATGTTGGTGCGGGGCGAAGACGCTGGATATGCCGGATGTTCCGCCGCGATTTCTGGAACGGATTTCTATTCTCCCACCGCTAGTTTGCGCCTGCCGACGCTGGGCATCGCCGGTGCCGAAGACGGATCAACCCCGCCCGATCTGGTGCGCGAAACAACCGATCTGATTCCCGGTTCGAAATTTCACCTGATCCGCAAAGCGGGCCATTTGCCCTGTGTCGAACAACCGGTTGAATATGCCGCGGTGCTTAGCGATTTCCTGAAAGGCGTTGGCCATGTCTGATCATTCGCCCCGCGTTTCGGTCCGGCCCTTTCTCTCAACAACGGACGTCTGAACATGGCCGCATCGCTTTTTGACAGCCCGCTTTACGCACAGCTTTTTGCCACCTCTGACGCGGGCCGTCTGTTTTCCGACAGCGCTGCAATCCGCGCGATGTTGCTGGTCGAAGGGGCCCTAGCCAAGGTGCAGGGCAATCTGGGCGTGATCCCCGAACTTTCTGCCGCCGCCATCCATCGCGCCAGTTTGGAAATCCAGATCGACCCTGGTGCGATTGCAAAAGCCACCGGCGAGAACGGCGTGTGCGTTCCCGGACTGATCGCCGCCTTTCGCGCGGAAATGAACGCCCCGGAACATGCGCAATTCGTGCATTGGGGGGCGACATCGCAGGATATCATCGACACCGCGTTGATGTTGCGGCTGCGACAGGCGCTCACTCTTGCAGAAGCGGACTTGCGCGAGATCCTAGCCGCATTGGGACAACAAGCCCAAGAGCACGCCCATGTCCCGATGGTCGCGCGCACCTATGGACAACAGGCAACACCGACCTCTTGGGGCGCGGTGCTTGCACAATTCGGAACGCCGCTGCTTGACGCATTGGGGGCACTTGAAGGGGTGCGCAGCTCCTCCTTGTTTGTCTCCCTTGCGGGTGCGGCGGGTACGGGGTCCGCGCTGGGACCAAAAGGTGCGCAAACGCGCAGCGCGCTGGCAGAGGCCTTGGGACTGCATGACCCCGACAGGACGTGGCACACGGATCGCGGTCCGGTGCTGCGCATCACGGATTGGCAGGCACAAGTGGTCGCAGCCCTTGCGCATATGGGTCAGACATTAATCGGCTTGACCGCCAGCGAAGCAGGCGAGGTCAGCTTGGGCGGCACCGGTGTATCTTCAACCATGCCACAAAAGCAAAATCCGGTGCGCCCCTCGGCACTTGTGTCGCTGCAAATTCAGGCCAGCGGGCTCAAGGCCGGGCTACAGGCCGCCGCCATGCATCAACATCAACGCGATGGTGCCGCATGGTTCGCCGAATGGATGATGGTGCCGCAAATGGCGCTTAACCTTGCCGCGGCATTGCAACACGCCAAAGCGCTCAGCGCAGGACTGGCCCCGCACCCGGTTCAAATGCGCGCCGCTCTGGATGGCAATCTGGGACTGATCCACGCCGAAACGCTCAGCTTTGCCTTGGCCGACATCATGCCCCGCCCCGAAGCGCAGGCGGCGTGCAAAGCGCTATGTCTTGAGGCACGCAAATCACAGACCCCCCTGCCAAAACTGGCGCTGGCGGATTACCCCGATCTTGACCCTGACATATTTGATGCGACGAACAGCATGGGCGATGCACCAACGCAGGCGCTTGCCTTTGCCAATCGCGCCTCAGCGCTCTGATCCATGCGCCCTGCCGTTGCGTTTGTGATGATCACCGTGATGATCGATTCGATGGGGATCGGTTTGATGATTCCGGTGATGCCCGACCTTATCCGCGAGGTGAACGGCGGCGATCTTAGTCAAGCCGCCGTCTGGGGCGGGCTTTTGGCCACAACCTTTGCCGTGATGCAGTTTCTGTTCGGCCCCGTACTGGGCGGATTGTCGGACCGGTTTGGGCGCCGGCCTGTGCTTTTGACATCGCTTGCGGTGATGGCGGCAGATTATGTCGTTATGGCGTTGGCGGGCAGCATCTGGTTGCTTTTGCTGGGCCGTGTCATCGGTGGCATCACCGCTGCCACTCATGCCACCGCATCCGCCTTCATGGCCGATATTTCAGCGCCCGAAGAGCGCAGCAAGAACTTTGGCCTGATCGGTGCCGGTTTTGGTGTCGGCTTCCTGCTTGGCCCAACGATGGGCGGCTTTCTGGCCGAATACGGGACCCGAGCGCCGTTTTGGGCCGCGGCAGTTCTGGCAGCAGGCAACTTTATTCTTGGCTGGTTTGTACTGAAAGAAACCCTGCGCCCAGAACATGCACGCTCTTTCGAGTGGCGGCGTGCCAATCCCTTCGGAGCGTTGAAACAGCTTGGAAACCTGCCCGGCGTGCGTCCGCTATTGTTCGTGTATTTCTTCTATAGCGTTGCATTTGCGGTCTATCCTGCGGTCTGGTCCTTCTTTGGGCAGGAGCGGTTTGGCTGGCAACCCTCGGTGATCGGTCTGTCGCTGGCGCTGTTTGGCGTGGCAATGGCCGTGGTGCAGGGCGGGATCATCCGATGGGCACTGGACCGATTGGGCGAACGTGGCACGGTGATTGCGGGCCATTTGTTCGCCATCGGCACGTATATCGGCATCGCGCTGATCCCCTCGGGCCTGATCACATTGGCGCTGACGCCAATCGCTGCCATCGCAGGCGTCATTCCCCCTGCCCTGACCGGCATCATGTCGCGCAAAGTGGCGGACAACGCACAAGGCGAATTGCAAGGGGTGCTGACTTCGGCCAACGCGTTGGCGATGATCCTGTCGCCGCTGGCCATGACGGCCACATTCGCCCAATTCACCCGCGACGGCACCCCGTTTTATCTGCCGGGTGCGCCGTTCCTGCTGGCCGCTGCCTTGATGGTGCTGGCGCTTGGCCTGTTTTTGTTTCGGGTTCACCGGTCGGACGTCACGTCACCAGCGCCATGACAGGTCGCATACGTGCTTGCGCGGCGCATCATTCCCCGTCAGCCTGATCGAAGTACCGACACAGGGGAACGACACATGCCAAAGATCAAAGCCGCCGTTGCACATGAATTCGGCGCACCGCTGGTCATTGAAGACGTCGAATTGCGCGCACCCGCGGGCAGCGAAGTCGAGGTGATACTGGACGCCGTGGCGATTTGCCATTCCGACATCTCTTTTGCCGAGGGCGCGTGGGGCGGATCCCTGCCCGCGGTCTACGGCCATGAGGCGGCAGGACGCGTCAGCGCCGTTGGCGCAGGCGTGCGTGGATTGGCGGCAGGCGACAGCGTGATCGTGACATTGATCCGCGCCTGCGGTACCTGCCCCTCTTGTGCGGGCGGTAAACCGACGGTGTGCGAAACCCCTTACGACGGCGATCACGGACCGCTGAAAACCGCCGATGGTGGCAAGTTGCATCAGGCGATGGCGGCGGGTGCTTTTGCCGAAAAGGTCGTGGTGGAACAGGCGCAAGTGGTCAAGATTTCCGATGACATCCCCAAAGATGCAGCGGCGCTGATCGCTTGTGGCGTGATCACCGGTGTGGGTGCGGTGGTTAATGCCGCCGGTCTGCGCGCCGGTCAGGATGTGGTAGTGATCGGTGCCGGCGGTGTCGGACTGAACGCCATTCAGGGCGCACGGATTGCCGGTGCCCGCCGGATCGTGGCCGTCGACATGAGCGAGGAAAAGCTGGCCGTCGCCAAAGAATTTGGTGCCACCGACGGGGTGCTGGCATCACAGGCGAAGCCATGGCGCGCAGCCCTCAAAGCGATGGGCCGCGGCGCTGACGCGGTGATCGTAACGGTCGGCGCAATTCCGGCCTATGACGCGGCCCCGCGCTATCTGGCAGGCGGCGGCAAGGTGATCATGGTGGGCATGCCCCATTCGGGCGACATGTCCAGTTACGAACCGGTAACGATGGCCTTTATGGGCCAAGGCATGGTGGGGTCCAAAATGGGCGATGTGGTGATCCAGCGCGATATTCCGTGGATGGTCGACCTTTATCTGCAAGGGCGGCTGAAGCTGGACGAGTTGATTTCCGACCGCTGGTCGCTGGATCAGATCAACGAAGCGATTGCAGACACAAAAACCGGTGCTGCACGGCGCAACGTGATCATGTTCAACCGCTAAACCGGCGCGCCAACCTATCCCTACTTCCGTGAAAGGCACCGCAATGAAACTGCAGGACCTCGACGTTATCATAACCGCGCCCCCTGCCCCCGGTTGGGGCGGGCGTTACTGGATCCTTGTTAAGGTAACCACCGACACCGGCATCACCGGCTGGGGCGAATGTTATGCCGCCTCAATCGGGCCAGAGGCCATGCGCCATGTGATCGAGGATGTCTTTGCCCGTCACATGCAGGGCGAAAACCCGGAAAACATCGAACGCATGTTCCGCCGCGTCTATTCCTCGGGCTTTACCCAGCGCCCCGATCTGACCGTCATGGGGGCGTTTTCAGGGCTTGAAATTGCCTGTTGGGACATATTGGGTAAGGACCGCGACCGCCCCGTCTACGCCTTGCTGGGCGGCGTCATGAACGAACGGATCCGCGCCTATACCTATCTATATCCGCTGCCCCATCACGATCTGACAGAGTTCTGGACCTCACCGGAAATGGCTGCCGAATCCGCAGCCGACTGCGTTGCGCGCGGCTATACAGCCGTCAAATTCGACCCTGCGGGGCCCTACACCATGCGCGGCGGGCATATGCCGGCGATGTCCGACATCAGCCAATCCGTCGCTTTTTGCAAGGCCATCCGCGAAGCTGTAGGCGACAGGGCGGACCTGCTGTTTGGCACCCACGGCCAGTTTTCGACAGCGGGTGCAATCCGCTTGGGCCAAGCTATTGAACCCTACTCCCCGCTTTGGTTCGAGGAACCGATCCCGCCGGACAACACCGGCGAAATGGCCAAGGTCGCGAGTGCCGTGCGTATTCCTATCGCCACCGGCGAACGCCTGACCACCAAAGCCGAATTCGCTCCTGTGCTGCGCTCTGGCGCCGCGACGATACTGCAACCGGCGCTGGGACGCGCAGGTGGTATTTGGGAGATGAAGAAGGTCGCGGCCATGGCCGAAGTCTATAACGCACAGCTCGCGCCGCATCTGTATGCGGGTCCGGTGGAATGGGCCGCAAACATCCATCTGGGCGTCAGCATCCCCAACCTGCTGATGGCGGAAACCATCGAAACACCTTTCCATGACCAGCTGATCAAAAGCAGCCTGCGGGTCGAGGACGGGTTTATCACCGCCCCGACCGCCGCCGGTCTGGGGATCGACGTGGACGAAGAACTGGCGCGCAGCCATCCGTATACCGGTGAGGGGTTGCATCTGGAAATGCGGGATGCGCCCTGTGATTACGTCAACGGCAACGCGTTTGAAGGCGGCGCGCCTGCGCCCAAAACCTGACGCGGTTGCGGCCAGCAGACGAGGCGTGCCGCAGATGTGCCGACCCGACCAGCCCGCCTGTATGAGTCTAAGAGCAAGATGAAACGACGCCTTCGCCCTTCATCTTGCCTGTAATCTCAAAAACAATGGTCGCCCTGAACACACCGTCCGCAGCTGTTAAAGCAACTGCTCTGCCCTCAGGTGCGCGAGGCCTCGAAAGCCGCCCATGCCGTTTCAAACTCGGCAAATCCGATGCGCTTGCCCTTGGTTGCGTCCAGCACCACCTTTTCCGATTTGAACAGCTGGGCAATCGCCGCCTCAAGACGTGGAATAACATCATCCGGGATCACCACAGCACCGTGGCGGTCGGCATGGATCAATGCGCCCGGTGCAACGCGCATGCCCATCACCTCAATCGGCGTATCAAAATCGATGACATGTACAAAACCGTGGCTTGGCCCCACAGATCCCGCGACGACCGTGAACCCATCAGGCAGATCGCCCAGATCACGCATCACACCGTTCGTAAGCGCGCCGGTCAATCCGAAAGCTTTGTGAACATTGGTGTTTATTTCACCCCAAAAGGCACCGATGGCGTTCGGCACATCCATGTCCTGCACCACGGCAACAGCGGGGCGCGGACCCTGCGACATATATTTGTAGTAGGCCATGCGCCGTGCTTTGATCACTTCGGGCGGCTCTGACGGCGGGGTCACCGCCGCAATGCGGGCCGTGCGGGCGTAGCCCACCATCACCCCGTCCAAGGCGGAGGCAAACATGGTACCGCGTGTGAAATCGTCAAAGCCACGCTTGCCCTGCGCCACCTCGATGGCGTTGCAGACCGTGGGGGTATCGACCCGTTTCAGCAGATCAAACAAGCTGTCCTTCATGTTCTCTCTCCGGCCAAACGCGCACCCTGCGCCATAGCTTCCAGCTTGGCATAGGCGATTTGCGGATCGACCGCGCCGAAGCCTGCAAAGGTGCCGAAACCACAATCACTGCCGGCAATCACACGCTCTTGGCCGACGATATCCACAAAGCGTTCGATCCGTTGCGCCACGACCTCGGGATGTTCGACGAAATTGGTTTTTGTATCGACCACCCCGGGCACCAGCACCTTGTCATCGGGAATATCAGCGCGGCGATCGCGGAACACTGTCCACTCATGGGCATGGCGCGGATTGGAAGTTTCGAACAACACATATCGCGCCTTTGCGCCCATCAGCGTATCGAACACCTTGTCCATACCAATGTCACAGACATGGGGGCCTTCGTAATTCCCCCAACAGATATGAATGCGCACGCGGTCCTGCGGCACATCCTGCAAGGCATGGTTCAAGGCCTCAACATGGCCGCCCGCGATTTTCAGGAATTCTGCGTCTGTCAGATCGTTGAACAACATGTGGCGAGATAGGGCGAGGTCGGGGCAATCCAGTTGGACATCCAGCCCCGCGGCCACGATCGTCTCGTACTCCGCCTTCATCGCGTCGGCCAAAGCGGCCAGATAGGCGTCTCGGGTTTTGTAATAATCGTTCTGTAAGAACAGGGAAATCACCCCCGGCGAGGCCGCATTCATAAAGCCGCGTTCAACGCCGTGGGTCGCCATTGCATCCTTGAGGTTGGCAATGTCCTTTTGCAATTCGCCCTGCCCTTTGCTTTTCACCTCACCGGTGCACATCGGACGGGCGTATTGCGGGGTGCCCCCGTCATCTGCCAGACGTTTCAGGAACGACGGGAATTGTTTAAGGTCTGCGGGCGCATTGCGGGGACTGTCACCCGAGAAACCGGTGTAGCGGTCTTTCACGTAAGTGGCGTAACTGATTTTGGAGGTCTCGCCATCACTCACGATATCGACGCCCGCCGCCACCTGCCGCGCCACAGTTTCTGCGACGGCAGTGGTCATGCAGGTGTCGAACGCCTGTGGGTCGTATGGGGCTTCATTCTCGCGGGCAAAGATAAAATCAACGACCTCCTGTTTGCGCGGCAACGATCCGACATGGGTGGATTTGATAGTCATTTCAGATGTCCTTGTCTTTATGGGCCATCAGCACAGAATGCTGTTGGGTTTCAGGATCTTCGGCCAGAAATCCGGTCAAACGCAGGCCACAGTTTTCAAGCGCCGTTGCATATTCCGCTGGGGAAAGGGACGCGTGATAAACCGTTTCGCCGCCTACGGTGCCGGTGGTTTCGCCCTCGCGCGGGCCCACAGTCACCAGCAATGTGCCCCCCGTTTTGAGATGGCGGGCAAAGCGGGGCAGCACCACGCGCTGTTCGTCCTGTGTAAGATGGAAAAAGCTATTCCACGCGATCAACCCGTCAAAGCATTCCCCCAGTTCAAGGGACCGCATGTCCGCCAGCCTCCAGTCACCGGAAGGCCAGCGGTCACGCAGGATGTCCAGCATAGGTGGGGAAAAATCGGTCCCCGTGACAGAAAACCCTTCCGCGATGAACCACCGCGCAATGGGATCGCCGCTGCCACAACCCACATCCAGAACGCGACCACCGGGCGGCAGACAGGCCGTGAAACGGGCCAGCCAACGGGCCTCGAACAGGGACTTCGACCTTTGGGCGTCAAAGGTCGAGGCCTGCCTGTCATAGACATCGCGCGTCTGGTTTGCCGGGTCGCTTACCCTTTCCACGTCGGTCCCGCTGCATCGTCCGTGCCGATAATGTGGTAAAGCGCCGCCTCGCCGGTCATGGCCGGCACGGCGGTATGATCAAGATTTTCGGGCACCGACATGGTATCACCCGGAGCCAGTGTGGCGGAACCGCCCTCATAATCAACGCGCCAATGTCCTTTGACCGGCATCAGCACAGACGGGCGATCGTGCCGGTGGGGCTGCGCACGGGCAGAGGCACGCGTGAGCAGATCGATCTCAAAGCCGGGCTTGTCGCGGATGATCCCCTGCGCACCGATCACCTTGCACGGCGTGCCGGATTGGGCCAATGCCACCATATCAAGGTAGCGGCGCACATATCCGCCAACCACCTGCATCGGCGACGGCGTATCGACCTGCGCCAATTCATCAGCCGTCAGCAAGGGCATCGGGTCCACCCCGTCAGGCAATGTCTGTCCCTGCTTGCTATCATAAAGCTTGCCATCGTTCCCCAGAACCAGCCCGTGCGCGCGGGCATCTTCGATCACATGCGGTGCCCAGATCACGCCCCCGCCGGCATCGTCACCGCCCAGCACAGCCATGATCATTCCGTAATCGGTGCCAACGTTTTCAAACCCGCGAAAGATGTTGGTTGGAATGTTAAAGATATCGCCCTCTTCAAGGATCACCTCGCCCGCATCGCCATGTTCGCCCCAAAAGAACCGCCAGCGGCCTTTGAGAACAAAGAACACCTCGGCCGTACGGTGGTTGTGCAACGAGTTACGGCATTTAGGCGGCTGACCTGCTGCCCCGATGTTAAATCCGTGCGGCAGTGCGATATGCACATGCTGGTCGGGGCTTTCCGACACACCGCCCCCGATGATCGTGAAGTTTTCCTTTTGATCGCTGCCGGGCGTGTGGGCGTCGATAAATGCGGTCTTGCAAGGGCGCAGATCGCCGTAACGTACGATCCGGTTTTCCATTTCAATCGGGGTCATTTCTGGTCCTTAGTTGATCACGCAGCCTGGCCACTTCGGCCTCAAGCTCGGTATTGCGGGTCTCCAGCCGCGAAAGTTCCGGCCCGACGAGGGCTGTCATCTCGGCTGTGTCAAATCGGGGTGTGATGAATTGCGGGCAGTTCCAGTCCCACGCAGCAACGCGGATAAGCATCACGCGTTGCACCCGCCCCTGTCCTTCGGTGGACAGCTGCGCGACAAGATCGGGCGCTTCTTCGGCGTTAAGCAGCGTCGCGTGCCCCTGTAGTTTCAGCCGCGTCTGCCGCGCGTAATCTATTGCGAAAACCGAGATACGGTCGTCACCGGCAAGATTGCCCTTGGTAATCACCTGCCGGTTGCCAAGATAATCGGCAAACCCGATGGTGAAGGGGTCCAGCACCTTGAGAAATCCCACAGGGCCGCCGCGGTGCTGGATATACGGCCAGCCCATGCTGTTCACCGTGGCAATATAAAGCGTGCTACGGGCCGTCAGAAACGCCTGTTCCGGTTGGCCGAGCGGCTCATCCTGTTTTGCCTGATAGCGGGCGTCATATTTGCCCTTGCTGCCGATCTCGGCCTGCTGGGCCAATACGTCGGGCGTGAACATGATATCTGCGTAAGACGTCATCGTCGTGCCCCGCTCAGCCGGTTTGCAGCAATATCTGTTTCCAGATCATCGCGTCGTCATAAAGTGTGTATTCGCGCCGCAATCCCCAAGGGCCGAATTCCGCGTGACTGATGCCCAGCACGTAAACCTCCTTGCCAGTCGGTGTGCCAAACGCGCCCCACCCGTCATGCTTGCCCGTCAAGGACCAGCGCACCGCAGCGCGCGGCGGCATCAAGGGATCATCCCGCCCGATCGCGTGATCGATCTTGAATTCGGCGTTCGGGAAGGACGCGCGCAATCCCATCCAGAATGCATCAACCGATCCGTGACTGTGGCCCGTCGCCCCACCGGGATATTGCGTCACCACCGCGCGGTCGTATTCCGACGGGATCAGCGCCATATCGGCCCCCATGATCGCGGTCAGGATATCCGCGTATTTTTGCCCCCACGGGTTGTCATTACCGCGCCCCTTATACGGGCCCGGCTGATCAATTGCCGGTGTCAAAGGGCGCGTGCAATGATCCGGCCCGCCTTCGCGTTCGATCAGATCAGCGGCGTATTGTTTCGGCTCCTGCCCCATTTGCCGCAGGATTGCGCCCTGATCGCGGATCAACCATTCATCATTGATCTGATTGTTGATCGCGTGACAGTCGGCCATGATCCGGTAGACCAGTTTCTTGCCCGTCGCGGTCCCGTACACTCCGTCATTCATGTGGGTCGCTGTCGATAACAGCCGGTGCGAGGACAACATCCCCTGCTCGGGCGTGCCCGACCAGATCACGTCTTCGCCCAACAGCGTGCGGTCGGGAAACTCCGCCAATGTTGCCATCGTCGCCCCGATCACCGATTTATTGCCAATGACCACCGATCCCGGAGAGCGCACCACAATATCATCCGAGTAGTACCGGTGCAGGGTCGCAATCCCGCGATCTTCCCAGATTTCCTTGGTGATGCCGATGATGTAGTCGGGGAAGTCTTTGAATTTAGGGTCAAACCCTTGCATGTCGTTATCCTTGTAGTGTGCGGGCAGAGCCGCGAATGATCAAAGGTCCGTCGATGCAAATCCGCTGCGGCGGCGCGTCGACATTTTCAATACGAGTCATCAAAAGTTCGATGGTTTTGGACACCATTTCATTGGCGCGCTGGCGCACCGTGGTCAGGTTGTAACTGGGCCATGCCGCGATTTGCACATCGTCATAGCCGACAACGGACACATCGTCGGGAACGCAAATTCCCAATTCAAAGCGCAGCACATCCATCACGGCAAAGGCCATGTGATCGTTGGTCACAAACACCGCTTCGGGGGGATCGTCACGATCAAACATCGCCCGTGCCGCATCCTGCGCCGTTTCGAAATCGAAGTTTCCGATAGAGCGCATGGCCAGTTTGATTCCCCCGGCCATCAACCCCGCTTTAAACCCCGCCTCGCGGTCAATCTGCGTTGATGCGCCTTCCCACCCTGCAATATGTCCGATCCTGCGATGCCCGCCGGCAAGCAAAAACTCGGCCAGCTTGCGCCCGCCTGCCATATTGTCAGAAGTCACGCTGGACAGCCGGTCGTCAAACTGGTCGCGGTTGAACAGGACAATCGGGATACCGGCATCCTCGCACCGCCGTGTCAGGTCGTTGGACACCCCGACAGAGGCAATGACAATCCCGTCCACCTGATAATCCAGCAGCTCGTCAATCACCGTCTGCGTCGCGTCGTTGTCGTTGGACGCCATAAACACCAGCACGTGATATCCTTGCGCTTGCAGGCTTTTGGACAGGCGTTCGATCGCTTCGGGATAGAACTGGTTCTCAAGGTACGCGACCACCAGACCGATGATACGGCTGCGTCCGGTGATCAGACTACGGGCCAGCACATTAGGACGATACCCCAGTGCGCGTGCCGCCGTGCGTACCTTGGTCGCCGTCGCAGGGCTGACACTGGCACCCGGCGTGAAAACGCGGCTTACCGCCGAGCGGCTGACCCCCGCCAGCGCTGCCACATCAATAGAAGTCACTTTTGCCATCAGTCCGCCGTCCAGCCCCCGTCCACCATCATTGCTGTTCCCGTCACCATCGCTGACGCGTCAGAGGCCAGAAATAATGCCGCCCCCATGATGTCTTCGACCTCGGCCACACGTGGCAATTTGATCTTGTCCATGATCCATGCAAACCGTTCGGGATTGTCGAACGTGGGTTGGGTCAGGGCCGTGCGCACAAAGGTCGGGCAAATCGTGTTAATCCGTATACCCGCCTTGCCCCATTCAACGGCCATCGCTTTGACCATGCCCTCAACCGCGTGTTTGGAGGTGCAGTAAACCGATCGCTCGATGCCGCCCACATGCCCCATCTGGCTCGAGATATGGATGATCGAGCCGCCCTTGCCCGCCGCAATCATGCCCTGCGCCGCTTCGACCGACAGAAAATACGCCGCCCGTACATTCACATTCATCACCGCATCAAAATCCTCTGGCGTGGCGTCAAGCGCTGGCGCATGGCGCGCCATGCCAGCGGCGTTCAGCACGACGTCAAAGGTTTCTTGCGCCTTCATCGCAGCACTCAGGGCCGGTTGATCGGCAATGTCCAGTTCCAGGGCCTCCGCCGAAAAACCCTTGGCAGTCATGGCACTGACCAGCTTCTCCAACACATCACCCCGGCGCGCGGCGCAAACCACATGGGCACGGGCCTCGGCCAGCGCCACCGCACAGCCCAATCCAATGCCCGAGGAGGCACCGGTGACCAAGGCCCGCTTGCCCGTCAAATCGAATTTGGGCGTCTGGGGAAGGGTTTTCACAATGCGACTCCTGTGTCTGGATCAAAGCCCGCGCGCGCCTTGTTGAATTCCCGCATGCGCGCAAAGACATCGACGCCGATTTGGTCATAGACGTGGAGCAGGTCCACCAACACCCAATTCTCCCGGATCAGCCCCTGCTCGATCCGCCAGAAATCAAGACTGCGCATCTGCACCTTTTGCCCCGCGGGCGCGATGCCCAGCCATCCGTCGCAGGTGATCGACTGTGACATATCCGGCCATCCCGTGACGGCGGCATAATTGCGGTCCCCGAAGAAGTGGAACGTCACCTCATCGCTGTTCAACCCCCGATCCGGCATGGCATTCAAAAACGGGATCTGGTGCCAATTACGAAACCCCTTGATGCCGCGCGCCGTGCCGATCCCCGCAGGCCCGTACCACGTCATACGCGGGTGCCAGAAGCGCGGCATCTGCATCACCTCGGGCCCTCCCTGGCTGGGATAGCGCTGCAAATGGTCCAGCATATCCACGACAAGCTGGCAACTCGCAGCCCCCAGTGCCGCATCATAAGGCGCGGCCACAATCCCGTCATTGCTCGCCGGTGCCGGCACATGCCACTCGCGCCCCAGCGACGGCACCATCGGCCAGGCCCCGGCCTGCATCATCACCTCGGGAATATCCCAAAGCGCCTGCATCTCCACCACCTTGCCCTCAACCACACGGTAAAATTCGTGAAACCGCATGTGCACCAGATGCCCTGTCGGCGGAATGTCCAACCACGGCCCCACAAATGTTCCGCAATAAAATCCGCCGCAGCCGATCCAGTCGTCCGCTTGCGCCGTTGGCCCCGCCATCACGATATGATCGCGCCTTTCCAGATCCGGCACCGCCGCAAACAAGGGCGCATAGACCGCATCGAAATAGGCATCCACACCAACGATGGTTTCAAAGGGAAACGCCAGACGGAACACCACGTCCGGCGCACAGATTTCATGCAAAGCCGCGCGCACGGCAACTGCATCAAAATCATACATCGCAGCCCTTAACCCCGCGAATGTTGTCTTATGCCCTGTCGGCCTGTCCATTCTTCATCTTGCCTTTAAATTTCGGAAAGTTTGAGGGTCAGCACCTCTCAAAGATCGCAAAGCGATCTAATCCGCCGCCCTCAAAACCGGCGCGCCTTCACCATAAGGCACATTCACCCCGCCATAGCGCCGCACCCTGACGTTGCACTGCTCGGCGTGCCCGACGAAGCCTTCCAACATACACAACCGCGACCCATAGGCCCCGATCTCTGCCGCAGCCTCATCTGTAGTGATTTTCTGGTAAGAGTGGGTTTTCAGATATTTACCAACCCAAAGCCCCCCCGTATAGCGCCCCGCCTTTTTGGTCGGCAAAGTATGGTTGGTCCCGATCACCTTATCCCCGTTAGCAACATTGGTGCGCGCGCCAAGGAACAGCGCCCCGTAACAGGTCATCTTTTCCAAAAACCAGTCGTCGCGGTCGGTCATCACCTGCACGTGTTCGGATGCAATATCATCCGCCACCGCCAGCATCTCGTCATAGGTGTCACAGACAATCACCTCGCCGTATTCCTCCCAAGACACCCGCGCTGTGCCCGCCGTTGGCAAAACCTCCAGCAGCCGGTCAATCTCTGCCAAGGTTTCATCAGCAAGCTTGCGCGAATTCGTGAGCAAAACGCAGGGGCTGTTATACCCGTGTTCCGCCTGCCCCAGCAAATCCGTTGCACAGATTTCCGCATCCACGGTTTCGTCAGCAATCACCATTGTTTCCGTCGGTCCCGCGAACAGATCAATGCCGACACGACCGAACAACTGCCGCTTGGCCTCCGCAACAAAGGCGTTCCCCGGTCCGACAAGCAGATGCACAGGATCAATCGTTTCCGTGCCGATGGCCATGGCCCCCACAGCCTGTATACCGCCCAGCACGTAAATCTCGTGCGCGCCGCCAAGGTGCATCGCCGCGATCACCGCCGGGTTCGGTTCGCCGTCGAAAGGCGGCGTGCAGGCGATGATGCGCGGCACCCCTGCCACCGCAGCCGTTGCCACCGACATATGCGCCGACGCCACCATCGGGAATTTGCCACCCGGCACATAACAGCCCACCGATTGCACCGGAATGTTCTTATGCCCGAGGATCACGCCCGGTTGCATTTCAACCTCGATGTCCAGCATGGAATCGCGCTGTGCCTGTGCAAAGCGGCGCACGTTCTCTTGCGCAAACTTCAAATCGGCCATCTCTTGCGGGGAAACGCGGGCGATCAACGCCTCAATCTCTGCCGCGCTCAACTTGAAAGCGGGCGGCGCATAGCTGTCGAACTTTTGCGACAACTCCCGCACGGCAGCATCCCCGCGCACTTCGATGTCTTTCAGCGTCGCCTCGACCACGTCACGTGTACGCGCATCGTCTTCGCTGCGCGCGTCATCCGGTTTGCCGCGCTTGAGATAGGTGACTGCCATTCTTAAACCTCTTTATTGTCGGGACGGGGCGGCGTTTTCTCTCCGCGATCAAAGGCTTCCCAGCCCTCTCCGCCAAAAACATCTACACCGAGCTGCGCCAGTACATGAGGGAAATCGACCATCACCCAATTGTCCTCGATCTTGCCCTCACTGACTTTCCAGAAATCCATATAGCGGATTTCGATACGCTTGCCGGTTGGTGCCACGCCCATGAATTCACCCGAATGGGTCGCCTCCTGACGGCCAAAGGCCGCCGCCCATTCGCCCATGAACATGCGCGCCTCATCCACGCAAACCTTGTCCGAAAATGCGGCCTGAAACGGACGTTGCCAGTTATCCTGAAACGCCTTTAGCCCCGTTTTCGTGCCGCAGCCGGTATTGCCCATCCATCTAAAGCTCTCGTGGAAGAATGCGCCGATCCCGTCAATGGTGTGGTCATTCAACCCGTCCACCATGCCTTCGATCACGCGCTTGGTCTCGGCAGTTTTGCTCATATCCGTGTCGCGCGTCAGCACCGCCTGTTCTGGTCTGGCCCCTTTCATCCGCGCACCACAGGCTTTTGCAAAAGCCTCCCCAAAATTCGTTCCCGAATTTGCTTCATCCCTTCACCGCTCCCGCTGTTAATCCACTGACAATCTGACGCTGGAAAACCATGACCAGCAAAAACAACGGCGCGGTGATCGACACCGCAGCCGCGACCGCTTCGACCTGATCTGTTGTGGTGGTCTCGCGGTTGAAATAACCCGCAATCGCCGGGACCATCGTCTGGTTCTGCGCATCCAGCAGCAACGAAGTCACAAGAAAATCGTTGTATCCCAGCAGAAAGCTGAACAGCCCCGTGGTGATGACACCGGGCCACATCACCGGCATGATCACACGGCGAAATGCCTGAAAATGCGAACAGCCATCTACGCGCGCAGCTTCATCCAACTCTGCTGGAATGTTCTGGAAGAATGATCGCAGCATCCATATCGTAAACGGCTGGTTGATCGACACCAACACGGCAATCACCGCCCAGGGTTGACCATAAAGCGTTGGCGACAGATCGCCAAAGATCGGCCGCAGAATTTCGGCGGAGTTGATGAACCACGGCAAATATCCCGCCACCAAAACCGAATGCGGCAAAGCACGGAAAATCAGCGCGAGGATCAGCAACCAGAATGCGAGATCCGAGCCCGACCGCGCCAACCCGTATCCCGCAAGCGTGCCCACTGTCAGCGAAATCGTCACAACACCGGCCGTCACCAACATCGAGTTCATAAAATTACGATAGAATTCGTTTTCGCCCCAGACGGCGACGTAATGCTGCGTGGTAAAGCCAACAACCGGCTGCCCCAAGGGGCCAAGCACCGCATTCAAAGGTTCAAGGACCAGCGGCAAAAGGCCAAAGAAGAGCAACAAAAACACCAGGCCATAAACCGCCGCTCCCAAGAGCCAGCCAAGCACGGTCCAGCCTGCGGGGCTGTAGCGGTTCACCAGTTGTGGCAACCGCGTGAACATCCAGCGAATAGCGACGTACAAAACCGCCAGTCCCGCAAGCAGATCAAGGATCGACAGCCCATCGCCGCGCGCCAGAGTATTGGGACCAAAAATCACACTCCACGGATTTTGAGCAAAGGCATCGACCGGCGATTTCACACTCATCACCGCAATCCACAGGATCGGGAAAGCAGCGATCGCGCACCAGAACACCAGAAACGTGTTTGAGGAAAGCCGCAGGGCGAGCGACTGGCGCATGGCTTTGGACGTGGTGCTCATCAGTGCGCGCCTCCTTTGTGGTCCCGCCACGTGCGGCGCAGCGGCAAGATCAACAGCAAAACAATCCCGATCATCGTCAGCATGGCGCTGGCCGACGCCCGTGCAATCGCCCTGTTGCCTGCATCATCCGGCGTCAGGAAATCAACGGTCAGCCACTGCAGCGAAATAACATGGGCCTGTGATCTGAAACCGATGATCTCGTCAAACACACGATAACAATCCATCAAATGGATCAGCGCGATAAACACGATCAGGGGCATCAGATGGGGGATGATCACATGGCGCAGACGTTCCCAACGCGACGCGCCGTCGATCACGGCCGATTCCAGTGTGTCCATGTTCACGGTCTGTAAACCCGCGTAGAAAATCACAAAGGCAAAGGGCGCGACGTGCCAAACGCGGTAGAAGTACATTAGTAATTCAATCGTCCAGGCCTGCGCGAACATAGAGATATTGGTGCCTGTCCACTGCTCCATCATCGCAGTCAAAATGCCGTCGCCCACAAACAACCAGTAGATCGACAGCGACCCGATGACCGGTGTGATAATGAAGGGCAGCAGCGATATGAAAATCACCGGTCCGCGCAACGCTCTGGCGGCATTGTTAACCGTCAGCGCGATCAGCAATCCAACCCCGATCACCAGTGGCAGCGTCAACAGGGTGAACATCAACGTGAACCGCAGCGCCTTCCAAAAGTCGATTTGCAGGATTTCGCGGAACTGGCCGGAGCCGAGGGCGTTCCAGACCTTATCCATTTGCAGAACGTTGCGATAGCTTTGCAGGCCGACCCATTGCGTTGTTGTCTGGATCTTACCGTCATCCCCGATAACCGGCACGGTTTTCAGCTCTGTCACACAGGTTTGCGTGATGAAACCGGGCGTGCATGTTTCGACCTCAAGCTGTTGCATCACAGGTTGGGTAATCTGGAATGACTGAATGAAAACCGACACCAAAGGCAGCGCAATAAAGAGAAACATCATAAAGACGGAGGGGCCAATGAAGGCAAAGAAGGTCTTGGATTTCACAGGCTTCCCTTTCTTTCTTGATGTCTTGGATGAGCTTGGCTGCAGGCATCGCAATGCCCCCGGCGAAACACATCATCAGGGGGGCGCGGGCAGGTCGGATGGCACCGACCTGCCCTAAAGCTTACTTTAGCACACCGGCCTCTTTGGCAGCGGTGGCATAGGCTTCTTCAATCGCAACAAGTGTTGCTGCGGCATCGCGCTCACCGGTCAAAAAGGCCGGAATTTCGTTGCCGAGCGCGGTATGCAACAGGCCCATCTGCGTGGTGGACGGATAGGCAGGCGGCGCGGGGTTTGCGGTTGCTGTGGCAATTGCACCTTCCGACAGAGGGCCGGGTGTGAAACCGGGCACCAGCCAGATCGCGGCGTCATTGTTGGCCGTGACCATCTCTGTGTCCATGCCTTCCATCGCAAGCTTAAAGGCCGCATCTGCCTCTTCATCGGAAATATTGGCGGCAACCACGATACCGTCCCACCACAACGTCGTGGCAGGCGCACCCCCCGCCATCGCAGTCGGTGCCGCGGCCATCTTGACCTTGCCGACAACCTGACTTTCGGCTTCGTCATTCATCGCCCCTGCGCGGGACGCCCAAAGGTTCGCCATTGCGATTTTGCCCTGCTGGAACTGCTGCTGCACATAGGTTGAATCGCTCACAAGAACTTCGGGGTCCATGAATTCCATACCCGCTTTCATTGTTTCAAGTGCCTTGAGGCCAGCATCGGAATTCACGGCGGTCGTGTTGTCCGCGTTGAACAGATTGCCGCCAAAACCGGGATACATGTTCACGAATTCTTGCGCGAGGTTCCAACCGGATTTCATCGTCGCACCCAATGGATATTCGACCACACCCGCTTCCTTGATCTTAGCCGCTGCGGCATAGACCTCGTCCCAAGACGTGGGCGTGGCAATGCCCAGATCAGACAGAATATCCTCACGGTACATCAAGTGCTGTGTGTTCACCATCATTGCGACGGCCATGATTTTGCCGTCGATGCGGATCAACTGGTTGGGCGTCAGGTTCGCACCGTATTTCGCGACCAGATCATCCAGCGGGCGGATCGTTTCTGCGTTCAGCAGCGGTGTCACAGTGCCGTTCGATACGCCACCAAGGTGATAGAGTGACGGGTTCGCTTCAAAAGCTGCGGGTTGTTTCGTGCGGAATTCCTGATCCAGCTCCGCTTGAAAATTGCCGCATTCGGCCATCGCATCAGTGACCGCTTTCCATGCTTCGAACCCTGCCGACAACATTTTGACTTCGGTCTTGTTTTCATAGGAACATGCTGCAAATGCAGTGCTTCCCATCAAGCTAATCGCACCTGCAAGTGCTAGTTTTTTCAACATCATTTTGCAAACTCCCTGTTGCATTTCATTGGGTGCACCTTGCAAGACTGCACCTGCCTTTTCCCCATTCGGGGACGTCCCTAACCCAAACTGATCCGCGCGCCTGTGGCTTTATCAAACACATGACAAATATCCGCCGGCACAGAAAACGACACAGCATCCCCGATGCCCGCGCGATATTCCTTATGCGCTTTGACCGACACCATCTGCCCGCCCGCCTTGACCGCCAACATGACCGCATCCCCAAGCAATTCGATGGTATAAACCGGTGCATTGATCTGTGCCGGTGCGTCGACCACATCCGCATCCTCTGCACGAAAGCCCAAGGTGACCTCGCCATCGGCAGCCCTAAGCCCCTCAATGCGCACGTTCGCCCCTTCGAAAACACCACCGCGGATCGTGCCGTCCATCAGGTTCATCGCAGGTGACCCGATGAAGGATGCCACAAAGGTATTCGCGGGATTGTCATAGATTTCCGTTGGGGTGCCGACCTGCTGAATACGCCCTTGCTTCATCACGACGACGCGGTCGGCGAGCGTCATCGCCTCGATCTGGTCGTGGGTTACGTAAACGGTCGTCACCTTCAGCTCATGGCTGAGGTTCTTGATCTGTGCCCGCGTGCTGACCCGCAGTTTGGCATCCAGATTGGACAGCGGTTCGTCCATCAGAAAAACGTTGGGTTCGCGCACAATCGCCCGCGCCAGGGCCACCCGCTGGCGCTGTCCGCCCGACAGTTCAGCAGGCTTGCGATGCAGGAAATCATCAAGTTCGACCATGGCACTGGCGCGGCGCACCCGCGCGTCATGGGTCGCGGGATCCGCTTTGCGCACCTTCAGCGGGAACCGGATGTTCTCGTAAACATTCATATGCGGGTACAACCCGTATGACTGGAACACCATCGCAACATCGCGGTCTTTCGGGTCCAGATCGTTCACCACCTTGCCGTCGATGATGATCTCGCCCTCGGTGATGTCCTCAAGCCCTGCAATCATCCGCATGGTTGTGGTTTTGCCGCAGCCCGAAGGGCCGAGCAGCACCAGAAACTCCTCATCCGCGATTGTCAGGTCAAAATTTTCGACACCAACAAAACTGCCCCAACGTTTGTTGATATTGCGCAGTTGAATTTCAGCCATGGATGTCCCTTTCGACCGACCAGCAGCGGTACCAATCATACGTTCGGTCAAGTCGGGAACATTTTCAACATATTTTTGCACACGTGTGCATCGCCAGCTAAAAGAAGTGGTAGTTGCTTTTAAATCAAGCAACTACCACGCTTTCTGAACGTATGAAGTGAAGTAACTGAAACTGCGTCTCAGGCCGGAGCGATTCGAAATCAGTCCGTTTTCTGCGCCAATAGCGCCTGCGCTGCGGCAACGATCCCGCTGCGCGAAGGCAAAGTCGCCCCGTATGCGGGACCGGTCGCGATAAAGCTGTCTTCCGCCGTCAGCCGCGCAAATTGCTTCACGCCAGCCTCCGCCATGACCGCCATCAAGGCTTCGGCCTGACCGCCGGTACGGCGACATTCATCCACAATCAGAACCGGACGGCTGCCGATGGCCTCCAGCAAAGCGTCTTCGGGCATTGGTGCAAGCCATCGCAGGTCGATCACACGCACTGCCACCCCCAGCGCGGATAGATCATGCTGCGCCTGACGGCTCAGGTAGTGCCCGTTGCCATAGGTCACAATCGCCAGATCGTCGCCGTCGCCATGCACCCCGACGCAGTCCAATGCGATCCTTTGATCGGGGGCGGGATAACGACGCATCCAGCCGCCATCGCCAGCCTCCAGCAGATCACGCATCGGATAAAGCGCGATTGGTTCGACAAAAATCACCACCCGCTGCTCTTCGCGCGCCAGACGATGACATTCACGCAGCATCAATGCGGCGTCGTCGCCCGTTGAGGGGCAGGCAATGATCAGCCCGGGAATATCGCGCAACACGGCCAGTGAATTGTCATTATGGAAATGCCCGCCGAACCCCTTTTGATACCCCAACGCGGAAATACGCACGACCATTGGATTGCTCCACTGCCCGTTACTGAAGAACGGCAAGGTCGCGGCCTCGCCGCGCAACTGGTCTTCGGCATTGTGCAGATAGGCCAGAAACTGGATTTCCGGCATCGGGATGAACCCGTTATGCGCCAGTCCGATTGCAAGCCCCAGAATGCTTTGTTCGTCCAGCAAGGTGTCGATCACCCGCGCAGGCCCGAACCGGCTGTGCAGCTTTTGAGTTACCCCATAGTTGCCGCCCTTGCGCCCCACATCCTCGCCCATCAGCAAAGTTTCGGGATATTCCAGCATCAGATCATGCAGCGCCCAGTTGATCAGCCGTGACATTGGTTGGGGCTGGTCGATCTGGGCCATATCGCTGCCAAACACCTCGGCACGGCGCTCAACGCTTGGGCCATTGCCGGACGCAACCTCCCTGCGCGGGGGGATCAAACTGGCCATGACCTCCGCTGCGTTTCGCAATCGCGGCGTATCCACCATTTCTTGTGCGGCTTGCGCAACTTCTTCCAGCGTATCGGTATAAAGCGCCAAGGCCTGCGCCGCTGTCGCCGCACCTGAAGCAACCAAACCCCGCGCAGAATACAGCAGCGGATCATGGGCTTCATCCGCTTCTACCTCGGAACGTGGCAGATAGGACGTTACAACATCAGGTCCCGCATGCCCGTAAAGCCGCACCGTACGCAGATGCAAAAAGGCCGGCTTGCGGTGCGTGCGCACCCAATCCGCCGCCTGTTGCGCGCCCCTAGCAGCCGCAAAAATATCTAAACCGTCCGCCTCAAAATATTCGACACCCGGTCGGGCCGACATCGTCGCCTTAACCCAGCCCGTGGGTGTCTTGGTCGAAATGCCGATCCCGTTGTCCTCGCAGACAAACAACAGTGGCAAGGGGATGCCCTGCACTGCCGTCCAGCCCGCCGCATTGATCGCCCCCTGCGCGGTGGAGTGGTTCAACGATGCATCCCCGAAAGAACACATCGCAATCCCGTCACGCGCCAGTATCGCATGTTCCGGCCGGTTGCGCCGCGCCAGTGTGATCGCATGCGCCGCCCCCACCGCTTTGGGCAGGTGGCTGGCAATGGTCGACGTCTGCGGCGGGATCATCAAGCTGCGTGATCCCAAAACCTTGTGTCGTCCGCCACTGGTCGGATCTTCCACCGAACAGGCAAACGACAACAGCATGTCGCGCATCATCTCCGGCTGCCCGGCCTTGGCAGCCCGCGCGATCTGGAAGGCCGCATCACGGTAATGCAAAAACGCAATATCATCGACGCGCAAAGCATGGCCCAGCGCCGCCATCCCTTCGTGCCCTGACGAGCCAATGGTATAAAACCCCTGCCCCGCCTTCTGCATCACGCGACTTTGCAAATCCAGCGCGCGCGACAAAACCTGCGCACGGTACAACCCCAATGCCTCATCAGCATCCAACGCTGAGACATCCGTTTCACCAACCGGAAAATCCTCCGCAGCCACACGCCGCAAAAAATTCTCGTGCACAATCGAAACGCGATCCATATCACCCCCAAATACAAATGCAGAGGCCCGTGTTTCCCACGCGCCCCTGCTTCATCTTGTTCCTAAACGCATCATGCGCTTGCGCGTCTCACGACATCAAAAAAACGCCTGAAGTCCTGTTTGCGCACGCCCAAGGATCAAGGCATGCACATCATGCGTGCCCTCATAGGTATTCACCGTTTCAAGGTTCATCATGTGACGGATTACCTGAAATTCGCCAGAGATCCCGTTGCCGCCGTGCATGTCACGGGCGTGACGCGCGATCTCAAGCGCCTTGCCGCAGTTGTTGCGTTTCACAATCGACACCATTTCGGGTGCCGCGTTGGCCTGATCCATCAAACGGCCCACTTGCAACGAGCCCTGCAAGCCCAGCGAAATTTCGGTCATCATATCGGCCAATTTCTTCTGGAACAGCTGCATGCCCGCCAAAGGCTTGCCAAACTGCTTGCGGTCCAATCCGTATTGACGCGCCGCGTGCCAGCAGAATTCCGCGGCACCCATTGCGCCCCATGAAATACCGTAACGGGCACGGTTCAAACAGCCGAACGGCCCTTTCAGACCGGACACATGTGGCAGCAAGGCGTCTTCGCCAACTTCAACGTCCTTCATCACGATTTCACCGGTGATCGACGCCCGCAGCGACAGTTTGTTGCCCACCTTGGGTGCGCTCAAACCTTCCATGCCCTTTTCCAGAACAAAGCCGCGGATCTTGCCGCCATGTTCTTCGCTCTTGGCCCAGACGACGAAAACATCTGCAATCGGTGCGTTTGAAATCCACATCTTGGTGCCGGTCAATTTGTAACCGTTTGCCGTTTTCACCGCCCGTGTTGTCATGCTGCCCGGGTCGGACCCCGCATCGGGTTCTGTCAGACCGAAACACCCGATCCACTCACCGGAACAGAGTTTCGGCAGATACTTCTTGCGTTGTTCTTCGGAACCGTATGCGTAAATCGGATACATCACGAGGCTGGCCTGCACGGACATCATCGAACGATAGCCACTGTCCACACGTTCAACTTCACGCGCAACCAGACCATAAGAAACATAGCCCGCGCCCAAACCGCCGTATTCTTCCGGGATCGTGATCCCCAACAGGCCCATATCGCCCATTTCTTTAAAGATACCGGCGTCGGTTTCCTCGTTGGCAAAGGCATCAATCACGCGCGGCTGCAATTTTTCCTGCGCATAAGACGCAGCAGAGTCGCGGATCATCCGCTCGTCTTCATTCAGCTGACTGTCCAGGCGGAAGGGGTCGGCCCAGTCGAATGATCCCAGATCAGGGGCATCTTTGGCGCGCAGTGCAGGTGTATCAGCGGTCATGGCAAGTCCTTTCAAAGCATGTGCGTTTGAAAGGGGTTATTGCAAATCCGGCTCCAAAAGACTATCGCCGCTTTATCCTAGATGTATGAGAAAAAGTCATATGATAGCCCCGCGCCGCTTTCTGCCTTCAATCTCGGCCCTGCTTGCCTTCGAAGCGGTTGCACGACTGGGCAGCGCAACAGCCGCCGCACAGGAACTCTCTCTGACGCAAAGCGCTGTCAGCCGGCAACTCAAGACCCTCGAAGAGCAACTCGATGTGGCGCTGATCACCCGTAAGGGGCGACAGCTGGCCCTGACCACTGCGGGACAGGCCTATGTCGGACAGGTGCGCGAAATTCTGAACCGGCTGGCGCAAGCGTCTGTTTCGGTGCGTACAAACCCCACGGGCGGGTCGCTGAACCTTGCCATTCTACCCGCGTTTGGCATGCATTGGCTGGCCCCGCGCCTGCGCGATTTTGCCCGCGCCCACCCCGAGGTCACTGTCAATCTCAGTACACGGCTGAAACCGTTTGCCATCGCCGACAGTCCATTTGATGCGGCGATCCACTTTGGTCACGAGGACTGGCCGGGCGTGCATTATTTGCCCCTGATGCCGGAAACCGTGGTCCCCGTCTGTGCGCCGGAACTGCTCAGCGCGCCGGTGATCGAAGCGCGCGATATGCTGGAGCATCCGCTGTTGCACCTGGAAACGCGCCCGCGGGGCTGGGCGCGTTGGCTGGCGGCATTGGGTGTGACCGCTGATCCGCCGGCTGGCATGGTGTTTGACCAGTTTTCAACCATGGCGCAGGCGGCGATCCACGGATTGGGCGTGGCGCTTTTGCCGACATTTTTTGCCGAACCTTACCTGCGGGACGGGCAATTGATGCTGGCCTCGGCGCAAACCACACAAAGCATCGGCAATTATTACCTCGTCTGGCCTGAAACCCGTGACGAGGGTGCGGCCCTGACGTCCTTTCGCAATTGGCTGGCCGGACAAGCGCAAACAACCGAGCCCCAAACACAGCCCTAGAAAACCGGTAATTCGCGCGATTCCGGCCATGATTGCCAAATTTTCGCCGTATTTACCATTTAAGGAAAATCTCATGTGACCGGGTGGGGCCGTTACAAGGAGCATTCCAATGCTTAATTCTTCACGCAAAGGCGTTCTCGCCGTTGCCGCTGCTCTTAGCTTTGTGGCCGGCGCTGCACAGGCTGACAACCATGTTGTTCTGATTGTGGACGGCAGCTATTTCCCGTCGGTGGTTTATGCAAACCCCGGTGACAACATCGTTTTTCGCAACAACAGCGACGCCTCGCACACGGTCAATGGCCCCGAGGGCAGCTGGACATCCGGCGAAATCGGTTCCGAAGCGATGTACCGCTTGAACATCAAGCACGACACACCGCCAACCTTTACCGGTTTGGGGACTGACGGCACGCAAGCCGAGGGCGAAATCATCTTTGCCGAAGCACCCAGCGCGTCCGAATAAGACCAGCAGGCGCACGGATCGCTCCTTTAGCCATCCTTTGGCAAAGGTTCGATCAATGCGGCCCCGCTGGCGCGATTGGAATTCACGGTGCGGCTTACGCGGTGCCACTCCAGCAGATCATCTGCTGCGGGTGTCATCAGCGTCGCCGCACCTTTCCCTTGTTCGCCCAGCCATAACGGCCAATCCTTTTGCGCAAGGATAACAGGCATCCGGTGATGGATCGCCTGCATTGGCGCGTTTGCGCCAGTTGTAACAATCGCACAGGTCAGCTGCGCCTCCCCGTCCGGCGCACGCCAGTCCTGCCAGACCGCAGCAAACGCCAGCGGCGCGCCGTCAACGCGCGTGATGTACCACGGATCCCGCCCGCCTTCGGCGTCTTTGGTCCATTCATAAAATCCCGTTGCAATGACCACCCCCCGCCGCGTCCGCGCTGCGGTACGAAATGCCGGTTTCTCGGCCAGCGTTTCGGCGCGGGCATTAATCAACAAAGGCCCCCCTGATGGTTCTTTGTACCAGCGCGGAATAAATCCCCACCGCATGGGGCGAAGTTTGCGCGCCCCCTCGGCATCACTGGTGACGATCGGGACCGGATCTGTCGGACAGACATTGTAATTGGGTACAGGCGGTAGGTCATTCGCCGGTGCTGCCGCAAAAAGTTGCGCCATCGCATCAGGCGGCAGCGTCATCGCCATTCGTCCGCACATGGGCCATTCCCTTTCAGTGACTCACTGAAAGCACCCTAGCGGGGGCAGCGCCGCTGTGCAAAAGAACGCGCGCGGCGTCACGGGGCGCCTAATGTAAAGCGGCAGACGTTTGGCTGTACCCTTTTTGCATGGCACCCGCAGGGAGCGTCGCAGGCGTGCCTACGTTGCTGCGCCCCCACCAAGGCAGGTCAACGCCCAGATAAGCGCTGATCTTTGCCGGTGCCTGCGGGTCTTCGATGTCATATTCCATAAAATTGCTTTCGCCTTCAAACATCCGGCGGCAGAACGCGTAATGCGCCGCCATCCAACGCGCCAGTTCATCTTCCGAACGGCCAAAACCACGCGGCAGGCCCGGCACATCCGCCGCAGGCAGGCGGCGTTTGCCCAGATTGTTCCAACGCATCACCGAATCCGCAGTTTTGGCGGGGTTACGCGTGGTGAGAATAAACTTCACTTCGGGATGATGGGTCTGAATGGCGGATAGCAATCCCCAATCGGTCTGCGGCCAAAGCGATTGATCCTCGCGCACGGCAGACATTTCGTTGATGACATCAAATTCGCCCAACCGCGCCAGCGGATCACCGGTGGCGAAATAGTCGGCATACAGGATCTTGCCCAAATGCATGCCCTTTAGATCTTTGTTTCGGGATTGCCCCGCACGGATGCGCCAGTCCGCCACGGTCAAACCCGCGTGACGCAACGCATCCGTCAGCGTGGTGGTTCCGGTTTTAGGCAGGGCAAGGTTAACGACACGCAGTCGGGTCATGGCGACACCCCTCCCGATGGCATGACGCAACACACGGGCCTTGTGGACCTGACGTTCAGAAAGACTGACGTTTCCAGATAGCGCATAATATACCCCTTTACAGTGTACTGGCCGGATTCTCTTAACAAACACCCTGCTAAGGAATGGTGACCAGAACAGGGCCGAGGCGCGTTCTAAAATCGGTCAATCTGGGACGGCGGGAACATATTTGGGCGGCACCTGCGTCGGCCCGCACCGGAAATGGCGCGATAAAAAAGGCGCACCCGGATGGATGCGCCTTAACGTTTTGGTCTGTGGTGGTCGGTTATTTGATCGAGATACGACCGTCGGTGTAAGGCTTGTAAGGCGCATTTGCGGCGATGAACTCTGCCGTGACATCCGCCAGATCAGGGCCGAAGTCATAAGCGTTCTCGGCCGTTTTGAACATGGCGTATCCGTCACCGCCATTGCGCACGTAGTTGTTGGACACAACGCCGTACACCTTGTCCATATCAAGCGGCGCACCGCCAACCGTCACGTCGCTGATTCGCGATCCGGCTTCCAGCTTTCCGTCAAACGCATAGGTCATGCCCGCAACCTGCGGGAAACGGCCTGCGCCTTCCTCCACTTGACTCACGCCGTTTTCAAGCGCCTCAAGCAGAACTGCGCCGGTCACCTGAAATGTCGACAGCGTGTTCTGGAACGGCAGGACGGTCAGTACTTCGCCCATGGTCACTTCGCCGGCTTCGATCGATGCGCGAATGCCGCCACTGTTCTGGATTGCGATATCAATGCCTTGGTCCTTGACCCGCGCCAGCATCGCATCGGCGATCAGGTTGCCCATGGTGCATTCCTGCGCGCGGCAAACAGCACGGTCACCGCCAATGGCTTCGTCGGTTTGCGCCACAACCTTGTTGCGGATTTCTTCCAACGGGGCCGCCGCTTCCGCGATACGGGCCACAGTGCCTTCGTCCTCGGCCACTTCCGCGTCCATGACCAGCGGCTCGCCTTTGGCTTCGGTGATATTGCCCGCGTCATCAAAGGTGACGTTCAATTCGCCCAGAAACTTGCCATAGGCATAGGCCTGCACAATCGCCGTGTCGCCCACCATCGTCGGGTACGGACCCGACGCGCGGTCATTGGTGTTGCTGAGCAGCGTGTTGGAGTGCCCGCCCACGATCACATCGACACCGGTGGTTTCCGCCGCGACCTTTTGGTCAACGCCGTATCCCGAATGGCTCAATACGATGATCTTGTTCACGCCCTCGGCGGTCAACCGGTCCACTTCCCCTTGAACGGCCGCAACCGGATCCGAAAAGGTGATGTTGTCACCGGGGGATGCCAGTTCATGGGTGTCTTCCGGTGTCAGACCGATCAGACCCAGCTTTTCACCGCCGCGCTCGATGATCGTCGATTTCGCCAGTTTGTCCGCCAACAGCGGCTCTGCCGAGACATCGGCGTTGGACATCAGGACCGGAAATTCAACCGCGTCCATGAACCCTTTCAGGACCTCGGGACCATCGTCGAATTCGTGGTTGCCCACAGTCATCGCGTCATAGCCCATCTGGTTCATCATTTCGGCGGCCAGTGCGCCCTTGTAATAGGTATAGAACAAGGTGCCTTGAAACTGGTCGCCGCCATCCACCAGGATAGCGTTATTTGTACGTGAACGCGCCTCTGTGATCGCAGACATCAAACGGGCAGAGCCGCCGAAGCACTTGCCCTCGCCATTGTCTTCGGCAGAGCACGGGCCGTCGTATTTGCTGATCGGTTCGAACCGCGCGTGAAAGTCATTGGTGTGCAGGATTGTCAGCTGGTAGTCCGCAGCGGCGCCGCCTGCCATCAGGCCAAAGGCCGCTACGCTTGTCAGGAATCGTTTCATTGGTTTTCCCCCAATTGGAATCTATGCGGCATCGTGGCCTCTGACCCGCAGGCTGTCAAAGAGGTTGTTGGCCCTGCCCGCGCTTTCACCCGCCCTTGCCCGCACAACAGGCAACCCGGCGAGATACAGCGGCACGCTTCGCGGCTTGACGCTTTGACAGCAGACAGGCATCACGATCCCATGTTAATTTTCAAAATCTTCCGAACCGACGAATGGCAGGCCCTGCGCGCAACCGGCGAAACTGCAGGCGCGCCGATTGATCTGGCCGACGGCTATGTGCATTTCTCAACCGCGACCCAAGCAAGTGAAACCGCCGCAAAGCATTTTGCAAATGTCGACGGCCTGTTCCTTATTGCGGTAAACGCAGAAGACGCCGGTGACGCGCTGAAATGGGAAGTGTCGCGCGGCGACGCCTTGTTTCCACATCTTTACCGCAAGTTGACACTGGCAGATGTCGTATGGGCCCAGCCCCTGCCGCTGGTTGACGGCGTGCACCAGTTTCCCCCCGGTTTTGAAGAGGCCAGCCAATGACCCGTTACCTTGACCCGGATCGCGCCCAGTTCGACGCTTTCAAAAGGCTCGACCGCGATACCGAATTGAACATGCTCAACCTTGTGCAATTCAATGATCTTGCGAATTACCCCGGCGATCATGAATTGGCCCGCGACGGGCTGACAGGGGCGCAAGCCTATGCGCTTTACGGACAGGAAACCGCGGCCATCCTTGAAAAGGTTGGCGGGAGTATCGTCTGGAGCGCCAATTTCGAGCTGACACTTATCGGCCCCTCCGACGAGGTGTGGGATGCGATGTTCATCGCCCGTTATCCCAACGCACATGCGTTTTTGGCGATGGTGTCCGACCCTGACTATCAACGCCACGTCGTGCACAGGCAGGCCGCAGTGAAAACATCCCGTCTGATCCGCACGCAGAATGCGGGCGCAAAGGACCAGTTTGCATGACGGCGTTGATCGAACGACTTGGGCTAAGCGCGCTGCAACGACTGGACCCCGAAGCGGCCCACGGTCTGGCAATCCGCGCCTTGCGGTTGGGGCTGGCCCCTGCACCGGGGCCGGTGACCTCCGCGCGGTTGCGCACCACGCTGGCGGGCCTTGACCTGCCCAACCCCGTGGGCCTTGCCGCCGGATTTGACAAAAACGCCACCGCCATTGCGCCGCTGTCCCGCGCCGGTTTCGGATTTATCGAGGTCGGGGCCGCCACACCGCAGCCACAGCCGGGCAATCCCAAGCCCCGCCTGTTTCGCCTGACGCAAGATCGTGCCGCAATCAACCGTTTCGGCTTTAACAACGAAGGGGCAGTTGCCATTTGCAGCCGTCTGGCGCAGCGCGGCGCGGGGGTGCCCGTGGGCCTGAACCTTGGCGCGAACAAGACCAGCACCGACCGCGCCGCGGATTTTGCGCTGGTGATGGAAGCCGCCCGCAACCACGTTGATTTCGCAACGGTCAACGTGTCCTCGCCCAACACCGAGCGGCTGCGTGATTTGCAGGGCAAGGCTGCGCTGGCCGCCTTGCTGGAAGGTGTGATGGATGTACGCGGCGCAACACCGGTGTTTCTGAAAATCGCGCCCGACCTGACGCAGAACGAAATCGCGGATGTTGCCGAGGGCGCCAATGCGGCGGGCGTCGCGGCCATCATCGCAACCAATACCACGCTGGATCGCACCGGTTTGCAAAGCCCCCACAGCGCGCAGGCTGGCGGTTTGTCCGGCGCACCGCTGTTTGAAAAATCCACCCGCGTTCTGGCGCGGCTTTCAACAATGACCGACATCCCCTTGGTGGGTGTGGGCGGGGTTGGTTCTGCACAGCAGGCCTATGCAAAAATCTGTGCGGGGGCCAGCGCCGTGCAGCTTTACACCGCCTTGGTGTTTGGCGGCATGTCACTGATCGGTGATATTGCGCGCGGGCTTGATGATCTGTTGGCCAAAGACGGCTTTTCCACAGTTGCAGACGCGGTGGGCAGCAAACGGGCGGACTGGCTGTGATCACCCTTTGGCACAACCCGCGCTGTTCGAAATCACGCCAGACGCTGGCCCTGATCGAAGCCGCCGGCGCAGAAGTTCGCACACGGCTTTACCTGCAAGACAGCCCAAGCGTTGACGAGATTGCAGCGGTGCAGGCTGCCCTTGGCAATATCCCCGCAATCAAAATGATGCGCACCGGTGAAAAGCAGTTCAAGGAACTGGGCCTTTCCAAGGACATGCCTGATGACAAACTACTGGTCGCTATGGCGGACAATCCGATCCTGATCGAACGCCCCATTGCCCTCAAAAAAGGACAGGCGGTTATCGGCCGCCCGCCCGAGGCGGTCGAGGTTATGCTTTGACAGGTGCTGCGCGAACGTCGCGTTCCAAAGCCGGGTAGCGCAGCGCCAGTGTAATACCGCGTGCGACGAAAGAAATCAGCATCGCGGCCCATAACCCGTGATTGCCGTAGGCCGGCACCAGAACCAGAACCGCAACAACGAAAATCGCAAAAGATAGCGCCATCATATTACGCATATCGCGCGAGCGTGTGGCCCCGATGAAAATACCGTCCAGCATAAAGGCCGCGCAGGCCAGAACCGGCACCGCCAACAGATAGGGCAGGAATACCCGCGCGGCGGCCTGCACTTCCGGGGCTTTGGCCATCAGGTCGATGATCTGCGGCCCGACGATCCAGAACACAACTGTCATCAGCACCGACACCACCCCCGCCCAAAAGGACGCGAGCACCGCGCTGCGCCGCAATGCCGCGACCTGCCGTGCGCCCACGGCCCGCCCTACCAGCGCTTCGGCAGCAAAGGCGAAACCGTCCAGTCCGTAAGCGGTGATCATCAGGAATTGCAACAGCACCTGATTGGCGGCCAGCGTCACATCCCCCATGTCCGAGCCGATAAAGACAAATGACAGAAAGATCGCTTCAAGCAGGATCGAACGGATCAGAATATCCGTATTCAGCCGGATCATCCGCACCCAGCGCGACCGGTGAAACACCTGCACCCAGTTGCGCCAGTCGGGGGTACGGAAAGCCGCGCGGCAGAACCACAACCCGACGGCCAGACCGCTCCACTCCGCCAGAAAGGTCGCGATTGCGACGCCCTGCACGCCCCAGCCTAGTCCCAGCACAAACCACATATCCAGTGCGATGTTCAGCCCGTTCATCCACAGCTGGATTACCAGCACCGCGCGGGTCCGTTCCTGCGCAATCAACCAGCCTGTGATGGCATAAATCGCGATGGCCGCTGGGGCCGACCAGATGCGGATCGTCATATACTGGCGGGCCAGCGTTTCAACTTCGGGCGACGCGGGCGAGACGGTGAAGGCCGCCCAGAACAGCGGAAGTTGCAGCAAGATCACCGCCAGCCCCGCACCCAGGCCAATCAGCAGGCCGCGCGTCAGCAGCGCCGTGACCTCGGCGTGATCCTCATCGCCCGCCGCTTGGGCCGTCAGCCCCACGGTACCCATGCGCAAAAAGCCGAAGAACCAGTAGAAAGCTGACAAGACAATCGCGCCAAGCCCGACAGCGCCGATGGGAGCCGCCAGCCCCATCTGTCCCACCACCCCGGTATCAACGGCACCTAAAATCGGTACGGTTGCGTTGGAGATCACGATGGGCACCGCGATCCGCAGAACGCGATTATGGGTAATTGTGCCCGCCCCGTCGGATGCGCGGGCGTCCATCTTAGCTTTCTCGCTGGGGCATTACGAAATGCCCCGTTGCTTGTGCAAACAGACGGGCGCGGTTGTCCTGCCAGCCTTCGACGTGAACCGACGCGTACCGCCGTCCTGCGCGTGTGATTCTAGCGCGTGCATAGGCATCGCGCGGCAAACCCGAACGCAGATAGTCGACGGTGAAATCAATCGTTTTGGGCAGGCGCGGCAGTTTGATCTGGTCAAGGTCTTCGACAGCCAAAGCACCGCTTTCCATATCTTCCCAAATCATCCCCCAGCTGAGCGAGATAATCGCCGTCACCTCAAGAAATGCCGCCGTCGCACCGCCGTGCAACGCGGGCAGCATCGGGTTGCCGATCAACGCGTCCTTGAACGGCATGATCGCCGTCAACTCGTCGCCGCGCCGCTCGAAGGTGACGCCAAGAAAACGGATGTAGGGCACGCCCTCGACAAGCGCACGCAGCACCCCGTCGCGGCGTTGTTTCACAACTTGAACTGGTTCCGGTCGCTTGATCATTTGCCATTCCCCGCGGTGAAAGTTCCGGTGGCCATGGCGACGGGCACTTCTTCGTCCTCGTCCATCGCCGTGGCACGCACAAAGGCAACAGAGCGGGTCACATGATAACAGGTCGCGCTGGCCTTGATCCGCTGGCCCGGTGTTGCAGCGCGTAGATATTCGATGCGCAAATCAATGGTGGCTGTGCCCGCAGGGTTGCTGGGGTGGCTCATCACGGCCGCACCGCAACAGGTGTCAAGCAGCGCAGAAACCGCCCCACCGTGCACCACGCCGGTTTTCGGATCACCGATGATATCTTCCGAATAGGGCATCGAAATCACCGCGGTGCCAGCGCTTAATTCTTCAAGTTCCAGGCCCAGCGCCTTGGCATGCGGCAAGGCCTGAATGAACTGGCCGGCCTGTTTGGTCATATCTGCCATATCGCGGATCCTTCGGACGAATTTTTCCCTTTATCACGAGACGACGCGTAAAGGGCAAGGCCACCTGTTGCGCTCCCTTCGGTGACGTCCTACTTTAAAGAACAAGGGAGTATCGACCAATGGCTGAAGACCGCCTGACCTTCAAAGAGATGTGTGCAACTTTTGATGTGACGCCCCGCACCTTGCGGTATTACGAGTATATCGAACTGCTGCACCCCGACCGCGAAGGTCGTTCGCGGTTTTACGGGCCGCGCGAACGTGCACGCATGAAACTGATCATGCGAGGTCGCAAGTTCGGCTTTGCTTTGGAAGGCATCCGTCAATGGCTGATGATCTATGAAAAAGAAGGCACCGAAGCGCAGATGCGCGCATGGCTTGTAAGCGCCGACCGGCAGCTTTTGGAACTCGCCGAGCAACGCGCCCAACTGGACGAAGCCATAGACGAGTTGCAAGGGCTGCGCACGGACACCGCCTTGGCCCTGGAAAAAATCGACAGCTAACCTACCCGCCCCTCAGGGCTGCCTCCACACCAACAGAATCCGGCGTAAAAGGGGAACGGGCCGCACAGCCCGTTTGCCAATGTGCACCTCGCGCAGCCGGATGCCCTGCGATTAACCAGAAAACCTGAAAATGGATGATCTTCGGTTCAATACAGGGAATACAGCCTTACCCAAGCCGCCGCCACGTCACCTTTAAAAGTGACGTGACGTCCGCATTACGTCAACCGATCGAGGTGTTGTAAGTTTGCGAAAGACGTCACACATCGCAGCGATCAATACCACGATGTATCTTTGTGATGAGAGTAAATGAAATGACCAGTGATCTAATGACGATTCGCCAGATGTGCGACACTTTCGATGTAACCCCGCGCACGTTGCGCTTTTACGAAGCCAAGGAACTGCTGTTCCCGATCCGCGAAGGCCAGAAGCGCCTGTTCACCAACCGCGACCGTGCGCGGCTCAAGCTGATCCTGCGCGGCAAGCGTTTCGGTTTCAGCCTCGAAGAAATTCGCCAGCTGCTGGACCTGTACCACCGCGGCGATCAACAGAAGACACAGATTACCCGCGCCCTTGATATCGCGCGCGACCGTTTGACCGACATGCTGGCCCAGCGCGAAGACCTCGACGCGGCCATCGACGACCTGAAAGAACAACTCAAGTGGGGAGAAAAAATGATGACCTCCCTTAACCAGACACCAAGCATGGCAGAGTAAACGCACCGCTCTGCTGCGACCAGATACTCACATCTTCGGGAGACCCACATGCCGACATATACAGCCCCTACCAAAGACATGCAGTTTGTGCTGCACGATGTGTTGAACATCAGCGCGGCCAGCACGCCGGGTTACGAGGATCTGGAGCCCGATTTCACCTCCGCCATTCTGGAAGAAGCAGGCAAGCTGACGTCAGAGGTAATCGCACCTCTGAACGCTGTTGGCGATACCGAAGGCTGTCGTCTGGAGAACGGTGTCGTTTACACGCCAACCGGCTTTAAGGACGCGTTTGAAAAGGTAAAAGAGGGCGGCTGGACCGGTCTGGACATGCCCGAACAATATGGCGGCCAGAACATGCCACAGGTCATCGGCTCCGCCGTTGGCGAGATGTTTTCTGCCGCCAACCAGGCCTTCACCATGTATCAGGGTCTGACCCACGGTGCGGCCTCTGCGATCCTTGCCCACGGCACGGACCAGCAGAAAGATACCTTCCTGCCCAAAATGGTGTCCTGCGACTGGACCGGCACCATGAACCTGACCGAACCGCATTGCGGCACCGATCTGGGACTGATGCGCACCAAAGCGGCCCCTCAGGCGGATGGTTCCTACAAGATTACCGGTCAGAAGATCTTTATCTCCTCGGGTGAACACGATCTGGCCGAGAATATCATCCATCTGGTGCTTGCCAAAATCGAAGGCGGCCCCGAAGGCATCAAGGGCGTGTCCCTGTTCATCGTTCCCAAGTTCAACGTGAACGAAGACGGGTCATTGGGCGAGCGTAACGGCGCAACTGTCGGCTCGATTGAAGAAAAAATGGGCATCCACGGCAACTCTACCTGCGTGATGAATTACGACGGTGCCACCGGCTATCTGCTGGGCGATGAACACAAAGGCATGCGCGCCATGTTCACCATGATGAACGAAGCGCGTCTGGGTGTGGGCATGCAGGGTCTGGCGCAAGCCGATGTTGCTTACCAGAACGCTGTGATCTACGCCAACGACCGCCTTCAGGGACGCGCAGTGACCGGTGCCGAAGCGCCCGACAAACCCGCCGACCCGCTGATTGTACATCCCGACATCCGTCGCTCCCTGATGGAACAAAAGTCTTTTGTTGAAGGCGCGCGTGCGTTCATCCTTTGGGGTGCCACCATGATCGACGCCGCTCACCGTTCCGGTGACAAGGATGCCGATGGTCTGGTGTCGCTGCTGACGCCGGTGATCAAGGGGTTCCTGACCGACGTGGGCTATGACATGACCGTCAAAGCGCAGCAGGTGTATGGCGGCCACGGCTATATCGAAGAATGGGGCATGTCGCAGTTCACCCGTGATGCGCGTATCGCGATGATCTATGAGGGTGCCAATGGCGTGCAGGCGCTGGACCTTGTGGGCCGCAAACTGGCGCAGGACGGCGGCAAACATGTCATGGCTTTCTTTGAGTTGGTGAAAACCTTCTGCAAGGACAATGCCGGTACTGACGAGGTATTCGACAAAGAGTTCATCGACCCCCTGAAAGCCGCCAGCAAGGATCTGCAATCCGCGGGCATGTACTTTATGCAGAACGGCATGAAAAACCCGAACCACGCCTTGGCCGGGTCCAACGACTTTATGCACATGTTCGGCCATGTCTGCCTGGGTCTGATGTGGGCAAAGATGGGCCTTGCTGCCCGCGCAGCTTTGGCCAATGGCACCGGTGATGCGGCGTTTTACGAGACCAAGCTGACCACGGGCCGTTTCTATATGGCGCGCCAATTGCCAGCGACCGCGCTGCACCTGACACGCATCCAGAGCGGTGCAGATACAGTGATGGCGCTGGACGCGGCGAACTTCTAGAGTGGCGGCGGGGTTACCCCCGCCCTACCCGACCCGGAGAGACATGTGCCCAAACGCTTTCGCCTGACCCGCCGTTTTCCCGTCGCCATGACAGAAGATGGATACCGTCGCCTGAAGAAATTCAGCGCCGAGGCGGGACTGGACGAAGGCGAGGCCCTGTCTTTTCTATTCGAGAATTTTGCGAGCGTTACCAACGAAGAAAATCTGACCGCACGGTTGCGGTTGTTCAACGCAGAGCTTGAAGACCGCAAACGTTAACGCACCTTGGGAGGGGACGTGATGAGCGACGTGAAGGCCACATCATCCAGCTGGATGACCGAAGAGCACCAGATGCTTGCCGAAATGACGACCAACTTCATCAATACCGAATGGGCCCCCCGTTTCGAAAAGTGGCGCAAGCAATCCGAAATGGACCGCGACACCTGGCAGGAAGCCGGCGCTTTGGGTCTGCTTTGTGCCTCAATCCCCGAAGAATACGGTGGCGCAGGCGGTGATTTCGGCCACGAGGCCGCGATCTATATCGAAAGCGCGCGCGCCAATCTGGCCAGCTGGGGCAACGGCATCCATTCCGGCATCGTGGCGCACTACATCCTTGCCTACGGCACCGAGGAACAGAAAAAGCGTTGGCTACCCAAGATGGTTTCGGGCGAGATGGTCGGGGCCTTGGCGATGACCGAACCCTCCACCGGATCGGACGTGCAGGCGATTAAGACAAAAGCCGTCCGCGAGGGCAACGCCTATCGCCTGTCGGGACAGAAGACCTTTATCACCAACGGACAGCACGCCAACCTGATCGTCGTCGCCGCGAAAACCGATCCCTCAGAAGGGTCCAAAGGGGTCTCCCTTGTGGTGGTTGAAACCGACGGCGCGGAGGGTTTCCAGCGCGGCCGCAACCTTGAAAAAATCGGCAAACACGCCTCCGACACGTCAGAGCTGTTCTTTGACAACGTCGAAATTCCGCCCGAAAACATTCTGGGTCAGGAAGAAGGCAAAGGCTTCTACCAGATGATGCAGCAACTCCCGCAGGAACGTCTGATCATCGCCTGCGAAGCGGTGGGCGCGATGGAAGGTGCTGTTGAACGCACTATCGCCTATTGCAAGGAACGCGAAGCCTTCGGCGGCAACCTCCTGCAATTCCAGAACACCCGCTTCAAACTGGCGGAATGCAAAACCAAAACCGCGGTGGCGCGCGCTTTCCTTGATCAATGCATGAGCGAACACCTGCGCGGCGAACTGACCGTCGATCGTGCCGCTATGGCGAAATACTGGCTGACCGATACGCAAGGCGAAGTACTGGACGACTGCCTGCAACTGCACGGCGGCTATGGCTTCATGCAGGAATACGCCATCGGCGAAATGTGGACCGACGCCCGGGTGCAACGCATCTACGGCGGCACAAATGAAATTATGAAGGAGCTGATCGCGCGCAACCTCTGATGTCTGCGTTGGATGCGCCTACAGGATTGAGTTTATCGGCAAGATGAAGCCGATCCCGCGCACCCCAACAATCATGTGGCGCAAGACGCTGGCAATCCCGCTTCATCTTGCTCTTAAACTCATCACGAGGCGTGCCTCGTCTGCGACCGCAACAACAAGGAACCCGTCCCATGACCATCAAGCTCCACTGCTTCGGCGAATCCGGCAATGCCTATAAGGCGGCTTTGGCCCTGCAACTTTCGGGACTGGACTGGGAACCGGTCAAGGTCGACTTTTTTGGCGGCGAAACCCGCACACCGGACTTTCGCGCGACAATCAATGCCATGGGCGAAGCGCCGGTCATGATCGATGGCGATGTGCGGCTGACCCAATCCGGCGTGATTCAGGACTACATATCCGAGAAATCAGGCCGCTTTGGCGGGCGTAATGCCGAAGAACGCCGCGAAATCCTGCGCTGGGTGCTGTGGGACAACCACAAACTCAGCTCCATGGCGGGGATGACCCGTTTCCTGATGAATTTCCTGCCCGAAGACAAACGCCCGCAGGAGGTCATCACCTTTAATCTTGGCCGTTTGCAGGCTGCTTACGGTGTCCTTAACGATCACCTTGAAGGGCGCGACTGGATTGTCGGCGACGGGGTCACCAACGCCGATCTGTCCTGCTGCGGGTATCTCTATTATCCGGAGCCTTTCGGCTTTGACCGCAGCGCCTTCCCAAACATCGACGCGTGGCTCACGCGTCTGTCCCAACAACCGGGCTGGAAAGCCCCTTATGATCTGATGCCCGGCAGCCCCGCTGACCGTGCCTGACCTGACTGAACCGGAGTATATCACATGACCGAAGCTTATATTTACGACGCCATCCGCACACCGCGCGGCAAAGGCCGCAAAGACGGAGCCCTGCACGAGGTGACATCCCTGCGTTTGTCATCGCAAACACTGAACGCGCTAAAAGACCGCAACAACCTGAGCGGCCACGCCGTGGAGGATGTGATTTGGGGCAATGTCACGCAGGTGATGGAACAGGGCGGCTGTCTTGCCCGCTCCGCGGTGCTGGCCTCTGATCTTGATGAACGCATTCCCGGCCTTGCGATCAACCGCTTCTGCGCAAGCGGTATGGAAGCCGTGAACCTTGCGGCCAACCAGGTCAAGGGCGGCGCAGGCATGGCCTATATCGCCGGTGGCGTGGAAATGATGGGCCGTGTGGCCATGGGCAGTGACGGCGCAGCAATCGCCGTCGATCCCTCGATTGCCATGGAACAGTATTTCGTCCCGCAAGGCATCTCCGCCGATATCATTGCGACCGAATACGGGTTTAGCCGCGATGATGCGGACCAGCTTGCCGTTGCTTCGCAGCAGCGCGCGGAAAAAGCGTGGAAAGAGGGCCGGTTCAAGAACTCTGTGATCACCATCACGGACCAGAACGGGCTGACCATTCTGGATCACGACGAATACATGCGCCCGCAGACCGACATGCAGAGCCTTGGCAGCCTGTCCCCAGCGTTTCAGGCCATGGGCGAAGTCATGCCAGGTTTTGACAAGGTCGCCATGCTGAAGTACCCGCATCTGGAAAAGATCAATCACATCCACCACGCAGGCAACTCTTCAGGGATCGTCGATGGTGCCGCGGCTGTGTTGATCGGCAACAAGGAATTCGGCGAAAAATACGGCCTCAAGCCCCGCGCCCGCATCCGTGCCAACGCCAAAATCGGCACCGACCCGACCATCATGCTGACCGGTCCAGTCCCAGTGACCGAAAAGATTCTGGCTGAAAACGGTATGACCATCAACGACATCGACCTGTTCGAAGTGAACGAGGCCTTTGCAGCCGTGGTCATGCGCTTTATGCAGGCCTTTGACGTCGATCACGACAAGGTCAACGTGAATGGCGGTTCTATCGCGATGGGTCACCCGCTGGGCGCAACCGGCGCGATGATCATCGGCACGCTGCTGGACGAGTTGGAGCGGGCAGACAAGGAAGTTGGTCTGGCCACGCTGTGCATCGCCTCCGGCATGGGTGCAGCAACCATCATCGAGCGGGTGTAATGGCCGCGCACCCCTTTCACGCGGTGGCGGATCTGGCGGCCCGTCAGGGCATGGACCAGTTGGCGCTGACGGTCGCCGACAACGGTGCCTATGTCCGACTGGTCCAACAGGACCCACCCTTGTTCTTCAAATACAAGGCCGATCCAAGCCACCCCTTGGACCGCGCCGACCTTCACAATTTCAAGCGCCTGACGCTCAGCGAAGAGGATTGCAGCAACGGACCACAGGCTACTCTGGCCCTAATCAAAATGCTGCTCGAAAAATTCGCCGATTATCAGCCCAAGCGCTAACCAATTCCTGACTAGGGAGACGAAAAATGACCGATTTCACTATGAAAACCGACGCTAACGGCGTTGCCATCATCACATGGGACGTTGCGGATAAATCCATGAACGTGATGTCCATCGACGGGCTGACACAGCTTGAGGCGCATATCGACGCGGCCCTTGCTGATGATGCCGTGAAAGGCATCGTGATCACCTCGGGCAAGGAAGGATCTTTTGCCGGTGGCATGGACCTGAACCTGCTCGCTAAAATGCGCGAGGATGCGGGCGACGATCCGGCCAAGGGCCTGTTCGAGGGCACCATGAAAATGCACGCCCTGCTGCGCAAGATCGAGCGCGCGGGCATGGACCCCAAGACCAATAAAGGCGGCAAACCGATTGCTGCCGCCCTGCCCGGCACTGCCGCAGGCATCGGGCTTGAGCTGCCGCTGGCCACACACCGCATTTTCTGCGCCGACAACCCCAAGGCCCGCATCGGCCTGCCCGAAATCATGGTTGGCATCTTCCCCGGTGCCGGCGGCACAACCCGTCTGAGCTTCAAGCTCGGCGCGATGGCAGCCTCCGGTTTTCTGCTTGAGGGCAAAATGGTCGCCCCTGCCGCCGCTGTCAAAGCGGGCCTGATCGACGAAGTGGCCGATGATCCGGTCGCCGCTGCGAAGGAATGGGTACTGAACGCAAAAGACGCAGATCTGGTGAAACCATGGGATGCCAAGGGCTACAAAATGCCCGGCGGCGCACCGTACCACCCTGCGGGCTTCATGACCTTTGTCGGTGCCAATGCGATGATCAACTCCAAGACCAAGGGGGCCTTCCCTGCGGCCAAGGCGCTTCTGTCTGCCGTATACGAAGGCGCGCTTGTTCCCTTCGACACCGCCCTCAAGATCGAAGCACGTTGGTTCACGTCCGTCCTGATGAACCCCTCCTCTTCCGCGATGATCCGTTCCTTGTTCCTGAACAAGGAAGCGCTTGAAAAAGGCGCTGTGCGTCCTGCGGGCATCCCCGACCAGCGCGTCAAGAAACTGGGCGTTCTGGGTGCCGGCATGATGGGTGCAGGCATCGCACTGGTATCGGTGCAGGCCGGTATCGAAGTGGTGCTGATCGACCGTGACCAAGCCGCTGCCGACAAGGGCAAGGCATACGCCGAAGCCTATTTCGACAAAGGCATCGCGCGCAAGAAAGGCACCGTTGAAAAGAAAGAGGCAGCCCTTGCCCTGATCAACGCAACACCTGATCTGGACGCGCTCAAAGGGTGTGATCTGATCATCGAAGCCGTCTTCGAAGAACCAAAGGTCAAAGCCGAGATGACCAAGAAGGTCGAAGCCGTGATCCCTGAGGATTGCATCTTTGCCTCCAACACCTCGACCCTGCCGATCACCGATCTGGCCAAAGCGTCGAGCCGTGCAGAACAGTTCATCGGCATCCACTTCTTCAGCCCAGTTGAACGCATGGCGCTGGTGGAAATCATCAAGGGTAAAGAAACCGGCGACCGTGCCGTTGCCAAATCCCTCGATTATGTCCGCCAGATCCGCAAAACGCCCATCGTGGTCAACGACGCGCGCTTTTTCTATGCCAACCGTTGCATCATCCCTTACGGTGGCGAAGCAAACCGCATGATCACCGAAGGTGTCGCACCCGTCCTGATCGACAATGCCGCGCAGATGCTCGGCTTCCCAGTCGGTCCGGTACAATTGGGTGACGAGACATCCATCGATCTGGCAACCAAGATCATGCGCGCCACCAAGGCGGCGATGGGCAACGCCTATCCAGCGTCAGAAGCCGATGACCTTATCGTCTGGATGGAAGACGAGGGCCGTCTGGGTCGCAAGGCCAAAGCCGGTTACTTTGATTATGATGAAAAGGGCAAGCGTCTGGGCTACTGGAAAGGCGTACATGACCGCTATCCACTGGCCGAAGTGCAGCCTGATTTGCAAGAAGTGCAGGACCGTCTGATGTTTGTTCAGGTGCTGGAAGCCGTGCGTGCGCTGGAAGAAGGTGTGCTGATGGACATCCGCGAAGGTGACGTGGGTGCGATCCTTGGCTGGGGTTTTGCGCCTTGGTCCGGTGGCCCCTTCTCATGGCTCGACATGATCGGCACACCTTACGCTGCCGAGCGCTGTGACGAGCTGGAAGCCAAGTTTGGCGAGCGTTTCAAATGCCCTGACCTGCTGCGCGAAATGGCGGCAAAGAACCAGTCGTTCTATGGCCGTTTCGGCGGTGAAGCTGCCGCTGCCTAAGCTGTCAGAATATTCCACGGGAAAGGGGCGCTTTGGCGTCCCTTTTTCGTTTTAGGGCAAGGTTTTTTCTGGGGCAAAAGGGCGCAGCACCGCAGATCAGGGCTGGCCCCTTGTAAGGCAGCCCAAAACCGGTGGCGATAAAGCGGTGCACGAGGGCAGTGCGTCACGCGACGCACCCCTCCCGTTACGGGTCCAACCCCGTTGCCCACCACATTAAAAAAGCCGCCTCACTTCTTATCGCGGGCGGCTTTTTCTTCTTTGGTCAATTTGTTGTTCCACTGATTATTGCTCAGCCCCAGCTCTGCCTTGGGTGGTTTGGTTTTACCAACGCTGACCTTGCCACCCTTGTTCAAGTATTCCTGAATAAGCGCGTCATCAGTAGTTTCTTTTTTCACATGTTTCATGCGTGCAAGACTAACCCCATAAACCGAGCTCCAAAAGCGATTTCGCCTGTCGCGGCATAAAAAGGGCCGCCAAATGCTAGAGGGACGGATCAAACCGATAGCCGAAGCGCGCGATGTCCTCTGCACAGCATTCCGCCACGGTTTCGCGCATCTCGCGGGAATAGTAATCCCCATAGGCCCGCGCGCGGGTCGAGCGGTTTTCCCAGGGCAGCGCCAGTTCAAAACCCAGATGTTCACGCAAGGCGGCGGCATCCTGTTCAAAATGCTCAAGCCGGATGTAGCTTGAGGCGCGTTCAACCCCGTTCACGTCGCGCATATAGCGTGCAGCCGGCCAAGCGCGCTGTGCCGCTTGGGTCGCGGGATCGGCTAGAAACCCCTCGAATGATTGGGCCTTGGCCAAAGACACGGCAGGATGGTCAAACCCCTGTTCACGCAGCCAATGGTAATAACTGACCAACCGGTCCCACGGATTGCGCACGAGCGTAAAGGTGAACATCTGCGCAATCTCTTCCACACTGACCAGCCCGTCGATGTCCGACAGCCCGGCGTGTTTCCACAACCGCCCTGACGTTTTGATCCCCTTCACCTTCCTGCGCCGCTTCACCGCTTTGGGCGTATCCCCCAGCATAATGTCGTCTTTCATCGCGCGATCTTCCAACGCCAGGGCCAGCGAAGTGCCCCCTGTCTTGGGAATATGCACAAAGATATAGGACCGGCCGCGACTGATAATCATGCAGCGCGCTCCGCCGCCGTGCTGCGTAGCGCGATCACCGTGCCCGCGATGGCGATCAACACCATGCCCCAAAGGCCCAGCGGCGATACCGTTTGATCCCACAGAACCCACGCCCAAAAGCTGGCAAAAACCAGCAATGAATATTCAAACACCGCCACATGGCTGGCCTCGCCCAATTGATAGCCGCGAAAGATCAATCCGATCCCGATCAGTGAACCCACCGCCTGTACCGCAAACCAGAACAACATCGCCCCGTCCAGCGGTCCCCATGACCGCAGCACAAATCCCGCGTGCCCTGCCGGCGCATCCACATTGACTACAAATATTCCGATCAACCCGAACACCCCAAGCAAACCAAAGAAGCCCGCCGTCAGGGACAGCGTGCTTTCCCCTTCACACCAAGCGCGGGTGGCGACGGCACCCACTGCATAAAACAGCCCTGCAACAATCGGTAGAAACGCCACCGGATCAAGGGCCGCAGGATCAGGTTGGATCACCATTACCGCGCCCGCAAATCCGGCGATCACCGCGGCCCAACGAAAGACCCCCACCGGTTTGCCCTGAAACAGAATAGAAATCAGCACCACAAACAAGGGGGCGGTGAACAGCCCCGCCACCACTACCCCGATGGGCAAAACCGACAGGCAGCCGAAATAGATCAGCATCGCACTGGCAGGAAAGAAGCTGCGCGCCAGAACCGCCCACGGCCTGTTCATACGAAAACTGCCATACCCCAAGGCAACGACAGCACCAAGAATAACAAACCCCATCAGCGAGCGGACAAAGTGGAATTGCCACAGCGATCCCCGTTCGGAAATGAACGGGACAAAGTTGTCCGTAAGCCCCAGCGCGGCCATGCCGCCCAGTACCGATGCGGCGGCCATTGCTGAATGCGTAATCTGACCGCTCACATGACGTCCTTTTTTGCCTGATACTTTTGGTCCCAAGGGCGATGCCCCGTTTGACGCGTCATAGGGCGCGGCAACAGAAACAAGTTCCACAGCGGCACAGAAAAGCCGAACCCTTGTAAAACACCCTTTCAAAACCACGTCGCTGCCGCAATACTCATTCTCTCACGACAACTTGCCATCAGGGAGGATGCAACATGGGGTGGATGAACGACGAAGCCGGTCTGGACAAATGCGCTGCCAACTATGTCCCGCTGACGCCCCTGTCCCATCTGCGCCGCGCGGCACAGGTCTTTGCCGAACACCCGGCCGTCATCTACGCCGATCACCGCGTGAGCTATGCGCAATATTACGACCGCTGTACGCGCCTTGCCTCTGCCCTTAGCGCCATGGGCATCAGGTCAGGTGATGTGGTCGCAACCCTTTTGCCCAATACCCCCGCCCAAGCCGAGGCGCATTTTGGCGTGCCAGCATGCGGTGCGGTTTTGAACACGATCAACATGCGGCTGGATGTCGCCACCGTCGCCTATATCTTTGATCACGGCGAGGCCAAGGCGGTGCTGGTCGACACCGAATTTATGGCGCTCGCCGAAGCCGCCATCGCCGCGATGGACGGCACCCCGCCCACGATCATCGAAGTCACCGACCCGAGATTTCCGGCTACCGGACGCTATCCGACTTATGAGGATATCTTGGCCAGCGCCGATCCCGCGTTCGACTGGATCATGCCGCAGGACGAATGGGAAAGCCTTGCGCTGAACTATACCTCTGGCACCACGGGCAAACCGAAAGGTGTGGTTTACCACCATCGCGGGGCCTACCTGATGACCATGGGCACGGTTGTTTCATGGCGCATGGTGCTGCATCCGGTGTTTATGCAAATCGTGCCGCTGTTTCATTGCAACGGATGGAACCACACGTGGATGATGCCCCTCATTGGCGGCACGCTGGTCTGCTGTCGCGACATTACCGCCCCCAACATCTATGACGCCATCGCGGATGAGGGGGTTACCCACTTCGGCGGTGCGCCCATCGTGCTGAACATGCTGGTCAACGCACCGGACAGCGAACGGCGTGCTTTTGAACACAAGGTCGAGGTCTTTACCGCCGGTGCCCCCCCTGCCCCTGCAACCCTGTCCAAAATCGAACAATTGGGGTTTAATATTACACAGGTTTACGGGCTGACCGAAACCTACGGCCATGTCACCGAATGCATCTGGAAAGCCCGCGATTGGGATACCCTTGACGCGGCTGCGCGCGCCGCGATCAAGGCACGACAGGGCGTGGCCATGCCGATGATGGACCACATCACCGTGATGGATCACGAGGGGCACCAAACCCCGATGGACAGCGCAACCCAAGGCGAAATCATGATCCGCGGTAATTCAGTGATGAAGGGTTATTTCAAAAACCCCGATGCCACGGCTGAAGCCTTCAAAGGGGGCTATTTCCACTCCGGTGACCTCGCTGTGCAGCACCCTGATGGCTATATCCAGATTGCGGATCGGGCCAAGGACATCATCATCTCGGGCGGCGAAAACATCTCAAGCGTTGAGGTCGAGGGCGTGTTGATGGGCCATCCTGACGTCAACCTTGCCGCCGTGGTTGCCAAAGCAGACGAGAAATGGGGCGAAGTGCCTTGTGCCTTCGTGGAGTTGAAATCCGGTGCCACAGCGGATGAAGCAGCCCTGATCGCCTTTACCCGCGAAACGCTTGCCGGTTTCAAAACCCCCAAACGGGTGGTGTTTCAGGACCTTCCCAAAACCTCGACCGGCAAAATCCAGAAACACGAATTGCGCAAGGTTGCCGCCACGCTCTAAGTCAGCTTTCCGGCGGCAGCTTTTTCTCATAGCGCCAGCACGAAACGGTCTTCGGCCCTGATGCTGTTTCAACGTGGTAATCGAATGTAGCGGCCTGTTGCCAGCCGGATTTTTCGTAAAACCGTGCCGCGCGCGCATTGCCAACCGCGCAGGCCAACCATGCCAGCCGACCTGCCAATGCCGCTTCTGCGTGGCGCATCAGGGTCTTGGCCGCACCCGTCCCGCGAAAACCGGCCCCGACATAGAACTGATAGATCTCGTCGCCCTCCAGCATGTGAAACCCCGCAATCTGGCCGTCGAGCTCCATCACTGTGGTCTGTGCAAGATGTGAGGCGGTGCGGCCCTCAAACTCTGCCACGGTGCGCAGTGCCACCAATGCGGCCGGCACATGTGCGGCGTGCCCCTCGTGCCATCCTTTGTGCCACATGTGGGCAAGCGCCACGGTGTCCCCGTCCTCAGCTGCGCGAAATTGCATTCCCTACCCCCTGTCATTCGCTTGAACCTGAGCCATTGCCCCGCCGCAGTCAAATGCTACAATGGACGAAAAGTAAGAGGCCATCAGCAGCTCCCGTGACCGCGCTCACCAAATACGCGAGGCTTGAGGCAACCGCCCTCTGGCGTGCGACCCCGCAAGAACAGCGCCGCGAGGTGATTGTTTCTATTGGCGATGCGACCTTGGTGATCATCGACAACAACGACAAACCGCTGGCCCACTGGTCACTGGCCGCTGTGGAACGTGCCAACCCCGGCATCCGCCCTGCGATATTCCACCCCGATGGCGACCCCGGCGAGACACTGGAACTGCCAGAGGCCGAGGCAGAGATGACCGACGCCATCGAAACCCTGCGCAAAGCCATCGAAAAATCGCGCCCGCGGCCGGGCCGGTTGCGCTGGATCGGCATGGCGGCCTCTGTGCTGGTTGTGGCATGGATTGCTGCCTTCTGGCTGCCCGGTGCGATGCAGGATCACACACTGAAAGTTGTGCCCAAAGTCAAACGCAGTGCCATTGGACTGGCGCTGCTGAAACGCATCGAACGCGTCTCGGGGGCGGTTTGCAGTGATACGGCGGGCCGCGCCGCACTTGGCCTGTTGGCAACCCGTTTGCAGGCCGGACCCATTGCCGTCCTTCCCAACATGACCCAAGACAGCCTGCATGTGCCCGGTGATCTGATCCTGCTTGATCGCAGCGTGATTGAGGATTTTGAAGAACCCGACATCACTGCCGGCTATATTGTGACCGAACAGGCGCGCCGTGATGCGACCGACCCGTTGCGCGATCTGTTGCAGGTTGTTGGCCTGCGCGAGAATTTCCGCCTGCTGACCACCGGCGATGTCGCCCCCGAAGCGCTTGATCTATATGCTGAACATTTGATGACCACGCCCCCCGCCGCCGCCGATACCGGCCGCCAGATTACGCGTTTTGAACGCGCCGCCCTGCGCAGCACGCCCTATGCCTATGCCCGTGACATCACCGGCGAAACCACATTGGAGCTGATTGAGGGCGATCCGATGAACGGCAAACTGACAGAACCCTTGATGTCGGACGCCAACTGGCTGCGCCTTCAAACAATCTGCGGCGGCTAAACCATGATCGACACCGGATTGCGCGCGTTTTTGTCGCCGCTGCTGATCACCCAGGCGCTGCGGGTGCGGCGCAACGCGCAAAGCCTGCCTGAAGCCGCAGGCCCCCGCAGCGGCACGCTGGGGTCCGGCCCGCCGCTGCGCCTTGCCATCATCGGAGACAGTTCAGCGGCAGGGGTTGGCGTCGCCCATCAACGCGATGCGCTGAGCGGCCAGTTGTGCGCCATGCTGGCCCCGCACTTTACCCTAACCTGGCAGCTCGACGCGCTGACCGGTGCGACCACCCGCAGTACCCTGTCGCGACTGGCCACTGCCGCGGCAAGACCGGTCGACGTGATCGTCCTTGCGCTTGGGGTGAATGACGTGACCCGCCTGATCCCTGCGCGCAAATGGGTGCACCAGCAACAAACGCTGTTTGATCGCCTGAACACGCTTTACCGACCCAAGCAGATTTACATCAGCGGCATGCCTCCGATGGGGCATTTCCCCTTGCTGCCTGAACCGCTGCGCTGGACCCTCGGGCGTCATGCGACCAAGCTGGAGCACCGGCGTGCCGCGGTTCTGGCCACCCGCCCCGACTGTACCCATGTCCCCTTTAATCTACCACTTGATCCGGCGCTGATGGCCACGGACGGGTTTCATCCTGCGGCACCGCTCTACACGCTTTGGGCTAAAGAAATGGCCAGTCGGATCCTCTCCGACTGGCCAAAAGATTCTTCAAGGTGAGGTCAGGTTTACCGCGCGAAAGCATCCGCATAACCTGCGCCGCGCAGCCGGCCCATTGCCGATTTCAGGGCCCCTGAACCGTTAAACGGACCGGCCTGCACAGTCATAAAGGTTTTCCCGCCCTTGCGGTGTTTGCCAATCCGCGCGGCCATGCCCATGCGGGCGATGTTGCGGGCAGCCCGCTGCGCATTCGCGGGGTTGTTAAACGTACCAACCTGCACATAGCGTTTGCCCGCCAGCGCAGGTGATACCGCAGCCTTGCGTTTAGCCGCCTTCGGTGTCGCCGTTTTGGGTGTCGACCGTGTGGAATAGACGGGCTTGCGTTTCAGCGCCTTGCCCTTGGCGTGACGCACCACACGTTTCACCGTCTGGCCATCACGTTGAACGATGGTGACCTCACCCAGATCGCGTTGCTGCTGCGCCACCGACGTGTAGGGATAGATCAACGGTACAGAAGCTGTGACATCGCGCCCTGTGGACTGGTTGATCAGGCGACGTGGCACTGTCTGGGTCCACACCAGCAACATCCCCGCACGCCCCTCAAGGTTTTGCTCGGCGCGTTTTGGGTTCAAACGATCGTCATCCCAAACCGTCTTGTATCCGCGTGGCACAGTGACGTTGCGGGTGTTCACACGGTTCTGCGCCACATGTTTCGGCACAATCCGCGTTTTTGCGGTGACGGCAGGCACCTGTGTCGTTGTGCCCGCCGTGCTGTGCGTCTGTTTGACAGCCGCGCGCGGCTGGCTTGCCACCGCAACAGGGACCGTTCTGGGGGTAAAGTGATTGCCGACAATCGGCTGGGTCTGAGGACCACAACGGACCCCTTCGCCGCGCAAGTACTGCGCAGAAATCGCTGAGGCACCGGGGCAGCCGCCACTGGCCTGCGCCACCGTTGTGCGCCGCACCTTGGGGGCGGGCGTGATCACAGCAGGAGCGACCGCAACTTTGCGTGGCTTGGGGGCTGCAACGCGGCGCTGCGCCGTTTGGCGGACAACAACAGGGGCTTTGCGCGCCGGTTTGGCTGCTTTTGCGACGCGCTTGGGTGCCGGCTTAGGCTTGGCAACGGGTGCCGGGGCCAACGTGATCTGTGCCGGTGCCGTCTCGGGTACTGGCGCGGCTGCCCGTACGGCATTTGTCGGCTTGAATCCGCAAACCGTCTTGCGGTCGCGCGTCACGCGAGGGACCCAGGACACATTGCCGTCAATGCCCGCACGGATGAACACACATCCCTTACTGTCGACGTATTGTTTGCCTTTGTAAGAACTGGCAGGAAACTCCGCCGGCTGCTGCTCTTTGATCTGCGCCACCGCAAAACCCGACCCCGTGGCCACGCCAAAGCTGCCCGCCAGTGCCACAATCGCTAGTATTCTTGTCAGTCTCATTTCGTGCCCCCACACAACATATAGTCGAAGATGCCCCAGCCCTGCGCACAAGTCCAGCACCCAGAGCATCCCCGATCCCGATTTCAGCCGATTATTTGGTGCCGAACATCCGGTCACCGGCATCACCCAAACCGGGGATGATATAGCCAAGCTCATTTAATGAATCGTCAATCGACGCCGTGACAATCGGCACATCGGGATGCGCTTCTTTCATCCGCGCAATGCCTTCGGGGGCGGCCAGCAGGCACAGAAAACGGATGTTTGTCGCCCCTGCCTTTTTCAACAGATCAATTGCCGCCACCGAAGAGTTGCCCGTCGCCAGCATCGGATCCACCGCGATGACCAAACGATCATCCAGCCCTTCCGGCACCTTAAAATAATATTGCACTGGCTGAAGTGTCTCTTCATCGCGGTACAGGCCGACAAATCCGACCCGTGCCGAGGGGATCAGCTCAAGCACACCGTCCATCAACCCGTTGCCCGCCCGCAAGATCGAGATCAACGCCAGCTTCTTGCCATCCAGCGTCGGCGCATCCATCTGTTGCATCGGCGTTTCAATCCGCTTGGTCGTCATCGGCAGGCCGCGCGTCACCTCATAGGCCAACAGCTGCGAAATCTCGCGCAAAAGCTGGCGGAACACGGCGGTCGGCGTGTTCTTATCGCGCATAATGGTCAGCTTGTGCTGCACCAAGGGGTGGTCAACGTGGGTCACGTGGTCATCAAGATCAGGCATTGGCGGCAGCTCCTTATTTTGCCCTCCGTTGTCGCGCGAAACGCCCCATTCCGCAAGCGTCCACGCCCCCTCTTTTTGGCCTTATATCCTGCGGGGTTTGGGGCAGCGCCCCAATCATTCCGTTCAGCTGCGCACCACCCCAAGGTGATCCGCGACCAAGGCTGCGACGTCCTGAAACCCGATCAGCCCCAGCGGCGTTGCCGGCATACCAGCCACCAGCACCGGCACTCTTTCGCGGGTATGATCTGTACCGATCCACGTCGGGTCATTGCCATGATCAGCCGTCAACACCATGATATCCCCCGGCACCAACCGGTCGATCAACCTGCCGATCTCGCGGTCAAACCACTCCAGCTGCCGCGCATACCCCGAGACATCGCGCCGATGCCCGAACAAACTGTCGAATTCGACGAAATTGGCAAATGTCAGCGATCCCTCAACGGCCGCGTCAACCAAATCCGAAAGATGCCCCATCAACGTCGCATCATCCCCTTTGCGAAGTTCGTCGATCCCCTGCATGGAAAAGATATCACCAATCTTTCCAACGCCATAAACGCGCTGACCGGCGTCTTGCACCCAGTTCATCAGCACAGGTGCGGGCGGCATGATCGCAAAGTCGCGCCGGTTGCCGGTGCGCGTGAACGCCCCGTCGGTGCCCACAAACGGTCGTGCTATGACCCGCCCGACCTTCATCTCGTGCAACATCGGGGCGACGGCTTCGCACAGGGCCAACAACCGGTCCAGACCGAAGCTCTCTTCATGGGCTGCAATCTGCAACACGGAATCTGCCGAAGTATAGCAAATCGGCCAGCCGCTCTCGACGTGGCGCTGCCCCAATTCCGAGATGATTGCAGTGCCAGAGGCATGGCAATCGCCGAGGATACCGTCCACACCTGCCATTTTCGCCAGATACGCGCTGACTTCGGCGGGGAACGCAGGCTTTGCGTCAGGAAAATAATGCCACTCCCATGGCACGGGCAATCCCGCGAGCTCCCAATGCCCCGACGGGGTATCCTTGCCGCGTGAAACCTCTGTGGCTGCGCCCCACCCGCCTTGCGGCTTTGTCGCGGGAACGTCACCCCCGGCTGCCAGCGCCATTGCGTTGGAGATGCCCAGCCGCTCCAGATTGGGGATCATCAAGGGTCCGCTGCGCCCGTCCTCTGCCTGCCCTGCCGCACACGCCGCCATGATGTGGCCCAGCGTATTCGCACCTGTATCGGGCACATCCCCGTTAAAAAACTGTTCCGCGTCCGGCGCGCCGCCGATCCCGACGGAATCCATCACCACCAGAAATGCCCGCGCCATTAGCCGATCCTTTCGATGATCTGCTCTGGCACCTTGGGGCGCGAACCGGACAGGGTCATTGCCCCCAGAACCGCCTCTGCCGCACGATCTGCCTGATCCGAGCGCACCGCATGGACCACGGCCAACACCTGTCCGCGTTTTACCTGCGTGCCCAGACGTGCCACATCGGACAGGCCCACTGCCGGATTGACAGGGTCTTCCTGCTTCATCCGGCCACCGCCCAGATCAACCACAGCCCAGCCCAACGCCTCGCCGTTGATCTTTGCCACATAGCCGTCATGGGGGGCCGAAACCTGCCGGATCACCGTGGCTTCGGGCAAAAAGCGCTGCCAGTTTTCTACAAAATTCACCGGCCCGCCCAGCGCTGACAGCATCCGCGCGAACCGCTCGGCGGCATAGCCCTTGCGGATCGCATGTACCACTGCGTCCGCACCTTCCTGCACATCTTGCGCAAGCCCTGCGTTGGCCAGCAAAACACCGCCCAATGCGGCAGCAACATCGACAATCGGTCCGCGCCCCGATCCCGTCAGAATGCGCATCACCTCGGCCACCTCCAGCGCGTTGCCCAAACTGGGCACCAGCGGTTGGCTCATATCGCTGATCACTGCTGTGGTCCGACACTTGGCCGCATTCGCGGTTTTCGTCAGCGCCTCCGCCAGCGCCTGCCCTTCGGCCACGGTTTTCATAAACGCGCCGCTGCCGATTTTGACATCCAGCACCAGCCCGTCCAGCCCCGCCGCCAGCTTTTTACTCAGGATCGACGCCGTGATCAGGTCCAACGAATCCACCGTCGACGATACGTCGCGCACCGCATACAGCCGCCTGTCCGCGGGTGCGATATCCGCTGTGGCCCCTACAATGGCGCAGCCCACTTGCCCCACGACGGCCTTCAACTGGGTTTCTGTCAGTTGCGTCGTCACGCCGGGTATGGCTTCCAGTTTGTCCAGCGTCCCGCCGGTGTGGCCCAGACCACGCCCCGAAATCATCGGCACATAGGCTCCGCAGGCCGCCAGCGCAGGTGCCAACAAAAGGCTGACGCAATCGCCCACGCCCCCTGTTGAATGTTTATCCAGCACCGGTCCGTCGAGGTTCCATTTCAGAACACGTCCCGAATCGCGCATCGCGAGTGTCAGCGCCACGCGCCCCACATCAGACAGCCCGTTCAGGCACACCCCCATGGCGAAAGCACCGGCCTGCGCATCACTTACCGCCCCATCAGCCAAACCTTGCGCCATCCAGGCAAGCTCTGCCCGCGTGGGTGTCTGTTTGTGCCGCAGCTTTGCCAGAATGGCCCGCGCGTTCATCGTTTATCCTTCCAAAAAGCCGGCATCAAAAGCACCGGGCAAAAGGTCGGCCAATGTTGTGCGTTGCTCGACACCATCCACGGTGGCCATAATCACCGGCACATCGCCAGCCCCGAATTCGGCCAGCTTCTGACGACACCCGCCACAGGGCGGCACCGGTGCCGCACTTCCTGCGACCACATAGACCTCGGCAATTGACAGATCACCCGCCGCCACCATGGCCGCAATCGCACCGGCTTCGGCGCAGGTGCCTTGCGGGTAGGCCGCGTTTTCCACATTGCAGCCCGCATAAATGGCACCCGACGCGGCACGCAGGGCTGCCCCGACTTTGAATTTGGAATAGGGCGCATGCGCACGCGTACGCACATCAACCGCCTGCTGTCTTAAATCATCGCTCATAAAGGCCCCCTTGGTCGCAGAACTATAGGGTTTGGCGGGACAAGTTTCGAGGGGCAAAAACGCCTTCACTTCCCCTTCATCCTTTTTCCCAATACCCTGCCTCAATATCAGCGCCCCCTGCCACTGCCTGCCCACGACAAACAGCTGGGGCTTGCGGACGCCAAAAAGTAGTTTAATGCTAAACTAAATCTTCAAGGGAGGCTAATTCAATGACCGACACGCCCAATCTGCGCCAGGCCGCGCTGGACTATCACGCCTTCCCGAAACCCGGCAAACTTGAAATACGTGCGACCAAGCCTTTGGCGAACGGCCGTGACCTTGCGCGCGCCTATTCACCGGGCGTCGCCGAAGCCTGTCTCGAGATCAAGAATGATCCCGCGACCGCAGCGTTATATACCTCCCGCGCCAATCTGGTGGCCGTGGTCACCAACGGGTCGGCCGTGCTCGGTCTTGGCAACATCGGCCCGCTGGCGTCAAAACCGGTGATGGAGGGCAAGGCCGTCCTGTTCAAAAAATTCGCCAACATCGACTGTTTTGATATCGAGGTGGACCAGTCCGACCCTGAAAAGCTGGCCGATATTGTCTGCGCCCTTGAACCCAGCTTTGGCGCGATCAACCTTGAAGACATCAAAGCCCCCGATTGTTTCACTGTTGAACGCATTTGCCGCGAGCGGATGAACATCCCCGTTTTCCACGACGATCAACACGGCACCGCCATCGTTGTGGGGGCCGCGGTCACCAATGCCCTCCACGTGGCCGGTAAGAAATTCGAAGATATCAAAATCGTCTCCACCGGCGGCGGGGCAGCGGGCATTGCCTGTTTGAACATGTTGCTCAAACTTGGTGTCCGGCGCGAAAACGTCTGGCTTTGCGACATTCACGGGCTGGTCCATGAGGGCCGAGAGGTCGACATGAACCCGATCAAATCCGAGTTCGCGCAGAAAACCGATCTGCGCACGCTTGATGAAGTGATTGACGGGGCCGATCTGTTTCTTGGCCTCTCCGGTCCCGGCGTCCTGTCGCAGGAAATGGTCGCAAGGATGACCAAGCAACCCATCATCTTTGCCCTCGCCAACCCCACACCGGAAATCCTGCCCGATCTTGCCCGCGCTGTTGCACCGGACGCGATCATCGCCACAGGGCGTTCTGATTTTCCCAATCAGGTCAATAACGTACTGTGCTTTCCCTTTATCTTTCGCGGCGCACTGGATGTCGGTGCAACCACCATTAACGACGCTATGCAGCTGGCTTGTATCGACGGCATCGCCGAACTGGCCCGCGCCACGACAAGCGCCGAAGCGGCTGCAGCCTATCAGGGCGAAGAGATGACATTCGGGCCGGAATACCTGATCCCCAAACCCTTTGACCCGCGCCTGATCGGCGTTGTGTCTTCGGCGGTGGCGAAAGCTGCGATGGAAACTGGCGTAGCGGCCCGCCCGATTGAGGATCTCGACGCCTATCGCCTGAAGCTCGACGGTTCGGTGTTCAAATCCGCCCTTCTGATGCGTCCCGTTTTCGAGGCCGCCCGCTCCTCGCCACGCAAAATCGTCTTTGCCGAAGGCGAAGACGAACGCGTACTACGCGCGGCACAGGCGATTATCGAGGAAACCGTGGAAATGCCAATCCTCATTGGCCGCCCAGAGGTGATCCAGCGCCGCATCGAACAGGCAGGCCTGAATTTACGTATTGGTGACAACATTGAACTCGTGAACCCCGAAAACGACCCGCGCTACCGCGATTATTGGGAAACATATCATACACTTATGTGTCGTCGTGGGGCCAGTCCCGATATTGCGAAAGCCGTGATGCGCACCAATTCCACGGCGATTGGTGCCGTCATGGTGCACCGCAACGAAGCCGACAGCCTGATCTGCGGCACTTTCGGCGAATTTCGTTGGCATCTGAATTATGTGGAACAGGTGTTGGGCCGCGACGGGTTACGCCCCCATGGCGCGCTGTCGATGATGATCCTTGAGGATGGCCCACTGTTCATCGCCGACACGCAGGTGCATCTGCACCCCGATCCAGAGCAACTGGCCGAAATTGCCCGCGGCGCTGCCCGCCACGTCCGCCGTTTCGGGATCGAACCGCGCATTGCATTTTGCTCACAATCGCAATTCGGCAATCAGGGCGAAGGCTCCGGCAAACGCCTGCGTGCCGCCATCGGGTTGCTGGATGCTGAAAACGCGGACTTCTGCTACGAGGGCGAGATGAACATCGACACAGCGCTTGATCCGGAATTGCGCGCACGCCTTATGCCGGCCAACCGAATGCAGGGTGCCGCGAATGTCTTGGTCTTTGCCCATGCGGATGCCGCCTCCGGCGTGCGTAACATCCTGAAAATGAAGGGCGGCGGACTGGAAGTCGGCCCGATCCTGATGGGGATGGGCAACAAGGCCCATATTGTTTCCCCGTCGATTACCGCGCGCGGGTTGCTGAACGTGGGGGCCATCGCTGGCACCCCCGTCGCGCATTACGGATAGATCAGAAGTTAAGGGTAAATGCCCGGCTGAGCCCGATACGCAGGCTCAGCTGGTTTTCCGAACCGATTTGCGTGATCGGGCTGTCCGCGGCATCATTCAGCAGCTTTTCATAGCTCAGCAAGCCCTCAACCGACCAATCCTTGTCGATCCGGTAGGTCGCGCCGATTTCGACACCCGCGCCCAACACGCCCCCATCGGCGTCAAAAGCGTTAAAGTTCGATCCAAGCGCTTCCGCACCGGTCACGCCGAAATAGGTACCGGCATATTCGCTGTCGCCAAGGTTCAGACGCGGACCGGCGGTCACTGTCCAACGGTCGGTGGGGCGGAAAATCACATCCGCGCCAAGCGTTCCGGCCACGCCGTCATGTCCGCCAAAGCCTTGACGCACTTCGCCAAAAGCGCGCCAGTGGGTTTGCTGAAACGTCAGACCAAGCCCCAGCTCAACGGCAGTATCAATATCGCTAAGCCCTGCAAGTTCGGGGTTATCGTCAACCTTGCGCGACCCGATGACCCGCAGTGCCCCGCCAAGCGACACACCATTGGCCGGTACATTCCCGATCCCTGCACCAATATCGACATTGCCCCACGTCAGATTGCCGAAAGTAAACTTCAGATCCGCCGACCCTTCATAGTCATCCGCACCGGGATAGGCCCGCTGCCCCACCGCACCGATACCGATGCCAAAGTTCAGTGAACGGTCCTGCGCAGCCAAAGGCAGCGCCATAGCAACACTGGTTGAGGCCGCCAGAACAAAAGTAAGGGGCAAGCGCATGGTTTGATTCTCCAGAAAGGGCAGCTCGTTTATGACAGTTAGCAGCTTATGAAATAGTTACCAGCGGGCCAATTACGCGTAACTGTGTAAATTATTGCACAATTTCAACGATAACCGTGAAAATTAACTTTCCCGAGGTCTAGGCTGCGGACCATGCGGGCTTGCCCCTCCGCCTGCCGCTGCCTAACAAAAGAGAAACGGGAGGGAAAAAGACCATGGGATACCGCGAAACCTACGACCGCTGTAAGGACGATCCAGAAGCTTATTGGATGGATCAGGCATCCGCGATTGACTGGATCACCCCCCCGACCAAGGCGCTGACGGACCATGGCGACAACCTTTATGAATGGTACGCCGATGGCATGGTGAACGGCTGTTACAACGCCGTTGACCGCCACGTGGAACAGGGGCGCGGCGACCAGCTGGCGATCATCCACGACAGCCCAATCACTGGTAAAAGCGAAAAAATCACGTATTCCCAACTGAAAAAGCGTGTCGAATACCTTGCCGGTGCCTTGTTGGCGCGGGGCGTGGAAAAGGGCGATACCGTGATCATCTACATGCCGATGATCCCTCAAGCGCTTGAGGCGATGCTGGCCTGTGCGCGACTGGGTGCGATCCATTCGGTCGTATTTGGCGGCTTTGCGGCCAACGAACTGGCCGTACGCATTGAAGATTGCAAACCCAAGGCGATCATGGCCGCTTCTTGCGGCTTGGAACCGGGCCGTGTGGTTGAATACAAACCCCTGCTGGACAGTGCGATCGAACAGGCGGATCACAAACCCGAACTCTGCCTGATCCTGCAACGCGACGAACACCGCTGCGACCTGATCGAAGGGCGCGATCTGGATTGGTATGAGGCGCAAAAAGACTGCCTGCCCGCCGCCTGTTTTCCGGTCGAGGGGAATTTCCCTGCCTATATCCTTTATACCTCCGGCACCACGGGTGCGCCCAAAGGTGTCGTGCGTCCCACCGGTGGCCATCTGGTCGCACTGAACTGGACCATGAAAAACATCTATAACGTCGATCCGGGTGACGTGTTCTGGGCCGCATCTGACGTGGGTTGGGTCGTGGGGCACAGCTATATCTGCTATGCGCCGCTGATCCACGGCAACACCACCGTGGTGTTCGAAGGCAAGCCCATCGGCACGCCGGACGCGGGCACCTTCTGGCGCATCATCGAAGAACACAAGGTGCGCAGCTTTTTTACCGCGCCCACCGCCATTCGCGCCGTGAAACGCGAAGATCCCACCGGCGAATTCATCAAGAAATACGATCTCTCCAGTCTGCGTGCCCTTTATCTGGCGGGGGAACGCGCAGACCCCGACACCATTGAATGGGCGCAGGATAAGCTGGGCAAACCGGTTTACGATCACTGGTGGCAGACCGAAACCGGCTATACCATCGCCGGCAACCCCGCGGGACTTGAGGCGCTGCCGGTCAAGATCGGCTCGCCCACGGTACCGATGCCCGGCTATGACGTGCAAATCCTTGACGAAGCGGGCCATCCGCAAAAACCCGGTGAACTGGGTGCGATTGCGATCAAACTGCCCTTGCCACCGGGTACGTTGCCAACACTCTGGGGTGCGACCGACCGCTTTATCAAATCCTACCTCACCACCTTTCCCGGGTATTATGAAACCGGCGATGCGGGTATGATGGATGAGGACGGATACCTTTATATCATGGCGCGCACCGATGATGTGATCAACGTCGCCGGTCACCGCCTGTCCACCGGTGCCATGGAAGAAGTGCTGGCCGGTCACCCCGATGTCGCCGAATGTGCGGTTGTCGGTGTCAGTGACGCGCTCAAGGGGCAATCGCCCGTCGGGTTTGTGTGCCTGTCAAAAGGCGTCGACCGCCCCCACGCCGAAATTACCGCCGAATGCGTGAAACGCATCCGCGACCAGATCGGCCCTGTTGCGGCCTTCAAAACCGCATTGGTGGTGGACCGCCTGCCCAAGACGCGCTCCGGCAAGATCCTGCGCGCCACGATGGTCAAGATAGCGGACAACCAACCGTTCAAGCTGCCCGCTACAATTGACGATCCTGCCATTTTGGACGAAATTAAAGCTGCACTGCAAGAAATTGGCTATGCGCAGGACACATAACTAAGGGAATACGCCATGGCCGCGCCGATCCTCGACAGTTTTGAGATGGCCGCGGCTTTGACCGACCTGTCGACATGGCTGGTGCAACAGGGACTGGAGAACACGCCAACCGACCTCTGGCTCTCGCAATTCTGCGACAAGGTGAACGAGGCGGGCATTCCGCTGGCCCGCGTCAACCTGTCCACCCGCGCCCATCATCCAGAAATTGGCGCAGTTGCCTTCCGCTGGCGCCGCGATGGCGAAAGCGAGCGGTTTCAATACAGTCGTTCAACCAGCCCCGCGTCTGACCTGATGGAAGAATACCGGCGCAGTCCGCTATTTTATCTGATGTCCAATCCCATTTCAGAGATGCGCCAGCGCCTTGATGTGCCCGCCCCCGAACTGGATTTTCCGATATTCGACGAACTGCGCGCACAGGGGATGACGGAGTATTACGCCGCCAAACGGTACTTTCTGCGCAGCAATCAGGAACACATCTCCGACCCGACCCGCCCGATCGAAGAAAACATGACAATCTCGATGGCCACGGATCAGAAAGGCGGGTTTTCCAACGCGCAGCTTGATCTGCTGCGCCCCCTGCTCGTGCCGATGTGTCTGACCTTGAAATGCAGCGCAAACCGGTTGATGGCCGAAGATATCACCGCCGCTTATATGGGCCGTGACGCCAGCCGCCGAGTGCTGTCCGGTGCCATCTCGCGCGGATCATCGGACACGATTTCAGCGGTGATCCTGTATTTCGATCTGAAAGGGTTCACCAAACTTTCTGAACAATTGCCCGGCGATGCTGTCATCGAACTGCTGAACGATTACTTTGCCGAAGCTGTGGATGTTGTCGAAAACAACGGCGGCAATGTATTGAAATTCATGGGCGACGGCATGTTGGCGATCTTTGATCTCAATGACATACCGAATGCCCGCCACGTTGCTGTGAAAGCTGCTGTTGAACTGCGCGAGGTCTTCGCCGCTACCAACGAACGCCGCGCCGCCGCCGGCCTTTATACCACCGGCTTCGCCCTCGCGCTGCATGCGGGCGATGTTCTTTACGGTAATATCGGCGGCAAAACCCGTCTGGACTTCACCGTCATCGGCCCCGCAGTGAACGCCACCGCCCGCATTCTGGGCATGTCCGGTGCGTTGGATCAGAACATTGTGATTTCCTCACAGGTCGCCGCCGAGGTCTGCGCGGCCCGTCCCGATCTTGTATCGCTTGGCCAGTACCGCCTGCGCGGCGTGCGCGAACGGCTGGAATTGTTCACACTTGATTAGGCGCGCCCGGTCCTTTGATATCAGGTGAACTGTTCCGAAATCAGCCGCTCTTCCAAGCCGTGACCGGGATCAAACAGAATTTCATGTTCGATACCGGCATCCGATGCGATTTCGACGGTCACAACGTCGCGGTAGCTGTTGCCATCCGCATCGGCCATCACCGGGCGCTTTTCCTGTTCGAGAACATCAAACCGCACCTTCGCCGCTTTGGGCAATAGCGCCCCGCGCCAACGGCGCGGACGGAACGCGGCCATCGCCGTCAGGGCCAATACATCCGACCCGATGGGCAGAATGGGGCCATGCGCCGAGTAGTTATAGGCGGTGGACCCCGCAGGGGTGGCCACCAGTGCCCCGTCGCAAACCAGTTCCTGCATCCGCAAACGCCCGTCGATCGTGATCTGCAGCTTGGCAGCCTGCGGTCCCGCCCGCAGTAATGCCACCTCATTGATCGCCAACGCCTTTGATATGCTGCCATCCACATGGGTCGCGGTCATGCTCAGCGGGTTCAACACCTCGCGCTCGGCGGCTTGCAACCGTTCGATCAGCCCAGTTTCGGCATATTCGTTCATCAGAAACCCGATGGTACCGCGGTTCATCCCGTAAATCGGCGCGTTCATTCCTTGGGTGTCATGCAACGTCTGAAGCATGAAACCGTCGCCGCCGAGCGCCACGATCACTTCGGCCTCGGCTTGGGGGACGTCACCATAACGCCCGATCAAAGCCGCGCGCGCGGTTTGGGCGACAATCGCGCGACTGGCGGCAAAAGCAATTTTCATAAAGTCAGGGCCGTCCTGTTCTGGGTTTCCGATGCGCCGCAATTTCCCTCAAACCAAACACATTATTCCTGAGAGGGCCAGCTTGGTCGCACATAACCGCACGTAGGACGCTTTCACGGCTTTCCGATCCGGCGCGTTTCCGATACGAAACCCCCAACTTTTGGGCAAAAAGGACCTGCACCATGAAAGATTTCTTCACCGCAACGCTTGCTGACACCGATCCCGATCTCAAGGCATCGATCACCGGCGAACTGGGCCGCCAGCGTAACGAGATCGAATTGATCGCGTCGGAAAACATCGTATCTGCCGCTGTGCTTGAGGCGCAGGGATCGGTGATGACCAACAAATACGCCGAAGGCTACGCCGGACGGCGCTATTACGGCGGGTGCGAATGGGTCGATGTGGCAGAAAACCTTGCCATCGAACGGGCGTGCAAACTCTTTGCATGTGACTTTGCAAATGTGCAGCCGAACTCCGGTTCGCAAGCAAATCAGGGTGTTTTTCAGGCGCTTCTCCAGCCCGGCGATACCATCCTTGGCATGTCGCTGGACGCCGGTGGCCACCTGACCCACGGGGCCAAACCGAACCAGTCCGGTAAATGGTTCAACGCCATCCAATACGGCGTGCGCAAACAGGACAACCTGCTAGATTACGATCAGGTGCAGGAACTGGCCAATGAACATAAACCCAAGCTGCTGATCGCCGGTGGTTCTGCCATCCCGCGCCAGATTGATTTCAAACGCATGCGCGAGATTGCCGATTCTGTTGGTGCCCTGTTGCACGTGGACATGGCGCATTTTGCCGGTCTGGTGGCGGCGGGCGAACACCCCTCCCCCTTCCCGCATGCGCATGTGGCCACAACAACCACTCACAAAACCCTGCGCGGCCCGCGGGGCGGCATGATCCTGACCAACGACGAGGCGCTGGCGAAAAAGTTCAACTCCGCCATCTTCCCCGGCATTCAGGGCGGCCCGTTGATGCACGTCATCGCCGCTAAAGCCGTGGCATTCGGCGAGGCCCTGCGCCCCGAGTTCAAAACCTACATCCAGCGCGTGATCGCAAATGCCCAAGCCCTGTCGGACCAGCTGATCAAAGGCGGGTTGGACACAGTCACACATGGCACCGATACCCATGTGGTGCTGGTCGACCTGCGCCCCAAAGGCGTGAAGGGCAATGCGACCGAAAAGGCATTGGGCCGTGCGCATATCACCTGCAACAAAAACGGCGTGCCGTTTGACCCTGAAAAGCCGACGATCACTTCCGGCATCCGCCTTGGCTCGCCTGCCGGCACAACGCGCGGCTTTGACGAGGCAGAGTTCCGTCAAATCGCCGATTGGATCATCGAAGTCGTCGACGGTCTGGCCGCCAATGGCGAAGAGGGTAACGCCGAAGTCGAAGCAAAGGTAAAAGCCGAAGTCGAAGCGCTCTGCGCCCGCTTCCCGATGTACCCGAACCTGTAACGCTCAAGATCGGGCATCACGCCCGTCCCTTACAATTGCAAAGGCCCCGCCGTCACCGTGCGGGGCCTTTTTCTATTTGCAGGCCCGGCGCAACGTTCAGCCGCCCAACTGCGGCCGCATCGCTTGATAAATCACCGCAGTCGCCACATTGGCAAGATTCAGCGACCGCACACGGCGATCCAGCATTGGCAGATGGAACACCCGATCCTCCTGCCCCCCGATCACCGACGCCGGCAAACCGGCGGATTCGCAGCCAAATACCAGATAGGCGTCCTTGCGATACTCAGGGGCATACAGGCTTTGCGCGCCGTGCTCTTCAAAGAAATACAGCGCCTCGCGGGGCGGATTGCGCGCGGCGAGAAAACTCTGCCAATCGTCATATTCACTTAAAGTGACGTGTTTCCAGTAATCCGTTCCCGCGCGGCGGACAGATTTCTCGTCCAGCGAAAACCCGTAAGGCTTGATCAGGATCAGCTCAAGGTTTAGCGCGACACAGGTCCGCCCGATGGCACCGGTATTGTAAGGTATTTCAGGTGTCACCAACACCATCTTCATGCGCGGCTCGGTCATGGGTAACAGCTTTCTTACTCTGGGATCGCGCCTCCCTTACCGCAACACGTACAGGGGAAACAGGGCAATCCGCCCAGACTGATGGCCCCGCTCCCCTGCCTCCTGTGCGGCGCGCCTTGCTCGAAAGGCCTTTTCGTTCTGTCCGCCTCCTGTACTCTGGTCAAAACAACCCCGTCAGGAGCCGTCATGATCATTCACCGCGCCGGATCGCGCCCGTCCACCACGCCCAACCCCGACTATTTCACCGGCACTGTTCGGATGGACCCGTTGATCAACACCCCCGCCCCCGCACGGCTGAATGCCCTCTCCGTGACCTTTGAACCCGGCGCACGCACTGCCTGGCACACCCATCCGCTGGGCCAGACACTGATCGTCACCGCAGGCGCAGGCCTTGCACAGAAAGCCGGCGAAGCGATCCAGCGCATTCATCCCGGTGATGTGATCTGGTTTGCACCGGGCGAAAAACACTGGCACGGGGCCGCCCCCGATTGCGCAATGACCCATATCGCACTGCAAGAGGCACAGGACGGATCAGCCGCAGATTGGTTGGAACAGGTGAGTGATGCAGAATACGGCGGCTAAACCCTAAACGTATCCCCGCCACCACATCCAGACGACGAAAACCACGATCACAAACAAGAGGTTGAAAACCACAACACCGGCCAAGCCCAGAATCCTGCTCTTGCGCCGGTCCGCCACGTCGATGCTTTTCAGATGCGCCGTGACGTCCGCATAGGCCTGCGCGACCTGTTCGCCATCTATCTGGTGCGCCAGCTTGGGGTGCCCCGCCAAATGCTGCGCCTTGATCAGGGTTCTGGTTCTGGCCTGCATGCGCTTGGGAATACGCCGCCCCGCCCGCGCCAGCATCTTTTCCAAAGGTGCACGTTTGATGCCAAACTTCACGCTCAGCAACTCCTGCACGGCGTCCACCTTGCGGGCGATATCTTTGGCATCGATCATGGTGCCACTTAAACCCACTGGAACAGTCGCCGCAATGGCGCTAGGCCTTCAATCATGCTTACCTATTCCGAATACGGCACGCGCCGCACCGATGCCCCGCCCCTGATCATTGCACATGGCCTTTACGGCTCCGGGCGCAACTGGGGCGTGATCGCCAAACGCCTGTCCGATACCCGCCACGTCATCACGCCGGACATGCGCAACCACGGCACCAGCCCGCGCGCCCAGACGCAAAGCTACCCGGACATGGCTGCAGACATCGCTGAACTGATCCACCACATCGGCGGCCCTGTTGACCTGCTGGGCCACTCCATGGGTGGCAAAACCGCGATGGCCCTTGCCCTGACGCAGCCTGATCTGATCAACCGCTTGATCGTTGCCGACATCGCCCCCGTTGCCTATGGCCATACACAACAAGGCATGATCGACGCCATGCGCCGCGTTGACCTGTCCACACTTACCCGCCGCTCGGACGCCGAAGCGCAACTGGCAGCAGCCGGCATTGAACCTGCACTGCAAAGCTTTTTCACCCAATCACTGGACGTCCCGAACAAAGCATGGCGGCTGAACCTCGACGTGCTCGAAGCGGAGATGGACAAAATCATCGGCTGGCCTGACGACATCACCGGCCCCTTCGATGGCCCGACCTTCTTTCTGTCCGGCGGCGCAAGTGACTATGTCACGGCGCAACACCGCCCCAAGATCAAATCTCTTTTCCCCCGCGCCCGTTTCGCTAAAATACCTGACGCGGGCCACTGGCTTCACGCCGAAAAGCCCCGCCCGTTCGAGGCCTCCGTGCGTGCCTTCCTTGACGCCTGATCCAATCCTCTTCTCTTTTTGGCCTTAAATCCTGCGGGGAATCGATCTTTGATCGATGGGGCAGAGCCCCTTCTTATCTCTTCTGTCGATCTGTGATCGACGGGGCAGAGCCCCTATTAATCAAATCTGTCGATCTGTGATCGACGGGGCCTACCCCCATAATAATCGCTGCCACCCCTTGTTACACAAAACAGGGGGCCAAACCCCCTTGCACCCAACCGCCCGTTCCCTATAACGCGATAAATTTGCATATTTTTGGGGGCCTCCGATGCCAAAGCGTACCGACATCCAATCGATTATGATCATTGGTGCAGGGCCTATTGTAATCGGACAGGCCTGCGAGTTCGACTACTCCGGCGCACAAGCCTGTAAGGCGCTGAAAGAGGAAGGCTACCGCGTCATCCTCGTCAACTCCAATCCCGCGACAATCATGACCGATCCGGGGCTCGCGGATGCGACTTATATCGAACCCATCACCCCCGAAATCGTCGCCAAGATCATCGAAAAAGAACGCCCCGACGCGCTTTTGCCGACCATGGGCGGCCAGACCGGCCTGAACACATCACTGGCACTGGAAGAAATGGGCGTGCTTGCCAAATTCAACGTCGAAATGATCGGTGCGAAACGTGAAGCCATCGAAATGGCCGAAGACCGCAAACTGTTCCGCGACGCAATGGACCGCCTTGGGATCGAAAACCCCAAAGCGACCATCTGCACTGCCCCGAAAGACGCCGACGGCAAGAAAGACCTCGCCGCAGGCGTACAGATCGCGTTGGAATCACTCGAAGAAATCGGTCTGCCAGCCATCATCCGCCCCGCCTTCACCATGGGCGGCACCGGCGGCGGTGTGGCCTATAACCGCGCGGATTATGAATTCTTCTGTCGCTCCGGCATGGATGCCTCTCCGGTTGGCCAGATCCTGATCGACGAATCCCTTCTGGGGTGGAAAGAATTCGAGATGGAGGTCGTGCGCGATACCGCCGACAACGCCATCATCGTCTGCGCCATCGAAAACGTCGATCCGATGGGCGTGCACACGGGCGATTCGATCACCGTAGCCCCTGCGCTCACCCTGACCGACAAAGAATATCAGATCATGCGCAACCACTCGATCGCTGTCCTGCGCGAGATCGGCGTGGAAACCGGCGGGTCCAACGTGCAATGGGCCGTGAACCCAGCCGATGGTCGCATGGTCGTGATTGAAATGAACCCGCGCGTGTCGCGTTCCTCGGCCCTCGCATCGAAAGCCACCGGTTTCCCGATCGCCAAGATTGCGGCGAAACTCGCCGTGGGCTTCACACTCGATGAACTCGACAACGACATCACCGGCGTCACGCCCGCCAGCTTTGAGCCGACCATCGACTATGTGGTCACCAAAATCCCGAAATTCGCCTTTGAAAAATTCCCCGGCTCCGAACCCTACCTGACAACCGCGATGAAATCCGTGGGCGAAGCCATGTCGATCGGCCGCACCATCCACGAATCGATGCAAAAAGCGCTGGCCTCGATGGAATCCGGCCTGACCGGTTTTGATGAAATCGACATCGATGGGTTCAGTGCCGATGTGCCGTCGGACGCACCGCAGAACACCGCCGCCATCACCAAAGCCATCGCAAAACAAACGCCGGATCGCCTGCGCACCATTGCACAGGCCATGCGCCACGGCATGTCCAACGATGATATTCAGGGCACTACCATGTTTGACCCATGGTTCCTTGACCGCATCCGCGAAATCATCGACGCCGAAGAAGCTGTGCGGACCGCCGGTCTGCCAGCTGATGAGGCTGGCATGCGTCACCTCAAAATGATGGGCTTCACCGACGCCCGCCTTGCGACCCTGACCGGCCAGACCGAAACACAGGTCCGCGCCGCCCGCATCCAGCTCGGCGTTACTGCCGTGTTCAAACGCATCGACACTTGCGCTGCCGAATTCGAAGCACAAACCCCGTATATGTATTCCACTTACGAAGCCCCGATGATGGGCGACGTCGAATGCGAGGCCCGTCCTTCCGACCGTAAGAAAGTCGTCATTCTCGGTGGTGGCCCCAACCGCATCGGGCAAGGTATCGAATTCGATTACTGCTGCTGTCACGCTTGCTATGCGCTGACGGACGCGGGCTATGAAACCATCATGGTGAACTGCAACCCAGAGACCGTCTCGACCGACTATGACACCTCGGACCGTCTGTATTTCGAACCGCTGACCTTTGAACATGTCATGGAGATCATGCGCGTCGAGCAGGAAAACGGAACGTTGCATGGCGTCATCGTTCAGTTCGGTGGTCAAACCCCTCTCAAGCTTGCCAATGCCTTGCAAGACGCCGGCATCCCGATCCTCGGCACCACGCCTGACGCGATTGATCTGGCCGAAGATCGCGAGCGTTTCCAGCAACTTGTCCAGCAACTCGGCCTGAAACAGCCGCATAACGGCATCGCCTCTACCGACGCGCAGGCCCTTGAAATCGCAGCTGATATCGGCTTCCCGCTGGTGATCCGGCCCTCTTATGTCTTGGGCGGGCGTGCCATGGAAATCGTGCGCGACATGGCCCAGCTTGAACGCTACATCCGCGAAGCTGTTGTGGTTTCCGGCGACAGCCCTGTCCTGCTCGACAGCTACCTGTCCGGCGCGGTTGAACTTGACGTGGACGCCCTGTGTGATGGCAAGGACGTGCATGTCGCAGGCATCATGCAGCACATCGAAGAGGCCGGCGTGCACTCTGGCGACAGCGCCTGTTCCCTGCCGCCCTACTCCCTGCCCCAGGACATCATCGACGAAGTCACCAAACAGACCAAAGCCTTGGCGCTCGCTCTTAATGTTGTCGGGCTGATGAACATCCAGTTCGCGGTCAAAGACGGCGATGTTTACCTGATCGAAGTCAACCCGCGCGCCTCACGCACCGTGCCTTTTGTGGCAAAAGCGACCGACAGTGCCATCGCCAGCATCGCCGCACGCATCATGGCAGGTGAGCCCCTCAGCAACTTCCCGCTGCGCGCAGCCTACCCCGAACAATCCGCCTATTCCGACACGCTGCCCTTGGGCGACCCGATGACGCTGGCCGACCCCAATATGCCGTGGTTCTCGGTCAAGGAGGCCGTGCTGCCCTTTGCCCGTTTCCCCGGTGTCGACACGCTGCTTGGCCCTGAGATGCGGTCCACCGGCGAAGTCATGGGCTGGGACCGCGACTTCCCCCGCGCCTTCCTAAAGGCGCAGATGGGCGCGGGTACGATACTGCCCCGCACCGGTTGTGCCTTCCTGTCGATAAAAGACATGGACAAAACCGACGACATGTTAACGGCGGCAAATATTCTGATCGCGCAAGGGTTTAGCATCGTCGCAACCCGCGGCACTGCGACGTGGTTGGCCTCACATGACATTCCTTGCGAGACAGTGAACAAGGTATACGAGGGACGCCCCGACATCACCGATATGATGAAGGACGAGCAGATTCATCTGGTGCTGAACACCACCGAAGGATCGCAAGCGGTTGAAGACAGCAAATCAATCCGTTCCATCGCGCTGTTTGACAAGATCCCCTATTTCACCACTGCAGCGGGGGCATATGCCGCCACTTTGGCCATCAAAGCTCAGGCCGAGGATGAAATCGGTGTGAAGTCCCTGCAAGGGTAATCGAACATGGGGTGCGCCGTTAGAGTTCGGGGCACCTTACAAAGCTTGATACATCCCGATCAGCTTCGTCAGGCGTTGTGACATCGTTTCACCAATGACCGACGCCAGTTGCGCATCGCGCAGACCCATTTCCTCACCGGCAAGCGCCGCCTTCAACAGCCCTTCGAATGATACCCATTTGCTGTTGATCTGGCCCAACGTGATCTTGATCTTGATGTTGGGTGCCTTTTCCAAACCCAATATGCGATCCCCGCCGATCAGCGCCGCGTTCATGTTCATGAATGAGGCCATATTGTCGGTAATATGCGCCGCGGCATCCGATCCGCCAATCGAAAGGCGCAGATGGCAAAAATCTTTCAGAATTTCCTCCAACAGCGCATTTTGTTGATGCAATATCTCAATCGCATTGGCGGACGGCCCCGTGATGCTTTTGCCGCTTTGACGCATGTCCTTCAACGTCGCGTGCAACCTGTTAGCCACAAGGCCCGTACGCGACAGAATCAGCCCGACAGGAACCGCATGCATATCCCCCGCAGCCACTTGTTGCGCCGACAGGGTCAGCCCACGTGAAAAACGCTCGATCTCGATCAGGACGGTCCGGTGGGGGCCGGCGGTCATTGGTGGCAGCGCGAGCGCTGGATCACCGTCGATGATACTGCCCATAACACCTGTAAACGCCACTGCATTGTCGATCGTAGCGTCCGAATGCAGTTGGGAATCAGCGCCTGATAAAACCATGCACGCAGATTTCCCAATGCGTTGGGCGCGCTGAAGCTGTTCAAACAACAGGGACTGGCGCACCGCATCAGCATCTTGGGCAAAAACCGGAACAATGCCGCCCAAAATCAGGACAGCCGCAGTTATAATTCGCAGCATCTATCAAACCCAAATCAACCCGTTGCGCCACGATGTCACGGAAGTCTTAAATCTTTATCACCGCTTAGCTGCCGTTCAGTCCGCTCTTGCGAAGGACAAGGGACCAAGCCTATCATCACCCAACTCAAGAGGTCCTCATGCATACACCAGCCATCACAGGCACCGGCGTTTTCACGCCGTCCGAAACCATCACTAACGCGGAACTTGTCCGTGCATTCAACGCCTACGTCGACCTTTACAACGCCGAACATGCAGACGCGATTGCAACCGGCGAACTGCCTGCCAAGACTTATTCTTCGGAAGAATTCATCTTCAAGGCCAGCGGAATCGAACAGCGCTATGTGATTGATAAAACGGGCATCCTTGATCCGAAAGTCATGCACCCTTTGTTGCGTCAGCGCAGCGATGACGAACCCGGCCTGATGGCCGAAATGGCGTTGGACGCAGCACAAAAGGCGCTCGCGCAAGCGGGAAAGACAGCCGCCGATGTGGATGCCGTGATCTGCGCGGCGTCAAATCTGGAACGCGCCTACCCCGCCGTCGCCATCGAAATTCAGGAATTGTTGCAAATCAACGGCTTTGCCTTCGACATGAATGTCGCCTGTTCCTCTGCGACCTTCGGCATTCAGGCCGCCGCAGACATGGTGCGCAGCGGCTCGATCCGCAGTGCCTTGGTGGTGAACCCTGAAATTTGCTCGGCCCATCTGGAATGGCGCGACCGCGACTGCCACTTTATTTTCGGGGATGTCGCCACGGCCACATTGATCGAACGGGCCGAAGACGCAAGCGGGCCGTATTTCGAAATAAAATCAACCCGTTGCGCGACAGAGTTCTCGAATAACATCCGCAACAACAACGGCTTTTTGCGCCGTTCGCGTCCAGATGGCGTGGCCGACCGGCGTGACATGCAGTTCATGCAGAACGGGCGCAAAGTGTTTAAAGAAGTGCTGCCTATGGTCGCGGATCATATCGCAGGACATATGGCGGACAATGACGTGCAAGCCGATGATCTCAAACGGCTTTGGCTGCATCAGGCCAATAAGTCGATGAATGATTTCATTGGCCGCAAAGTGTTGGGCCGGGCACCGGAAGCGGGCGAACAACCCAACATTCTGCAAGATTACGCCAATACCTCATCCGCAGGGTCGATCATTGCATTTTCCAAATATTCCAACGACTTGTCAGATGGCGATACCGGTTTGATCTGTTCGTTCGGGGCGGGGTATTCCGTGGGATCGGTCATCGTGCAGAAACACGGTTAAGGGCGGCTTAAACGCCTTTTTTCGACACCCGTTTGTGCACTTCGGCGACGGTTTCAACCCGTTCCGAATAACGATCCACAAGATACTCCGCACGTCCGCGCACCATCCATGTGAATTTCACCAGTTCTTCCATCACGTCGACGATCCGCGCGTAAAACGGACCGTCTGGCAGCTGTCCATTGCTGTTAAACTCCAGCCAGGCCTTTGGAATACTGGACTGGTTAGGGATCGTGACCATCCGCATCCAGCGCCCTAGAATACGCATCTGGTTCACCGCATTAAACGATTGCGATCCACCGCTGACCTGCATCACCGCCAGTGTCTTGCCTTGGGTCGGGCGGATGCCGCCCTGCAAGGACAGGGGAAGCCAGTCAATCTGGGTTTTCATGATCCCCGTCATCGCGCCGTGGCGTTCGGGGCTGGACCAGACCATGCCTTCCGACCAGACCGCCAGTTCACGCAACTCCGCGACCTTAGGGTGATCAGGCTCGACACTGTCAGGCAAAGGCAGACCGGTCGGGTCATACATCCGCGTTTCACAGCCCAGAAAGTGCAGTACCCGCGCCGCTTCCTCTGCGGCCTTGCGCGAATAGCTGGTTTCGCGCAGCGACCCGTAAAGCAGCAAAATCCGCGGCTTATGCCCCGGATCACCCGCCGCCTTTAGCGCATCCACATCAATTTGCGGCAGTTGATCCGCGTGCAAAGCCTCCAGATCGTCAGTCACTTTCGTCCTCGAGGTTCAGCTTCATGTCCACCAACACTTGTTGCAACATGGTGGTCTCTTTCAACAGGCGCTTGGCCTCGTTGACGCTGATCTTGCCGTCTTCCATCGACTGTTGATATTCCGCCATCAACATCGCGAACCGTTGTGACAGGGCGATGACATCCGAATTCACCCCGCCCTTGCGTTCAGCATTGTCGCGCCGGTCCTCAAAGTTCAGGCCAATCCCTTTCAGCTCGGCCAGCGCCGCCGTGACATGCGGATAACTTGACACCTGCTCAAGCTGTGCCACGGCATCAATCGGCATGAAGCGGTCGGAATGTTCGTCATTGTCGGAATAATACCGCCCCAGCGTCGCCTTTGACTTGCCTGTAACCTCACAGGCCGGTTCGATTCCGACGTCCTTGACCAAGGCTTCGGTGTGTTTCTTCAGATAGCTGCCAATATTGGCCATATGTCTCGTTCCCCAAACATCGCTTACTTTCCCCGAACCGCACCGCAGGGGAAAGACCCTTGGCTTTTCCCATTAATTGGTTGGGGCGTAAATGTCATTTACAAATCATCCCACCACGTTGGTGGGACTTCATGAGTACCCTGGCAGAAGCCGGGGATATTACAGGTCCGTACGTCCTCCTGTCGGGTTTGCTCCGCACAGCATATCCAACAGCGAGTGGCGTACGGGCTAGTCACAGGTCACCGCACAAGGCTTGGTGTTGTCTTGAACAGATCCTGCCTTTTGGCGTAACAGGCGGCTATGGCAAAACTCTACTTTCATTACTCCACCATGAACGCGGGCAAATCGACCGTGCTTTTGCAGGCGGCCCACAACTATGTCGAGCGCGGCATGGTGCCTTATTTGCTGACGGCGCAATTTGACGGGCGCGCCGGCGACGGGCGCATTGCCTCGCGAATCGGCATTGGTGAAGACGCCGATACATACGGCCCCGGCGAGGACCTGTTTGCCAAATTAAAACAACGCTTTGACGCTGGCCCCTGCGCCTGCGTCTTTGTGGACGAAGCCCAGTTTCTCGAGGCAGATCAGGTTTGGCAACTGGCCCGCGCGGTGGATGATTTACGCGTGCCGATCATGTGCTTCGGCCTGCGGGTAGATTTTCGCGGCAAACTGTTCCCCGGTTCGGCCACCCTTCTGGCGCTGGCAGATGAAATGCGCGAAGTCCGCACGATTTGCCATTGCGGCAAGAAGGCCACGATGGTGGTGCGCACGGACGCCAGCGGCGAGGTGTTGAAAGACGGTGCGCAGGTGCAAATCGGTGGCAATGAAACCTATGTCTCCCTATGCCGGCGGCATTGGCGCGAAGCGGTTGGCGACCCCGCCTAAACCAACGTTTCCTGCGTCCCCCAATGTTTCAATTTGAAAAAGTTGATCAAAAAGAGGGCATGGCGATGCCTTTCAGAGGCGCAGGGTAACGCATTGCGCTGTTCCTTGATCTGGCGACCAAACACACCGACAAAGGGCGAATAGCATCGGGGCAAACAGCCAGTGGCGTTAATGCATCCGTCCGCCATCTGGCACATCTTGATCCGGCGATAGCAACACAATTGCGCCGTCTGCGTCCGGCACACCCAATACCAGCACCTCGGACATAAACGGTCCGATCTGGCGGGGCGGGAAATTCACCACCGCCATCACCTGCCGGCCGATCAGCGATTCGGGATCATAATGCACAGTGATCTGCGCAGATGTCTTGCGTTCGCCAATCTCCGGTCCGAAATCCACCCACAGCTTGATCGCCGGTTTGCGCGCCTCTGGAAAAGGCTCTGCCCGCACCACGGTGCCCACGCGAATATCTACCTTCAGGAAATCATCAAACGCCAGATCACCCATTTGCCAGCTCCCGCGAACGATCCGCCGCCGCTTTGACCGCACGGCGCAAAAGGGCCGGAAAACCGTCCGCCTCGTTCATCAAAACCTCCAGCGCCGCTTGTGTCGTGCCATTGGGCGAGGTCACGTTGACACGCAATTGCGACGGGCTTTCGTCTGATTGCTGCGCCAGTGCCCCCGCACCCGCCACCGTCGCTTTGGCCAGCTGCATTGCAAGTTCAGCGGGCAGCCCTTCGGCCTCCCCTGCCGCCGCCATCGTTTCGATCATGTGGAACACATAGGCCGGTCCCGACCCGCTGACCCCTGTCACCGCATCAATTTGCGCTTCTTCGCTCAGGCGCACTACCTGCCCAACAGCACTTAACAAGGCTTCAGCCTCATCCAGTGCCGCCGCCCCCGCCGCATCATTGGCTACAATCGCGGTAATGCCCTGCGAAATCGCCGCGGGCGTGTTTGGCATGGCCCGCACCACGGGGGTGCCTGCGCCCAATGTTTCCTCGAAATAGCGGATCGTTGTGCCCGCCGCGACACTCACGAATACGGTCTCGCCGCCGCCCATCGCCTGCAATGTGGGCAAGGCATCCGCCATCATCTGCGGTTTGACCGCAACCAGAACGATGGCCGGCGTGGCAGGCAATGTCGCATTCAAATGCACACCGGTTCCGCGCAGCCAGTCGGATGGAAACGGATCGACAACCCAAACCGACGCTGCCGGCAATCCGCGCGCCAGCCAACCCGCCAACATCGCTGATCCCATCTTGCCACAGCCCAAAAGGACCAGACCCTGTGCGGCGATACGACTGTCTTTCATGTGATTTCCCCCGTTATGTCAGGGGAAAGTGTTACGCCCGCCCGTAGGCCTCTGCAATGGCGACCTGAAGGGCTTCTTTCGGTGTCTTGTCGCCCCAGACCTGCAATTGCAGTGCCGGATAATACCGTTCCGCCGACATCACCGCCGCGCCGATCATTGTGTCGATCTGTTCGGCACTGGCGTCCACACCGCCGGAACACACCAGCCCGTACCGGTAAACCATCAGCTTTTGTTCTGCCCAATAGGTGAACGCACCCGCCCAGCACTGGTCATTCACATCATTCAACAATTCAAACAGCCCCGCCATCTTTTCTTCCGGCGGGTCCATCTCGAATGTGCAGATCAGGCGAAGCGTTTCATCATATGCCGACCACGCCAGCGTGATGGCATATGTCCGCCATTGCCCCTCTACGGACATGGCGATCTGTTCATCCGATATCCGGTCAAAGTCCCAGTCGTGATAGGCCGCCAAATTCTCGACGATATCAATCGGATGGATTTCTTCTTCAAGGTACTGCTCGGTCAGGGCCATTTTGACACCTCTGTTTTTGTCTCCAGATCCGGCGCGGTTATCCACACCAAACTTGGACGCCTCCACAACAGGCCGTTGGTCACCCAACCGCCCATACAAGATATGGTGGGCCTAGGGTGCCAATCTGGCAACCCCCTTTTCTGGGGATAACTGCAATATCTTGTGGAGAAAGCGCCAGATCACCCGAAAACACCACCATATAGGGCGTTCCGGCGTCCGACTTCACCGTGCTGTTAAGCTCAAAAGCACGGGATCAACTGCTTGCTGCGGCCCGCGTTTCCCCGCGCCGCAGCAGCGCATTAACCTTTGGACGCGTCCATCGCATCCAGCCGCGCCTTCAGCGCTTCGTTCTCTTCGCGCGCTTTTTGCGCCATCGCACGCACCGCATCGAACTCTTCGCGGGTCACAAAATCGCGATCCGCCAGCCAGCGGTCCATCATGCCTTTCAGGGCATTCTCGGCCTCGTCTTTGGCCCCCTGCGCCACGCCCATTGCGTTTGTCATCATCTGGGACATGTCGTCGAAAAACTTGTTACGGGTTTGCATATTGGCCTCCGGGCGTTGCTCGATCCCTATATGGGGTCTCGGGCGCGCTCAGGCAAGGTTGACATCCCGTGACAACCCGTCTCAATCACCGCTATGAACGCAATACTCTCCTTTCCCGATATCTCGCCCGAGATATTTTCCGTCACCCTGTTCGGCACGGTATTTACCCTGCGCTGGTACGCGCTGGCCTACATCGTCGGCATTCTGCTGGGCTGGCGGCTTGTTGTCGCCGCCGCGCGCACGCCGCGCTTGTGGCGCAATGATCAACCCGTCATGACCCCCGGCAAGATCGAGGATCTGCTGTTCTGGGTCATCCTTGGCGTAATCCTTGGCGGGCGGCTGGGATATGTCGTGTTCTATCAACTCGGCTATTACCTCTCCAATCCCATGCGCGTGCTGCAACTTTGGGAGGGCGGCATGTCCTTTCACGGCGGGGCCATCGGTGTCATTCTGGCCGCCTTCTTTTTCACCAAACGCTACAAACTGGAAACCCTTTCCGTGGGCGATCTGGTCGCGCTTGGCCTTGCCCCCGGTCTGTTTCTGGGACGCATCGCGAACTTTATCAACGCCGAGCTTTGGGGCCGCCCGACCGATCTGCCATGGGGCGTCGCGTTTCCCACGCAGGCCGCGCAATACTGCCCCGACATTGTCGGCCTCTGCGCCCGTCACCCTTCCCAGCTTTATGAAGCCCTGCTTGAGGGGCTCGTCCTTGGCGCAGTCCTGATCTGGCTGGTCTGGCGGCGCGGTGCTTTCAAACTGCCCGGTCTGGTGATGGGCGTGTTTCTGGCCGGATATGGCGCGGCGCGCTTCCTTGTTGAATTCGTGCGCCAGCCCGATGCCCAGTTCGTATCGGACGGCAACCCCTTGGGGCTGGCGCTGCAATCAGGCGGCTACGGGCTGACCATGGGGCAGCTCTTGTGCATTCCGATGGTGCTGGTCGGGCTGTTCTTTATCCTGCGGGCCCGCCGTTCGGCATGAGCTTGCACAACCACATCGTAGCGCGGATCGCAGCACAGGGGCCGATGCGCATCGACGAATACATGACCACCTGCCTGCTGCATCCGAGCATGGGTTATTACACCACCCGCGATCCTTTCGGCGCCGGTGGGGATTTCATCACCGCGCCGGAAATCAGCCAGATGTTCGGGGAACTCATCGGTCTTTGCATTGCGCAAACCTGGCTGGATCAGGGATCACCGGCCGCCTTCACCCTGGCCGAGCTGGGACCGGGGCGCGGCACTTTAATGGCGGACGCCCTGCGCGCCTGTCGCGCTGTACCGGGATTCGTTGAAGCGGCGCAAATCACCTTGATTGAGGCCTCGCCCCCCCTGCGCAAGATCCAGACCGAAAACTTGGCCGGTTACAAGCTGGCCTTCGCCGACACGCCAGAGGACCTGCCGGAACGTCCCCTCTACCTCATCGCGAACGAATTTTTCGATGCCCTGCCAATCCGCCAGTTTCTGCGCGATGGCGACGGCTGGCGGGAACGGCAGGTGGGCTTGGAGGACAAAACGCTGACCTTCGGCCTTGCGCCCGCCCAACCGCAACCGGCCCTCAACGCGCGTCTGGCGGATACCACAGACGGCGATCTTGTCGAAAGCTGCGCGGCTGTTGCACCGGTAATGGACGCTGTTGCTGCGCGCATCACCGCGCATGGCGGTATGGCGCTGATCATCGATTATGGCGACTGGCACCAGACCGGCGATACCTTGCAGGCGCTGCGCAAACACCAAAAGGTATCGCCGCTGGACTGCCCCGGCGATGCGGATCTGACGGCGCATGTCGATTTCGAAGCCATCGCGCAGGCCGCGCCTTCTTGCGCCCATTCCGCCCTCACCCCCCAAGGGGTGTTTCTGGAACGCCTCGGCATTACACAGCGTGCGCAAAACCTTGCCGCAAAACTGACCGGTGCGGCGTTGCAATCCCATATCGCGGCGCATCACCGGTTGACGCACCCCACAGAAATGGGAAATCTGTTCAAGGTAATGGCACTTTATCCGCAAGGCGGTGCCCCCCCTCCCGGAGTGGACCCATGACACTCGAAATCCTGACCTCTGATCACCTCGGCACCACCCGACACGGCTTTTTCACGCGCCGCGGCGGTGCGTCCTCGGGCGTTTTTGCAGGCTTGAACTGCGGCTACGGCAGCACCGACCAGACCGACATCGTGCATATCAACCGCGCCCGTGTGGCCGAAGCCATGGGCGTGGCGGCCGATCATCTGGTTGGGGTGCATCAAATCCATTCCGCCGCTGTCATCGACGTGACCGGCCCGATGCCTGACAAACCCAAAGCGGACGCAATGGTCACCAAGACCCCCGGCGTCGCCCTGTCGGTGCTGTCTGCCGATTGTCAGCCGGTGCTTTTTGCCGACCCGCAGGCAGGTGTCATCGGTGCCGCCCACGCCGGATGGCGCGGTGCGCTGGATGGCGTCCTTGATGCCACCATCGACGCGATGGAAGGTCTGGGTGCCGATCGCAAGAATATCGCGGCGGTCATCGGTCCCTGCATCAGTCAGGGCGCTTATGAGGTCGGCCCCGAATTTTTCGAAGACTTCCTTGCTCAGGACAGGGGCTTCGACCGGTTCTTTGCGCAAGGGAAAGGCGACCGGATGCTCTTCGACCTGCCCGGCTTTGGCCTGAGCCGTCTGCGCGCGGCGGGTGTCGGCGTGGCCGAGTGGACGCGCCATTGCACCTACGCGGATGCGAACCGATTCTACTCCTATCGCCGCACCACCCACGCCAAAGAAGCCGACTATGGCCGGTTGATTGCGGCCATCACCCTTTAGATCTGGGCGCAATTGGGGCGGAATTTGCCCCGCTGCCGCCCGATTGAATGCCGCTAATTTGGAAACAATCCTGAATTATCGACAGGATTAGCCAGCGCCCGGCACGAGATCGCCATAAGAAAAAGGGCTTTGGCGAAATGGGGCAGGCCCGCCACAATCTGCCTTAAATTTTCCCGAAGTTTTTTTGAATACCTGCGCCGCCGTCAAAAACCGGCCCGATTGAACCGTCATATTCATCCTCAAGCAAAGGGCACAAAAGCCCGCAACCAGACACATCGAGGATTGAGCCATGAAAACCAACACACGCTTCATCAAAGGCATCGTCGCAGCAGCTGCCAAAGAAGAAACAGTTATGCCATGGACGCGCGGCAAACGGCGCGCAGCTTTCATCGCGAAACGCAACGACATCAAAGTGGAGCGCCGCTCCGCTTAAGGCAATGCGTTTCTCCCGCGCATTGCCGCCCCCCTCTTCCCGGACAAACCTCCTCCAAGGTTCGTGGGTTAATGAGTAGCTTGGTGCCACCATCGAACGTCAAAATCTGACGGAAAACGAACAAACCCTGCCTGCGTTGATTCGCACGCGGGGTTTTGTTTTTGTGCCGGAATGTGGCGGCACTGCGGCAAATTAAGGAAACAGAAAGGCGAAAGACGCCCGAATTGGCGCAAAATGCGGTCTCAATGTTGTTCAAACTTTGACAATGGCGGGCAGATCAGGTGATTTAGGTCCCAACGAAGAACGAAATGACATTTGTTATTTCCGTGCTTGTTGGTGGGGGCCAACACGGATGTGACCAACCTGACAAAAGGTGATCGCATGACACTGACTGCTGCTATGGGCTCGCGCCCGACCTCGACTGCCGCGAATATGCGTGGCTTTGCACCTTCCGCGCCTTCTGCGCGGGGCCTGTTGCCAGCCACCAAAATGCCGATGCGCAGCTTTGAGGTTGCCGCCTTGCGCAGTGACGATTCCCTCTACATCGGCCAAGACAAGGCACCCGCCATCCCCTTGTTCGAGAATGCGTTTTCCGCTTTCGCAAGGGGCACCCTGATTGCGACACCACACGGCGATGTGGCCGTCGAGGACCTGCAACCGGGCGATATGGTGAACACCTCCACCGGTGAACCCGCCAAACTGGTGTGGATCGGGTCAAGCAGCTTTGTCCCCGCGGATGCGGGCCGCCGGATGCCCTTGATGCGCATTATGGCAGATACTTTTGGTCCGGGCCGCCCCAATTCATTCCTGACCGTTGGCCCCGCCGCGCGTATCCTGCACACGCCGCATCACCTGCGTTCGGAGGCAGGCGAAAAACGTATGCTGACACCGGTGCGCGAATTTCTTGATGGTGTGAATGTGATCGAGGTGGTCCCTCCGACGCCCGTTCGCTTGTTCCACATCTGTCTTGAACGCCATGCCGCGATCCGTGCCGGCGGTATCGAAATGGAAACATTTCACCCCGGTGCCAAGGCAACCCAAAACGCATCACAATCGCTGCGCGACCGGTTTTTGGGCATGTTTCCCCGGATCAGCCATACCACTGATTTCGGCCCCCTGGCGCACCCACGTGCACCCGAACAAGAAACCGGGGTCGACGCGATCTAGCGGATCACCTGCGCGATGGCCCTCTGTTCCCTCCGTCAGGGGGCCACTTCAAGCCGCTTTTCCAGCACGTCAAACGGCACGCCGGGTTCATCTTTAGCACAGCGGATCACCAATGACGTCTTGACGCTTTCGACATTTGGCGTCGTCAACAGGTCACCGGTCAGAAAGCTTTGGAACGACGACAGGTCCGGTGCCACACATTTCAGCACAAAATCGACCTCGCCGTTCAGCATGTGACACTCGCGTACCAACGGCCATTCGCGGCATTTCTGTTCAAAGGCGCTCAGGTCCGCTTCGGCTTGGGAATGCAAACCGACCATAGCAAAAACCTGCACCTCGAACCCCAATCCGCGCACATCGACATCGGCGTGATAACCACGGATAAAACCCTGTTCTTCCAATGTACGCACACGGCGCAAACAGGGCGGCGCGGAAATCCCGACCCTTTTGGCCAGCTCCACATTCGTCATCCGTCCGTCTGCCTGCAACTCGGCCAGAATTTTCCGGTCAATCGGATCAAGCCGTAAACCTGCCATCGAATTTCCTCTTTGAATTTGCGATTCTTATAACAGCGACGCGGGCAGGCGCAATATTATTACGCCTCAGCGCAATATTCTATCTAGCACGCGTTCGCCCTCTTGCCAGAGGGGCGGGCATCTCCCCCAATACAGCAGGTGTTGAGGGGGGTTTAAGATGGCGACCTGCGCGTCTATATCAGGCGGGCCGCAAACATATTTATCGGGGGTGCCAGATGGCCGAGACACGTAAAACCAAGGTTCTGATCATCGGCTCCGGCCCTGCGGGATACACCGCAGGCGTCTACGCCAGCCGCGCCATGGTGGAGCCCATTCTGGTACAAGGCATCGAACCGGGTGGTCAGTTGACCACAACAACCGAAGTCGAAAACTGGCCCGGCGACAGCGAAGTTCAGGGCCCCGATCTGATGATCCGCATGGAAGCCCACGCCAAAGCAATGGGCACCGAAATCATCGGCGACATCATCACTGATCTGGACCTGTCCAGCCGCCCGTTCCACGCCAAAGGCGACAGCGGCACGACCTATGTGGCCGATTCCGTGATCCTTGCCACTGGTGCGCGCGCCAAATGGCTGGGGCTTGAGACAGAAGAGAAATTCAAAGGCTTCGGCGTGTCCGCCTGTGCCACCTGCGACGGCTTCTTTTATCGCGGTCAGGAAATTGTCGTGATCGGTGGCGGCAACACCGCCGTCGAAGAAGCGCTGTTTCTGACCAACTTTGCCTCCAAGGTCACATTGATCCACCGCCGCGACGAATTGCGCGCGGAAAAGATCCTGATCGACCGTCTGGAAAAGAACCCCAAAATCGTGCCCCTGTGGTTCCACGAACTTGACGAAGTCTACGGCAGTGAAAACCCGCTGGGCGTTGAAGGTGTGAAAGTCAAACACACCAAAACCGGCGAAATCACCGACATCCCGTGCAAAGGCGTCTTTGTCGCCATCGGCCATGCGCCCGCCAACGAATTGGTCAAGGACACGCTTGAAACCCACATGGGCGGTTATGTCGTGACCAAACCCGACAGCACGGAAACCTCCATCCCCGGCGTTTTTGCCGCGGGCGATCTGACCGACCATAAATACCGTCAGGCGGTCACATCCGCCGGTATGGGCTGTATGGCCGCGCTGGAGGCCGAACGTTTTCTGGCCGAAGTCGGTGACGATGACGACAGCCCGGTCGACAAGGAAATCACTCTGCCGCTGGGGCACGGCGCCGAGGTTGCACAGTAGCCATCGCTTGACGCCCCCTCTATCGCCGCCCAAAGTCAGGCGGTAGCGGGGGACAACCTATGAACGATCTCTGGCGCGGCACTCTGGCCACGCGTCTGCGCATTTCAAGCGGTCTGGTGCTTTTCACCTATGCCCTGCTGCATTTTGTGAACATCGGGCTTGGTATGTTGTCGCCGGTCTGGATGGACGCCATGCAGGACGCGCGCCAGTTGGTCACACGCAGCATTTTGGGTTCCTTGCTGCTTTACGGTGCTTTTACGGTCCACATCACTTTTGCCCTCGTCAAACTCGCGCGGCGCGGCACCCTGCGTATGCCTTTTTGGGAAGCTGTCCAAATCGGACTGGGCATCACCATCCCCATTCTGCTGGTCGCTCATCTGGTCCACACCCGGACCGCCCACGAAATCCATAACGTCAATGACGAGATGGGCTATATCATGCTGCTGCTCTACAACACGGCAGACGGCTGGAAACAAAGTCTTTTGCTGCTGGTGGTCTGGCTGCACGGCTGTACGGGGCTGCATTTCTGGCTGCGGGGCAAAGCATGGTGGCGGCGATATCTTCCGGCACTCTCGGGCGCGGCGGTCCTTGTCCCCGCTTTTGCGCTGGCCGGTTTTCTGGTTGAAGGGCGACGGGTCAAGGCACAGTTCAGCGATCCCGACGCACGCGAGGCGATGATCGACCGCTTCAACTTTCCCGACCGTGAAACCTTTGAAGAACTGATTACGCTCACGGACCAAATGGGCTGGTTGTTCGGCGCGATCATGGCCCTTGTCGCGCTGGCCTATCTGGTGAAGTACATCCGCGCGCGCCAACAGTCCGTGACCATCCGCTATCACAGCGGGGCGCAGATCAACGCCCCGCGCGGCTTGACCCTGCTGGAAATGTCGCGGCTGCGCGGGATCCCCCATGCCGCCCTGTGTGGCGGGCGCGGCCGCTGCACAACTTGCCGCGTGGTGATCGAAGAGGGGTTAGAGCTGCTGCACCCCCCTAGCGAGTCCGAAGCCCGTAGTCTGGCAGCGGTGGGTGCGGAACCGAACACACGGCTTGCCTGTCAGATCAAACCGATGGACCCGATGACGGTGATGCGCGTGTTTCAACCCGACGGGCGCAGCAAAAACCGCGGCCACGCCAGTCAGGGCGAAGAAAAAGAACTCGCACTGCTGTTTCTGGACATGCGCGGCTTTACGGCGCGCACCACCGGGCAATTGCCCTACGACGTCGTGTTCCTGCTGAACCGCTTCTTTGACGCCATTGTCCCCTCGATCAATGCGCAGGGCGGTACAGTCGACAAATATCTGGGCGACGGTTTTCTGGCTGTCTTCGAACTCCCCGCCTCCGACAGTTCCGCCCATGCAGCGCTGCGCGCCATCGAGGGCATCGCCCAAGCCCTTGCCAATTTCAACGCAACCCTCGCCCGCGAAGGGCAAAGCCCGGTCGCCATCGGTATCGGCGCCCATCTGGGCGATGTTGTTCTGGGCGAAATCGGTGCCGCAGGTCAGGCCCCGCGCACGCTGATCGGTGATACCGTCAACACCGCATCCCGCATCGAAGGGGTGACCAAGGAATTCAAAGTACAGGCTTTCGTTTCCGCCCCGCTTTTGGCGGCGGCTGGCCATGCGGTGCCCCAAGACCAGATGAAAGCGCTTGATCTGCGCGGTCTGAGCAGCCCGCTTCTCGCGTGGCCGGTGCAGGAGGCCAGCGACCTTAGCGTACAATTGGCACGGTTTCGTAGCAACGAAGAGACACAGGTTCCAAAATCCTGAAAAAGCCGCGATTTTCTCCTGTTTTTGTAGATTTTGCCGCCGGACTGCTAGACTTTTGCCGTATTCAAGCGGCATAGGGCAGGCAATTGGCCGGTCCGGTCTGAGGCAAAAAACGAGAAAACTATGAGCATGTTGGCAAATCTCGCTCCGATCCCGGAGCTTTATGTATCTTACGAATCCGCGCAGAAAATGAAGACAGAGGCCGCCGATCTTGTCAGCCATGACCTGACGCCGCGCCAGATCTGCGATCTTGAACTGTTGATGAACGGCGGCTTCAACCCGCTGAAAGGGTTCCTGTCGCAAGAGGATTACAACGGCGTTGTCGACAACATGCGGCTGGCCGATGGCACGCTTTGGCCGATGCCGATCACGCTTGATGTCTCCGAAGATTTCGCCGCCTCGCTGGAAATCGGGCAGGATATCGCCCTGCGCGACCAAGAGGGCGTTATCCTTGCCACCATGACCGTCAGCGACAGCTGGGAGCCGAACAAGGCGCATGAAGCTGAAAAAGTTTTCGGTGCCGATGACAGCGCCCATCCGGCGGTGAACTATCTGCACAATCAGGCGGGCAAAATCTATCTCGGCGGCCCCGTGACCGGCATCCAGCAGCCCGTGCATTATGATTTCCGCGCCCGTCGCGACACGCCGAACGAACTGCGCGCCTATTTCCGCAAGGTCGGCTGGCGCAAGGTTGTGGCCTTTCAAACCCGCAACCCCCTGCACCGGGCGCATCAGGAACTGACCTTTCGCGCCGCGCGTGAAGCACAGGCAAACCTGCTGATCCACCCTGTTGTCGGCATGACCAAACCCGGCGACGTCGACCACTTTACCCGCGTGCGCTGCTACGAGGCGGTGCTCGATCAATACCCGCAGGCGACCACGTCGATGTCCCTGTTGAACCTTGCCATGCGCATGGCCGGCCCACGCGAAGCAGTCTGGCACGGCTTGATCCGCAAAAACCACGGCTGCACCCATTTCATCGTCGGTCGCGACCACGCAGGCCCCGGCAAAAACTCTGCCGGTGACGACTTCTATGGCCCCTATGATGCACAGGATCTGTTCCGCGAACATCAGGACGAAATGGGCATCGAAATGGTCGATTTCAAACACATGGTCTATGTGCAGGAACGCGCCCAATACGAACCCGCAGACGAAATTGCCGACAAGGAAAACGTCACCATCCTGAACATCTCCGGTACTGAATTGCGCCGCCGTTTGCAGGAAGGTCTGGAGATCCCTGAATGGTTCTCCTTCCCCGAAGTCGTCACCGAATTGCGCCGCACCCGTCCGCCGCGCAACAAACAGGGCTTCACCGTGTTCTTCACCGGTTTCTCGGGCTCTGGCAAATCCACCATCGCCAATGCCTTGATGGTCAAACTGATGGAAATGGGCGGACGCCCCGTGACCCTGCTGGACGGCGATATCGTGCGCAAGAACCTCAGCTCCGAACTGGGCTTTAGCAAGGAACACCGCGATCTGAACATCCGCCGCATCGGCTATGTCGCGTCCGAGATTACCAAGAACGGCGGCATCGCCATCTGTGCGCCCATCGCGCCCTATGCCACCACCCGCCGCGCCGTGCGTGAAGACGTCGAAGACTTCGGTGCCTTTGTCGAGGTCCACGTCGCGACCAGCATCGAAGAATGCGAACGCCGCGACCGCAAAGGCCTTTATAAGCTGGCCCGCGAAGGCAAGATCAAGGAATTCACAGGCATTTCAGATCCTTACGATGTGCCCGAAGCCCCTGAACTGGCCGTTGAAACCGAAAACGTCGATGTGGACAACTGCGCCCATCAGGTGCTGTTGAAACTGGAAAGCATGGGGCTGATCTCGGGTTGATCCCAACCCGCCCTACCTAAGCCACGAAGAATGCGCGGCCCTCAACGGGTCGCGCTTTTTCTATTCCGGCAGGTAAACTTGGCCGGACATAACCACCACACCGCGCCCCGCTACTTTGACACCGCTGATTGCATCCCGTGGGCCCAAGACCTCTACCTGCGCCTGACCGGGACGGCCCATGCCGTGCCCCTGCTGCGCCACAAATGTTGGGTGTTCAATCAACCCCTGCGCCCAAAGATAAGACGCCGCCGCGCCTGTGGCTGATCCGGTAAAGGGATCTTCCGGCGGGCTGGGCGGTGCCAGCAACAGCCGCGCATAGGTATCACCTGCCGCCGTCGCCCCATCCAAAGTGATCCAGTAAGGTTCCATCAGATCGTCCGACGACAGGCCCAAGTGGCGGCAGTACTGCGCAAACCCCGCACCGTCAAAGCGCAGCGCGTCCAGCGTTGCCCGATCGCGCAGAACGGTAATGCAGAATGGCAATCCGGTCGACACAACCTGCGGCGGTGCAATGATGGCGTCGGGCGCGATGCCGCCCACCCGCGCCACGACGTCTGCTGGCACCTGCGCACCGAACTCCGGTGCCACCTGCGTCATCGTGATTAAACCATCCGCCACATACACCGCGACAATCCCCGCACCGGTTTCCAGTGTCAACGCGCCCTCGCCGATGATCTGGCGGTGCAGCAGCGCGGCCACCGTCGCAATCGTAGGGTGGCCGGCAAAGGGAATTTCACGGCTGGCCAAATAGTATTTCACTTTGAAATTAGCCACATCAGACGGACCGGTAAAAGTGCATTCGACCAAAGATGTTTCGCGCACATAGGCCATTGAGGTTGCATCAGACAACACCGCGCCGCCATGCACCACCGCACAGCCATTGCCACCAAATGGTACGTCGGCAAAGGCATCTACCCAGTCGAAATCAAATTCCATGTCAGCTCCCATGCAAAAAGGGCCACACCAATGTGCAGCCCTTCAAACATTAACTCATTCATGGCGAGGTGCCAGTTTAATGCACCATCACCGGCGCATAGTCGTGTTCGCGCGCCAGCATGAAGGCCATTTTGCGGTCTCCCACAAGGGCCAGTTGCTGGCCCTGCGCATCATGTACCGAATAAAGCTGTTCCAACCCTTCGGCCTGATCGCGCACCTCGCGGGGCAAATCGGTCACCAGAATTGATTTCACATAAACGGTGCGGTCGTTTGGCTCTGCAGCCTTGGTTTGGGAGTTCGTATCTTGCATCGTCCTACCCTTTCTTGATCTTGATCGTTTGTACAACAGTCTCTGGTTTGGCGCGGGTTAGATCCACATGCAGCAATCCGTTCTCCATCTGCGCCTCGCCGACTTCAACGCCGTCGGCCAGCACAAAGGAGCGTTGGAATTGCCGCGCGGCGATCCCGCGGTGCAGGAAAATTCGCCCGTCGCTGTCATCGGCCTGGCGTCCGCGAATAACCAGTTGTCGGTCTTCTACGGTAATGGCCAGATCACCCTCGGCGAAACCGGCCACAGCCAGCGTGATGCGATAGCTGAAATCAGAGGTCTGTTCGATATTGAAAGGTGGATACCCCTCGTTACCGGTCTTGGCGGTGCGTTCCAGCACGCGCTCCAGCTGTTCAAATCCCAACATGTGGGGATAAGAGGCTAGCGTCATTTTCGTCATGCGACACGTCCTTATACTCTCAAGCGACAGTCATTTCGGCCCCGTTATGGCAACCGTTGACATGAATATGGGGGCAGCATCGCTTTCGTGCAAGGGCTATGCGCAAGCAAGGTGAACGACTATATTGTAACCGTAGACCCTAATGGAATCATCCGGTTATGAACGCGCCTGCCGATCTGTCGATGAAAAACGATGACGTTTTGCGCGTTGAGCTTGAGGTATTTCGCCGTGAACACCGCGATCTGGACGAGGCGATTTCAGCCCTGACCGAACGGGGCACAGCCGACCAATTGACGGTCCAGCGGCTGAAAAAGCGCAAACTGCGGCTGAAAGATCTGATTGCCCAGATCGAGGACCGGCTGACCCCCGATATCATCGCCTGATTTCCAGCCCACGGGCACAGCCCCCATTCACCGCATTGCCCCCCCGCGCAGTCTGGCTATAGTGCGCATTCCTGATTTTCGAGCAAAGGCGCATTCATATGACCACCCCTCCTGTTGGCATCATTATGGGCTCGCAATCCGACTGGCCCACCATGCGCGAAGCGGCTGTGCTGCTGGATGAACTCGGCGTCGCTTATGAGACCCGCATCGTTTCCGCGCACCGCACGCCCGACCGCCTTTGGGACTACGGCAAAACCGCCGCTGATCGTGGATTACAGGTGATCATCGCAGGCGCCGGTGGGGCCGCCCATTTGCCCGGTATGATGGCATCAAAAACCCGTGTGCCGGTGATCGGCGTGCCGGTGCTGACGAAGGCCCTGTCAGGTGTCGACAGCCTTTACTCCATTCTGCAAATGCCCAAAGGATTTCCCGTGGCGACCATGGCCATTGGTGCCCCCGGTGCCGCCAATGCGGGCCTGATGGCTGCGGGCATTCTCGCCTTGCAAGACACCGCCCTTGCCGCTCGGCTTGACGCATGGCGCGACGCGCTGAGCGCGTCCATTCCACAGGAACCCTCCGATGACTGATCCCCTTGCACTTGGCAGCACCATTGGCATTCTGGGCGGCGGTCAGTTAGGCCGCATGCTATCGGTCGCCGCCGCGCGTCTAGGGTTCAAAACCCACATTTTCGAACCAGGCGCAAACCCGCCCGCTGGTCATGTCGCCGACGCCGTCACCACAGCATCATATGAAGACGCCGACGCCCTGCGCAGCTTTGCCGCCGCCTGCGATGTCGTGACCTTCGAATTTGAAAACGTCCCCACCGCCGCCCTTGACCTGATCGAGGCACAGGTGCCGATCCGCCCGGGCCGCGAAGCGTTGCGCATTTCGCAGGACCGGCTGACCGAAAAGGAATTCCTGCAAGGGTTGGGCCTGACGGTCGCCCCCTTTGCCGATGTGTCGGACACCGCTGCGATGGCCACCGCCGTTGCGACCATCGGGGCCCCCAGCATCCTGAAAACCCGCCGCTTCGGTTATGACGGCAAGGGGCAGGCGCGGCTGCGCACCCCTGATGATGCCGATCAGGCTTTCGCAGATATGAACGGTGCTCCGGCGGTGCTTGAGGGGTTTGTCGATTTCACCCACGAGGTGTCCGTTATCGCCGCGCGCAGCCCTGCGGGCGATGTCGCCTGTTACGACCCCGGTGAAAACGTCCACCGTGACGGCATCCTGCATAGCACCACCGTGCCTGCAAAACTGACCAGCTCGCAACGGATGGATGCTGTCCTCCTGGCCGCCAAGGTGCTGAATGCACTCGATTATGTTGGCGTGCTGGGGGTTGAGCTTTTCGTCACGCGCCAAGGGTTGATCGTCAATGAAATCGCCCCGCGCGTGCACAACTCCGGCCATTGGACGCAAAACGGCTGTACGGTCGATCAATTCGAACAACACATCCGCGCGATCACCGGCTGGCCGTTGGGCGATGGTTCACGCCATGCTGACGTTGTGATGGAGAACCTGATCGGCGACGATATGGACCGCGTTCCGGCACTGGCGGCGGAGAAAGACACGGCCTTGCATCTTTACGGCAAGGCCGAGGTTAAAGCGGGCCGCAAAATGGGCCACGTCAACCGCATCACCCGATAAACCGCTCCGCAACTGCGCCATTCATATAGGACACGCGACCTTGCACAAAGGTCGCGGCCACACGGCGTGTTTGCGCGTCCAGCACCACGAAATCGGCGCGTTTGCCGGCCTCCAATGTGCCCCTGTCGCTCAAACCCAATACGGACGCCGGTCCCGAGGACACCAACGCCCAGGCGCTTGGCAAATCCATCACCCCCGCGTCGGCCAACATCAACGCCGCGCGCCGTGGCGACGGGTAGTGGTAATCGGACGCCAGCGCGTCGCAATACCCCATCGCCAGCAGATCAATCGCCGACAGGTTCCCATTATGCGATCCGCCGCGCACCACGTTGGGCGCGCCCATCAGAACCGGATCACCGGCATCATGCGCTGCCTCCGCCGCTTCCAGCGTTTCTGGAAATTCGGCCACATGCACGCCCCGTGCCCGCCAGATTGCACGGGTTTCAGCGGTAGCGTCATCATGACTACCCATACAAATTCCTGCCGCCGCCAGACGTGGGCACAGCGCATCCAACGCCGCAGGCACCTCCGGCCCCAAGGCGTGCAGTTCTTTCATATAGGCGTGGTGCTTTTCGGGGCTGCGCCGCGCCTTCAACGCCTGCCCGTTCAACCGCCGTGGCAATTTGCCTTCGTCCAGACGGTCATGCGGCAGATGGTCGTTGAACACCATGTAACGAATGTCCCAATCAGCCAACCGCTGCGGCAGGTCGTCATAAAGCTCCAAAAGATGGGTCTCGAATCGCAGCTGCGCTTGCAGGTCCGTCACCAGCGCCTGTTTCGTATCGCGGATTGACGCGAAAACGCGTTCTGCAAATTCCAGCCCCCGCATCCCGCCTTCCCAGCTGACGAACTGCGCCAGCACCGCGGTGGTGATCCCGTTCGCCGCCAGTTCCGCTTCGCAAGCGATCAGCCCTGCGTCCATCTGCTTCATCGCGCCGCGCCGTTGCGCCAGATGGCGTTCAAACCCGTCCCCGTGCAAATCAACGATGCCCGGCATCACCATGAATCCGGACAGATCAACGCCCCGCCCAACGGGGGTGTCACACACAATCCCCTCCGCAAAAGAAAGCGTCGCCGCGCGCAGACCATCCGCATGCAACACCTGCGCGCCGGTCAGATCAAGGTTTGGCATCGGTCTCTTCTTCTCCCAGAATACAGCCGCCTTCGGGGCAACCAATTGAATCAAGCACACCCTCGAACCACGTCATGCTGCGGTCGAACCTTCCGACCTTCAGAAAGTGCATCGTCTGGGCAATCACCCGTGGATTGTTCATCATAAACGTATGGGTCACGGGCAAAACAATATGGTCCTGCATCCCCGCCAGTTTGGTCGAAGCAACAGAAACCTTGCCATCATCCGGCCCCGGCAACAGCGTTGAAAAATAGGGGTTCAGCGATTGCGATCCCGCGATCACCCCAAGCTGGAACGTCGCAGCGGGCAGTTTCAGCGGCAGGCTGTCGGGCCCCGTGCCCATCTGTTGCCCCGCTGGCCCGTTGATCCAGTCAAACGCGACGATATCGTTCAATTGATCGACCACCTCGCTGCCTTGATTTGGCGGTCCCAACATCACCACGCGGCCCACGCGGTCGCCGCCCGCCTCGCTCACCCATTGGCGCACAAGGATCCCGCCCATCGAATGGGTCACGAAATCGACTTTGGGCGTGCCGCAAGCAGCCACAGCTGCAGGCACCGTTTCGCGGGTCAACGCCTCGATCGGGGCTTCGGTCGACGGATAGCCCGGCCTAACGATCCGGTAGCCTTCCGTCTCCAGCGCCGCTTCCATCAGCGCAAAGGATGTCTCGGTGCGCGCCAACCCGTGCAACAACACCACGCAGCGCGCCTGCGCAGGGGACTGCTGGCACGCCGTAAGCCCCATAAGGGCGGCAAGAAGGAACATCTGACGGGTCATGCGCTATCAGATAGACCGAAAGCGGGTGTTGTGAAATGCTGCATGTGCACCACCAGATTGAAAAGAACACCAATGCCCGCAAAATCCCCGCGACTGGCGGCCCGCGCCCTCATACTTCACGACAAGCGTTTGCTTATGGTAAATGCTTTTCCTGATGGTCAAAGTGATCTGCTCTGCGCGCCGGGCGGCGGTGTCGAACCGGGTGCTTCCCTGCCGGACAATCTGCGCCGCGAGGTCTTTGAGGAAACCGGATTGACCGTACGGGTCGGTGACCCCTGTCTGGTGAATGAATTCCATGATCCGCCCAGCGGCTTTCATCAGGTCGACATCTATTTCCGCTGCACGCTAACTGGCACGTCAAAGATCGACCCGACTTGGCAAGACAGCGAAAACGTAGTGACACAGTGGCATTAGCTAACCCAAACCGAGCTTGGCGCGACCCGTCATAAACCCGACAGCCTTGGCGCAGTCGCTTTCGGGGGCTTCGGGATCAGCTACGATCCGCTGGAGCTGCTCGTCCGGTGACCGACCACCCAATCCCCCCCACGACCAGAAACGTGGCAAAGATCACGATCGGGCCAATGCCTTCATTCAACAACAACGCCCCTGCAAGGATTGCAATTACTGGCACGCTCAACTGAACAATGGCGGCTGTGGCCCCTTCGATTTTCGGCAAAACCGCATACCACAAAGCATAACCCAAACCCGATGTCAGCCCGCCACATAACACGCCCAAGGCGACGCCAGTCGCGCTAAACGTCAGACCGGTACCCGCAAGCAGGATCAGCAAAATCGGGATACACAGCAGAAAATTGGCAGATGTCGCCGCCAGCGGATCCTGCGCATCACGCCCGATGATGCTATAGGCGGCCCAACCGAGCCCTGCAAAAACCATCAGTGCCGCGCCTGTCGGATCGGCCACACCGCCCGGACCGGGCCACAGGGCACAAAGCAACCCGATGAATGCCACAGCCCCACCGGTAAGCTGCCGCCCCGTGGGGGCTGTCCCGCGCAGTGCGCCATGGGCGAACATCGTGACCTGCACCACACCGAACAAAATCAATGCCCCTAACCCCGCATCAAGGGTGAGATACGCCAGTGAAAATCCGACAAGATAGACGGCAAGGCTCAGCGCGCCCGGTATCCTGTTGCGGCGCAAAAGCGGAAGACCGCTGCCGCGCAGGGAAATGATCATGCCCAGCACCAGCGCACCGGACACAACCCGCACCAACGCGAAACCTGACGGATCGATAAACCCGCCTTCAATCGCCATGCGCGTCAACACGGAATTCGCGGCGAAAGCGATCATGGTTACGGTGATGGCAAGGGCTAGGCGCATACCTTGGCTTAACGACTCTGATCCCCAGCGCCAAGAGGTCAGTATTCAGGATTTCGTCATCACCAGCCCGCGCCGTGCGCATCAATGGAAAACAAAATCATCCTCGTCATCCAACCCGGCCAGCAAGGCATCGACATCTGCCGCGTCAAACCGGCCAATCATCTCGTTAAACCGGTCGCCCGCACCTGCCATGTTGCGCCGGACCAACGACACGACACTGCCCTGCACATCACTATCCTGCAGCGCAGCGACCAAACCCTGGCGTAAGAATTCGCGATGCTGGGTCGCTTGCAACATCAACTGCTGCTGCTGGCGGGCCATGCCCACCGCGTTCAGCATGGCATCGCGCAATCCTTGGGCATCCATCTCTTCTTTGGTGAGAAAATCATGGTACCCGCCACGCATGGCTTGCATCGCGGTCTGGCGGGCACCATCGCCGGTGATCATGATCTTGCCCGCATCCTTGTTCCCGTCATTAGACAGAACATGGTGAAGCGCCTCCATCCCGTCACCGACCGGCAATCTGTAATCAATAAGGATCAGATCATAATTCTGCTTGGCCACCGCCATGTCCATGGCTTGAATGCTATCGACCTCGTCCAGATGAATGGACAATTCGGTTTTCTGGCTCAACCGCCGGATGCGGGCACGGTCGAAGTTGCTGTCATCCAACAGCAACGCGCGGATGTCATGCGGGATCGGTGGAACACCGGGAAAGGAAGACTTGTTTTCTGCTGTACTCAGCATTGGCGTGGTCCTTGGTTGGTCTATTCAGCTACAGGATTGCGGATATTTCCTGCCGTTTCCTTAACGTAGCGCGCAAGACGCAGCGCAATTGATGAAATTGGGAGGAACCTGATGCCCCTAATTCACCCCGACCCGCGCTTCGACAAGGGTGCCGCGACCGTATGGGGAATCAGTAATTCGTGCCGAGCCACCATAAAGCGTTGCGATTTTGCGGACATTGGCGAGCCCCATGCCACTGCCCTCCACCTCGTCGCGCGGCCGCAAAGTGCGCATCGCTCCGAAAACATTCTCGCGGTATTCGGGCGGGATACCCGGCCCGTCATCTGCAACCGACAGAACAACTTCGCCTGCTTGCACGGACGTGCTGATCACAATTTGGCCGGACGATTTATCGTGATGCTTCAACGCGTTACCGACCAGCGCGTCAAATAGCGTCAGAACATCGCGATCCCCCATGACCAGTTGATCACACTCCATATCGCGGATCACAGCAAACCCTGCGGGGACCGGAATATCTTCCAGCACTTGATCTAATACACGGGGCAAGTGGTTTTCACGGACCTCCTGCATGCGTCCGATGCGGGAAAAGGTCAGCAAATCCACCAACATCCTATCCAGACGTCCGGTGTGCCGGTTCATCAGCTCGATCGACGCTGCAACAGAGCCGTCAATTTTCACACCCGCCTCTTCAAGATCCTCTTCAATCCAGCGGGGCAATTCCAGTAAAGCCCGCACAGAAGCGCGCACGTCATGGCTGATCAAATATATGAAATCCTCAATATCTTGAGAGGCACCGGATTGTTTTTCGACGATGGGGGGGGTTGGACGCTTTCAGGTTTCATGAACACTCACCACTCTCAGGAACGCAGACCCTAACATCCCTGCCCTTGATGGAAGCTTAACGTGCGCTCTAAAACATCGAAATTTCCTGCCCCTATCCAGCCCCGCCTAAAACGACAAAAGGCCCCGAAGGGCCTTTTGCGTATCCTGCCTTAACAACAAGATAAATGGGGATGATCTTACATCATGCCGCCCATGCCGCCCATGTCGGGCATGCCGCCAGGCATACCGCCGCCGGCACCTTCTTTAGAAGGCTTGTCGGCAACCATGGCTTCGGTTGTGATCAGCAGAGACGCAACAGATGCCGCATCCTGAAGCGCTGTACGCACAACTTTGGCAGGGTCGATCACGCCGAATTTGAACATGTCGCCATACTCTTCGGTCTGCGCGTTAAAGCCGAATGTCAGGTCGTCGCTCTCGCGGATTTTGCCCGCAACAACAGCGCCATCAACACCAGCGTTTTCAGCGATCTGACGCAGTGGCGCTTCCAGTGCCTTGCGCACGATGGAAATACCGACGTTCTGATCGTTGTTCTCGCCTGCGACACCTTCCAGCTTCTTGCCGGCCTGTACCAGTGCAACACCACCGCCAACAACGATGCCTTCTTGCACAGCAGCGCGTGTCGCATTCAGTGCATCGTCAACGCGGTCTTTACGCTCTTTGACTTCCACTTCGGACATGCCGCCAACGCGGATCACAGCAACACCACCGGCGAGTTTCGCAACACGCTCTTGCAGCTTTTCTTTGTCGTAATCGGATGTGGTTTCTTCGATCTGGTTACGGATCTGTGCAACGCGTGCTTCGATCTCGGCTTTCTCACCAGCGCCGTCCACAACAGTGGTTTCGTCCTTGGTGATGGAAACCTTCTTGGCGGAACCCAGCATGTCCATTGTCACGGACTCAAGCTTCATGCCCAGATCTTCGGAGATCACCTGACCGCCTGTAAGGATCGCGAGGTCCTGCAGCATCGCCTTGCGACGATCGCCAAAACCAGGTGCCTTAACAGCTGCGATTTTCAGACCGCCGCGCAGCTTGTTCACAACCAGAGTTGCCAGCGCTTCGCCTTCAACATCTTCTGCGATGATCAGCAGTGGCTTCTGCGACTGGATCACCTGCTCGAGCAGTGGAACCATTGGCTGCAAGGAAGACAGCTTTTTCTCGTGAAGCAGGATGATCGCGTCTTCCAGCTCAACAGTCATTTTGTCGGAGTTGGTGACAAAGTATGGTGACAGGTAGCCGCGGTCGAACTGCATGCCTTCAACAACATCGGTTTCTGTTTCCAGACCTTTGTTCTCTTCAACAGTGATAACGCCTTCGTTGCCAACCTTCTGCATCGCGTCTGCGATCTGACGGCCGATTTCTTTTTCGCCGTTTGCAGAGATTGTACCGACCTGTGCAACTTCGTCGCTGTCGGATACGGGGCGTGCTGCGGCGCGGATGGCCTCAACAACTGTCAGCGTCGCCATGTCGATGCCGCGCTTCAGGTCCATCGGGTTCATGCCCGCTGCAACTGATTTCATGCCTTCTTTAACGATGGCTTGCGCTAGAACAGTGGCGGTTGTTGTACCGTCGCCTGCTTCGTCATTGGTACGGGAAGCAACTTCCTTAACCATCTGTGCGCCCATGTTCTCGAACTTATCTTCCAGCTCGATCTCTTTGGCCACGGATACACCGTCTTTGGTGATGCGCGGGGCGCCGAACGATTTGTCCAGAACCACGTTGCGGCCTTTCGGGCCGAGGGTAACTTTAACCGCATTTGCGAGAGTGTTTACACCCGTCAGCATTTTGTTGCGGGCATCGGTGTCAAATTTGACGTCCTTAGCTGCCATTTGTCTTCTCCATTTATTTCAGAATTAAGCGTCGAACCTTGGAGTGGGCAAAGCCCACCATCTCCCTCAAATCAGGAAATGATCCCCATGATGTCGCTCTCTTTCATCATCAGCATTTCTTCGCCGTCGACAGTAACTTCCGTGCCGGACCATTTGCCGAACAGGATCTTGTCGCCAGCTTTAACCGCAGGTGTGATCAGCTCACCGTTGTCTTTGCGGGCGCCTTCGCCAACAGATACAACTTCGCCCTCGGAGGGCTTTTCTTTCGCGGACTCAGGAATGATCAAACCGCCAGCGGTTTTCTCTTCGCTTTCGGTACGCTTTACCAGCACGCGGTCGTGAAGCGGTGTTAATGCCATCTTTGCAGCTCCTTAAGGCTCAAAGGTTATTCCAAGCCTGCCGTCCCTTCGTGGAACGCTCAGGCGTTAGCACTCATCATGCTCGAGTGATAACGACGCATAGCTAGGCACCTCCCATTCAGGAGTCAACCAACGCTTTGGAAAAAATTTGCTGCTATCCCGCGCCCAAAACGCGCGCGGTTGTGGCGACCGCCTCGGCACCTGCGGGTGTTAGCCCGTAAACGCCCTTCTCCACCTTCTCGAACCAGCCGTAATGATTGTCCCGCATCATTGTCGTGGCGCGCGTCACATCGGTTTCCTTTGCCACATCGGCACCCTTGCTCGCCCCGACCTCGAACAAATAAACCGCCAACTTTAACGCATCCTGACGGTAAGCCGTCACCAGCCCCATCCGCGTTTGCCCGCCGTCATTGGGGTCCCCCTGCCGGCGCGCAAATTCGCGCAACAACTGCGCCTGCCGCTTGGGTGACTTGCGCGGCGCATAGGGCCCCGGATCGCAATGCACCTCGACCAGCCCGTCCTTCAGCCGCACAGTGATCAACCCCAGCCCCAGCCGACGCGCCATCGCCGTGTTTGCCTTTACCGCCTTGTGAAACGGTTTGCCCGTCTTGTGCGCCACGGCCATGTAAACCTCATCGCTGACCTTCAGCCGCTCCACACATTGGTGAAACAGCGCCAGCGAAAAGCCCAGCTTCAGCTCAACCACCACCGGCGGCTCCGCGCCGCGGATCGCCACAACGTCCGCGGCACCAACTTCGGATTTCACAACATACCCCTGATCCTCCAGAAAGGATTTGATCGGGGGATACAGGTCGGTTTCGCGTGCGGTGCTCATTTGCGCAGATTGACCCATTTGCACCGCCAGTCCAACCCGCTAGTCTCACGTCATGACCCGTGATGAACTGAACCGTTTCTGTGCCTCCCTGCCCCATGCCACCCATGTCGTCCAATGGGGCAATTCCGACGTGTATAAAGTTGGCGACAAATTGTTCGCCGTCATTGGAATGAGCGGCATTGACGCTGCCGTCACTTTCAAAGCCTCCGAAATGGCGTTTGAAATCCTCTCCGACAGCCCCGGTCTGCGCCCCGCCCCCTATCTCGCTTCGCGCGGCCTCAAATGGATCCAGCATTACGCCGAACCGGGCCTTTCCGATGACAGCCTGCGTGATCACATCCGCGCGTCCTATGATATGGTTGTGGCCGGACTAACCCGCAAAAAGCGTAGCGCACTGGGTCTCTGACGCTGGGTCGTGACAAGCCTGCCAGCCGTGCATATAAGGCCCTCGAACCGATATCCCACGCAAGGAACCCTTCCATGACAACCCTCGTATTTGGCCATAAATCCCCCGACACAGACAGCACCGGCAGCCCGATTGTCTGGGCGTGGTATCTGAACGAAATCAAAGGTGTCCCTGCCAAGCCCGTCCTGCTGGGCGAACCCAACACCGAAGCCCTGTTCATGCTGGACCACTGGAACCTCGACAAACCCGAAATCATGACCGACCTCGCGGCTGATACAGACGTTGTGATCGTCGACACCAACAACCCCGCCGAACTGCCCGACAACATCAACGATGCAAATATCACCGGCATCATCGACCACCACCGGCTTGTGGCCGGTCTGGAAACCCGTGGCCCGATCGAAATCAACATCCAGCCGCTGGCCTGTACCGCCACCATCATGTGGAAGATGATCGGCAAGGATTGGGCACAAGCCCCCCGCGAGATCAAGGGCGCGGCCCTGTCCTGCATCCTGTCCGACACGCTGGAATTCCGCAGCCCGACCACCACGCAGGAAGACAAGGCAATCGCCTATTCCATCGCCGAAGAACTGGGCGTCGACATCTCTGCCTTTGCCGCTGACATGTTCGCCGCAAAATCCGATGTCTCTGCCTTCTCCGAAGAAGAGCTGCTGCGCATGGACAGCAAGGAATTCGATCTGAACGGCACCAACCTGCGCGTGTCCGTCCTTGAAACCACTTCGCCGGCACCGCTGTTGGCGCGCAAGGATGCGCTGATGGGCGCAATGCCCACGGTCGCCACGGCTGACGGCGCGGCGCAAGTGCTGCTGTTCATTGTGGATATCCTGAAAGAAGAAGCGACACTGCTGGTCCCCAACGACACCGTCAAAACCATCGCTGAAAACAGTTTTGGCGCGACGGTCAGCGGCGACTCCGTGGTCCTGCCCGGCATCATGAGCCGCAAAAAGCAGATCATCCCGAACCTCAAGATGTAAGCGAATGATGCACCCGAAGGGGTGCATGGGGGGTGTACAGGGGGTGTACGCCCGGTGCCCCCCCTTTTCGACGCTCCACAGTCCCAGAAAAAGGCCCGTCCCATGACCCGAATCGTCGAAACCCTTGCCGAGATTTCCGCGCAATATGACGCGCTTTTTGTCGACCTGTGGGGCTGCGTCCACAACGGTGTCGCGGCCCTGCCCGACGCAGTTGCCGCCCTGCAAACCTACCGCAAATCCGGCGGCAAGGTCGCGCTTGTCACCAATGCGCCGCGCCCTTTTGACAGCGTTGCCAAACAGTTAGACCGGTTTGGCGTGGCCACCGACAGCTGGGACGCCATTGCCACCTCCGGCGATTCCGCACGCTCGGCGATGTTTCGCGGCACCGCGGGCCGCAAAGTATGGTTCATCGGCCAGCCGCACGACCAGAACTTCTTTGAACCCCTCGAACTGCTCGACGATCCGGTCGACATCACCCAAGTTCCGCTGGAAGAGGCCGAAGGCATCATCTGCACCGGCCCCGAAGACCCCCTCGCCGCCCCCGAAGTGATGCGCCCCCAGTTCCTCTATGCCAAGCAAAAGGGCCTAAAATTGCTCTGCGCCAACCCAGATATAGTGGTTGATCGCGGTGAAACCCGTGAATGGTGTGCCGGTGCCTTGGCCGCGCTTTATACCGAAATGGGTGGCGAAAGCCTGTATTTCGGCAAACCCCATCCGCCAATTTACGACCTTGCCCGCCGCCGGCTTGCCGCCCTTGGCACCACGATCCCCGATGACCGCATCCTATGCATCGGCGACGGTGTTCTGACCGACATCAAAGGGGCGATGGGCGAGGACATCGATTCTCTTTTCATCTCCGGTGGTCTGGCCGCTGCAGAAACAAAAACTGACGCGCAGCCGGACCCGAATGCGCTAAACGACTATTTACAAAAGGAAATGTCTAACCCGACCTACACAATCGGGTTTCTGCGCTGATCATTTTCCCCTTGATTTTCTGCGCCTGCGAAGTAATTAAGTTACAACTAACGCAATCTAAACAGCAGATTATTACTCAGGGGTGACAAATGTTGGACAATCTTCCGCGCGGCACGATCTGTATCGAAGACATCGAAATCGGCATGATGCGCTATCTGCGCAAGGTCGTGACGGATGAAGATATCGAGATGTTCGCGCAGATTTCCACCGACCATAACCCTGTGCATCTGGACGATGATTACGCCCGCGACACGATATTCGAGGGCCGCATCGCCCACGGCATGCTGACGGCGGGGCTGATCTCTGCCGTTATCGGTGAACAATTGCCGGGCCACGGTACCGTCTACATGGGCCAGTCGCTGAAATTCCTCGCACCCGTGCGCCCCGGCGACATGGTCTATGCCGAGGTCAAAGTGACCGACATCGAATTCTCCAAACGCCGGGTCAAGATGGATTGCCACTGCTCCGTCGATGGCAAGAAAGTCCTGATCGGTGAGGCAACCGTGCTGGCCCCGTCGCGCAAGTTCGACTGATTTTTCCATCCCGATGTATTTTTCAAAGGGCAAGCCATGCACCGCTTGCCCTTAACCCATTGCAGGGCTAGAGATTTGGCCCATGCGGATCATACGTGACTATCAATTTGTAAGTGAGGCCGATCGCGGGGCAACCGCCGCGATTGGGAACTTTGACGGCGTCCATCAAGGGCACCTTTCGGTCATCGACATGGCACGCGCCGCCGTGCCGGATGCGCCCCTTGGCATTGTCACCTTTGAACCGCATCCACGCGAATATTTCGCGCCCGATGCCCCTCCCTTTCGCCTGATGTCCTCCGAGGCCCGCGCACACCGGCTTGAAAAGCTTGGCGTCGAGCGGCTTTATGAGTTGAACTTCAACAAGGGTCTGGCCTCCCTCACGCCGTTGGAATTTGCCCGCGACGTGATCAAGAACGGGCTGGGCCTGCGTCACGTGGTCGTCGGTGCCGATTTCTGCTTTGGCAAAGGGCGTGCTGGCAAAGCTGAGGACCTGATCCGCTTCGGGCAGGAGCTGGGCTTTGGCGTGACGGTCGCACCGCTGATGGCGCAGGATGCGCAAACTGTTTCTTCCACCGCGATCCGCATGGCGCTCAGCGCCGGTGACATGGCCGCGGCAGGAACGATGTTGGGCCATTGGCACCGGATCGACGGTCCTGTCATCACCGGCGAACAACGGGGCCGCGAGCTGGGCTATCCCACTGCGAACATGTCCATCGACGGGCTGCACCAGCCCGCCTTTGGCGTCTATGCGGTTCTCGTCGATGTTCTGGAAGGGCCGCACAAAGGCACCTATCATGGCGTCGCCAGCCTTGGCGTGCGCCCGATGTTCGGCGAGAACAAAGCCAACCTTGAAAGCTTTCTCTTTGATTTCAAAGGCGACCTTTACGGCACGCAACTCTCTGTCGCCTTGGTCCAACATCTGCGGGGTGAAGAAAGATTCGACAGCCTTGAGGCGTTGATCACCCAAATGGACGCCGACAGCCTGCAAGCCCGCGCAATTCTGGCCGCCCTATGAGTGATCTGATCACCCGTGCCGGTCTGACTCCGCGCTTCTGGGAAAAGAAACCGCTCAAGAAAATGTCGCCCACTGAATGGGAGGCCCTCTGTGATGGCTGCGGCAAATGCTGCCTGAACAAACTGGAGGACGAGGACACCGAAGAGGTCGCCCTGACCCGTGTTGCCTGCCGGCTTCTCGACGATGCGACCTGCCTGTGCACCCATTACGAAAACCGTCACCAGTTTGTGCCTGACTGCATTGTGCTCAAGCCTGAAAACCTCGACACGCACGCCTATTGGATGCCGCAAACCTGTGCCTATCGTCTGCTGTGGCAAGGAAAACCCCTGCCCGAATGGCACCCGCTGATCAGTGGCACACAGGACAGCGTGCATGCGGCGGGCATCTCTGTCCAAGGGCAAACCGTTTCGGAATTCGACACCCCTTTCGAAGAATGGGAAGACCACATCATAGAGGAACCAACCTGATGTTTTTCGCCTCTGACAATGCCGGCCCTGTACACCCCAAGGTCATGGAACGCGTGATTGCGGCCAACAGCGCCCACCAGATGCCCTATGGCAAAGACACCATCATGGATGAGGTACGCACCCGCATCCGCGAGGTATTTGAAGCCCCCGAGGCCGCCGTTTATCTGGTCGCCACCGGCACCGCTGCAAATGCCTTGGCGCTGGCCTGTTACACCCAGCCGTGGCAGACGATTTTCTGTTCCAAGGTTGCCCATATCGAAGAGGACGAGTGCAACGCTCCCGAATTCTATGCCGGCGGGGCCAAGCTAAGCCTCATTGATACCGACGACAAAATGACGCCGGCTGCGTTGGAAGCCGCGATTGAGAAACAGGCAGTGGGCAACGTCCACGGCGCACAGCCGGGCCCGGTATCAATCACGCAAGTCACCGAGCGCGGTTCAGTGCATTCACTAGCAGAGATCAAGGCGCTAAGCGCTGTGGCCAAGGCCCATGACCTGCCTGTCCATCTGGACGGCGCGCGTTTTGCCAATGCGATGGCCGCGCTGGGATGCACAGCAGCGGAAATGTCATGGAAATCAGGTGTCGATGTGGTCAGTTTCGGCGGCACCAAGAACGGATGCATGGGCGTCGAAGCGGTTGTGTTCTTCGATCCAGCCAAAGCCTGGGAATTCGAACTGCGCCGCAAACGCGGGGCGCATCTGTTCTCCAAACACCGTTTTCTGTCGGCGCAGATGGCCGGATATCTCCAAGACGATGCATTCATCGAGATCGCACAGACGGCAAACGCCAATGCCGCCTACCTTGCCGAAGGGCTGCGCGCGGCTGGTGCCACTTTCCTGCATGAGCCGCAGGCCAATATGATCTTTGCCCGCTGGCCCCGCGCCATACATCAGAAACTGCATGACGCAGGCGCGCGGTATTACCTGTGGGACGGCCCGCTTGAAGGTCCCGCGAACGAGGACGTGGCCGCGCGGCTGGTCTGCGACTGGTCCATTGGTTGCGATCAGATCGACGCGTTTGTAAGCCACTTCTGAACCAGCCACCGCCTGTCGGCGTTGCGCTAGCTGCGCGCCAACAACGGCGCCATTGCCTTTGCCACGTCAAGGGGATGGGTGATCGGGGCCATGTGCCCTGCCCCGCTGATCGCGGCCGAGGTTGCGTTCGGCATCCGCGCCACCAGTCCGTCGTTGGTCGCCGTCATGACAGGGTGGGACGCACCGCCGCGCACCACAAGCGTGGGTATGGTACAGGCATCCAATGCACCGGGTTCCAGCAACCCCAACGTATCATCAAACAGCATCTCATGCGTGTCCGGCACCACATGGATCGCGCGGGTCATTGCCGCACGCGTGCGTTCAGGCAATGTGTCCCACGGCGGGCCAGCATCGCTCCACATCCGGTTAAACGTCCGCGCCGCCGTTTCAAGATCGCCCGCGTCCGTCGCATCACTGAACGGTTTCGCTTTGATGGCATGGTCACTTAACAACTCAGGCGCATCCGCTTTCGCCACCGCAAAGAACACCGGCTCGATCACAGTCAGACTGCGCAGCCTTTCGGGCGCTTCCACCGCCAGACGCAACGCAATCATCGCGCCGAAGGAATGACCGATCACATCCATTGGCGTCTCGTCCATCGCCGCCAATGTCGCCTGAAAGGCCGTTTCACCAAAGCTGCTGATTTCGTCCCAATCGGCACTGCGTCCATGGCTGGGCATATCGGGTGCCACCAATCTGAGCCCCGGCAGCGCTTGCGCCATACCGGCCCATGCCCCACCGAAAGCCATCGTACAATGCAATGCAAGGCCGCGGCGCGCCCCTTGCCCGATCGTGGTGATATGCGGGGTAAATCCTTGCTGAACCGTCACAAGTCGCCTGCCAGATATGCGTCAACATCCGTGATCCGGTCCTGCCCCCAGAACCGCTGCCCGTCGATGATATAGAACGGCGCACCGAAAACACCGGCCTCAACCGCGTCTTCCAGATTGCGGGCATAGGTTTCTGCCCCTTCCAGCAAACCGCTGTTGGCAAGCTCGGGGTCAAATCCGGCTTCACTCAAGCAGGCCCGCACCACCGCATCCTCGGCAATGTCCTTTTCTTCCGCCCAAACGGCACGGAAAATCGCATGCGCAAGCTTGCCCAGATCACCACCGCCTGCGTTCTGCGCGGCGATAAACGCATAGGCCGCAGGTGCGCCATTGGTCGGCCAATGCGCCGGCTGCAAGTTGAACGGCAGCCCCAGCTTTTTGGCCTGGCGTGGCAATTCCTGTGCGCGGTATTCGATCCGGCTGATGTGGCGATCCTTCGGCGGGGTGCCGCCCGTGCGCCCAAAGGCCGTGAGCAAGTCAAAGGGCTTGTAATTGATGGTTGCGCCATGCTTAGCGGCGACTTCTTCCAACCGCTGCTCGGCAAGGTAGCAATAAGGCGATAGTGTCGCGAAAAAATAATCGATCTGGGCCATTTGGACCTCCCTAAGGTTTGCCGCACCGTAGCTGCGTGTTAAGCGAGGTTCAACGTAACGATTCTGTCATATACCGCTGCCACGGAGCCCCTATGCCACGCACATCAGAGCCGAAACTCATCTCGGGCAATGCCAATATGCCCTTGGCCAAAGCCATCGCCCGACGGATGTCGCTACACCGCGGGGTCAACGTCGGGTTGGTCGAAGCGCGGGTGGAACGGTTCAACGATGGTGAAATCTTTGTCGAGGTTTTCGACAACGTCCGTGGCGAGGACATGTTTATTATCCAATCCACCTCCAACCCGGCCAATGACAACCTGATGGAGCTGCTGATCATGGCGGATGCGCTGCGCCGCTCTTCCGCTGCGCGTGTCACTGCTGTTCTGCCCTACTTCGGTTATGCCCGTCAGGACCGCCGCACCAAGGCGCGCACGCCGATCACTGCCAAGATGGTCGCAAACATGCTGGTTGGCACCGGCATCGAACGGGTTTTAACGATGGATCTGCATGCCGCACAGATTCAGGGCTTTTTCGACATTCCGGTCGATAACCTTTATGCGTCACCGGTTTTTGCATTGGATATCAAGGACCACTTCAAAGACCAGATGAGCGATCTGATGATCGTCTCGCCCGACGTCGGGGGTGTGGCCCGTGCACGCGAGCTGGCCAAGCGGATCAATTCGCCGTTGGCCATCGTCGACAAACGCCGCGAAAAACCCGGCGAGATTGCCGAAATGACCGTGATCGGCGATGTGACCGGCAAGACCTGCCTGATCGTTGACGACATTTGTGATACGGCCGGCACCCTGTGCAAAGCGGCCGAGGTGCTGTTGGAAAACGGTGCCAAGGAAGTGCATTCCTACATCAGCCACGGCGTGATGTCCGGCCCTGCCGTCGAACGTGTGACCAACTCCGTGATGAAATCACTGGTGATCACCGACAGCATTCAACCCACGCCAGAGGTCAAGAACGCGGCCAATATCCGCATCGTGCCGACGGCACCGATCTTTGCTCAGGCAATTCTGAACATCTGGAACGGCACGTCGGTATCGTCCCTGTTCGAAGCAGACACGCTGGGACCTATCTATGACGGGATGTACACGCCTTAATCGGGCGTTACACCACGTCCCAATCGTCCAGCTCTGACATCTCGCCGATCGCCATCCATGCGATGCGGATCCGCGCGATGCGGGTGTCCCCCCACGTGCGGAACACCATATCGAACCCCGCTTTGGTGACGGACTCCGCCTCGATGTCCGCGCGCATGATGGTAGAGGCGTCCAGATCCCAAAGCGACGGGGACAGCTGTACCGTCGGCGCGACCTTATACTTTTCGGAAAACTTGATGTGGCGGCGGCGCTCGCGTTGGCCACGGCCGGTCCACATCTCGCCACCGTCCTCATAATCGGTGAACAGGATCACATCGCCGCTGTCGATTCCTACAGTATGGCTGCGCAGTTTCTTCATGTTTTGTGGACCTGAATAAGTGAGAGATTTGCCGGTAAGATAACGGACCAAGCGCCGGTCTTAAAGAGGCCGCGGCATGATCCGGGCAAGCGGATTCACGGGGTGATGGAAACACCCCGCGCCTTGGCGAACTTGCGGCAATACTGCGTCCAGTCCCGAAACTCCTGCGAGAAAAACACCGCCCCGCCTTTGGCTTCCCATTTCTCGGTTTTCCCGTCGATCCGTTGCCAGATCACATCTGACGACACCGGTGCCCCCTCTGCTTTGGACTGGGTCACTGCTGCCTCTGCCCATTGGATCGCGGCGTGCATCAATTTATCCGCGCTTTCATCGGTATTCACCCATTGCGCCGCATTCTGATAGACCGACGCACAATCCGCCATGCTTTCGCTATAGGGCTGTGCGCCCGTACTGGTGGGAAGTATCAAGGCAATTGCCGAAAGAAGCGTTCGCATAATCGGACCTCGCAAATTTTGATCAGAGGGCCAGCATTAGTGGCCAAGCACGGCAGGACTGGGCCGCAAAGGCGGCAAAACGAGGGATATCAAAACGTAAAAAAGGCCCCGCGTGATGCGGAGCCTTTTCAATTTACTCAGGTCGAAAGCTGCTTACTGCTTGGCAGTCAGCCCCATGTGATCCCCCATCGCGACCATGTCAGACAACAGCTTGGCTGCGTCATCCACCGGACCGGGTTCGTTCTCAAACGCTTCTTTCGCGTTTGTATACATGGTCTTGGCTTCTTCCATCATCTCGTCGAGGTGCTCTTGCGTCATGTCGCCCTGATGCACAGCGCGTTCGGCCAGAACCGAAACGCCATCGGCGCGGATTTCGGCAAAGCCACCCGTGACGACGTATTGGTCATGCCCGTCAGGACCTTCGATCGAAAGCACACCGGGGCGCAATGTGGTGATGGTGGGGGCGTGCCCCTCCATCGCCGTCATGTCGCCGTCAGCGCCGGGAATCTGGACGGATGTGACCTGAAGAGAGGCCAGCCGCCGTTCAGGCGACACCAGATCGAATTGCATCGTGTCTGCCATTGCTCAAGTCTCCCTTAGGCTGCGTCAGCTGCCATTTTTTCGGCTTTCGCCTTCACGTCCTCGATGCCGCCAACCATATAGAAGGCACCTTCGGGCAGGTGGTCGTATTCACCGGCAACAACCGCTTTGAAGGATGCGATTGTATCGTCCAGTGGCACCTGGATGCCGTCGGAACCCGTAAACACTTTCGCAACGTCAAACGGCTGTGACAGGAAGCGTTCGATCTTACGTGCACGTGACACGGCCAGTTTGTCGTCTTCCGACAGTTCGTCCATGCCGAGGATCGCGATGATGTCCTGAAGCGATTTGTAGCGCTGAAGGATCTGCTGAACGTCGGTCGCAACAGAATAGTGCTCTTCACCGATGATTTGTGGATCAAGCAGGCGCGATGTGGAACCCAGTGGGTCAACCGCAGGGTAGATGCCTTTTTCAGAGATCGCACGATCCAGAACCGTTGTCGCATCAAGGTGCGCAAAGGATGTCGCAGGTGCAGGGTCGGTCAAGTCATCCGCAGGAACGTATACGGCCTGAACCGATGTAATCGAACCGTTCTTGGTGGATGAAATGCGTTCCTGCATCGCACCCATGTCGGTCGCCAGTGTTGGCTGGTAGCCAACCGCAGAAGGAATACGACCCAACAGAGCGGAAACTTCGGAACCGGCCTGTGTGAAGCGGAAGATGTTGTCCACGAAGAACAGAACGTCGGAACCGGATTCGTCGCGGAACTGCTCGGCCAATGTCAGACCGGACAGGGCAACCCGCATACGCGCACCGGGAGGTTCGTTCATCTGGCCGTAGACCAGTGCAATTTTGGAATCGACCAGGTTGTCGGGAACAATAACACCGGATTCGATCATCTCGTGGTAAAGGTCGTTACCTTCACGTGTACGCTCACCCACACCCGCGAACACGGACACACCGGAGTGTACCTTCGCAATGTTGTTGATGAGTTCCATGATCAAAACTGTTTTACCAACGCCGGCACCGCCGAACAGACCAATTTTACCACCCTTGGTGTAGGGGGCCAGCAGGTCGATAACCTTGATGCCTGTGGTCAGGATTTCGGTTTCGGTGGACTGCTCGGCAAAGGCAGGTGCCTCGCCGTGGATACCGCGTGTTTCCTGAGTCTCAACCGCGCCTTTTTCGTCAACCGGGTCACCGGTCACGTTCAGGATGCGACCCAATGTGGCCTTGCCAACTGGCACCTGAATAGGGGCACCTGTGTCTGTCACGGAAGCACCGCGAACGAGACCTTCGGTCGCGTCCATCGCAATGGTACGCACGGTGTTTTCGCCCAAGTGCTGTGCCACTTCTAGCACAAGACGTGAGCCGTTGTTGTCTGTAGTCAGAGCGTTCAGGATCTCTGGCAGGTTATCTTCGAACTGCACGTCAACGACGGCGCCGATGACCTGAGTAATTTTGCCGACTGCATTTGCCATGTCGTTTCTCCGGTTTTGCTTACAGCGCTTCCGCGCCGGAAATGATTTCGATCAGCTCGTTTGTGATGACGGCCTGACGTGAACGGTTGTATTCGATTGTCAGGTTGTCGATCATCTCGCCCGCGTTGCGTGTGGCGTTGTCCATCGCTGACATACGTGCGCCCTGTTCGGACGCGGCGTTTTCCAACAACCCCGAGAAGATTGCCGTCGCGACACCGCGGGGCAGCAAATCCGCAAGGATTGCTTCTTCGGAGGGTTCATAATCGAACAACGTCGTGACCGCGTCACCTTCGCCGGCTTCTTCAAACGACGCAGGAATGATCTGCTGTGCTTGAGGAATCTGGCTGACCACGTTCACAAAATTCGCATAGAACAGCGTCGCGACGTCGAATTCGCCGGCGTCAAAACGGTTCAATACGTCTTTGGCAATGCCCTGCGCATCAGCATAGCTCAGGCGCTTGACTTCGGTCATATCGACATGCCCGACCAGATGGTCGGCAAAATCGCGCTTCAGCTGGTCACGGCCCTTTTTGCCAACGGTAAGGATTTTCACCTCTTTACCTTCGGCAAGCAGTTGCTGCGCGTGCAGTTTTGCTTTCTTCACGATGTTCGTGTTGAAACCACCGCACAAGCCGCGTTCTGACGTCATCACAACCAGTAGGTTGACCTTATCCGACCCGGTGCCGCTCAGCAGCTTGGGTGCGGCATCAGACCCGCCTACGCTCGCCGCCAGCCCCGACATCACAGCGTTGAAACGCTCTGTGTAAGGACGGGAGGCTTCGGCAGCTTCCTGCGCGCGGCGAAGTTTCGCCGCGGCAACCATTTGCATGGCTTTCGTGATCTTGCGCGTCGACTTGACGCTCGCGATCCGGTTTTTAAGGACTTTGAGATTTGCCATTGGCTATCTCTCCTTAAGCGAAGTCAGCGGCGTAAGAGTCGAGCGCTGCTTTGATTTTGTCTTCCAGCTCGTCTTTCACCTTGCGATCGTTGTCGGTGATGTCCTTGAGCAGGTCGGCGTGTTTGCCGCGCAGATGTGCCAGCAAGCCCTGTTCCCAGCGGCCCACTTCGGCCACGGGCAGCTTGTCGAGGTAGCCTTTGGTGCCTGCGTAGATGACGCAGACGATTTCGGCGTTCGACAATGGCGCGTACTGTGGCTGTTTCATCAGCTCGGTCAGACGCGCACCACGGTTCAGCAACTGCTGTGTCGCGGCGTCCAGATCGGAACCGAACTGCGCAAAAGCAGCCATTTCGCGGTACTGAGCGAGGGACAGCTTCACCGGACCGGCAACCGAAGACATGGCTTTGGTCTGGGCGGATGAACCAACACGTGAAACCGACAGACCGGTGTTCACAGCAGGACGGATGCCTTGGTAGAACAATTCTGTTTCCAAGAAGATCTGACCGTCGGTGATCGAAATCACGTTTGTCGGAATAAACGCAGAAACGTCACCACCTTGGGTTTCGATGATCGGCAGAGCTGTCAAAGAGCCGTTGCCTGCGTCATCACCCAGCTTCGCGGAACGCTCAAGCAGACGGGAGTGAAGATAGAAAACGTCACCAGGATAAGCTTCGCGGCCTGGTGGGCGACGCAGAAGCAGGGACATCTGACGATAGGATACAGCCTGCTTGGACAAGTCATCATAGATGATCAGAGCGTGGCGGCCGTTGTCGCGGAAGAATTCCGCCATGGCTGTCGCAGCATAGGGTGCGAGGAACTGCATCGGTGCAGGCTCGGACGCGGTCGCGGCAACAACGATGCAATATTCCATCGCGCCGGCTTCTTCGAGCTTTTTAACAAGCTGCGCAACAGTCGAACGCTTCTGGCCAATCGCGACGTACACACAGTACATCTTTTTGCCTTCGTCGCCTTCAGCAGCGGCGTTGACCTGCGCTTGGTTCAACATGGCGTCCAGAGCAACAGCAGTTTTGCCGGTCTGACGGTCACCAATGATCAATTCGCGCTGGCCACGGCCGATCGGGATCATCGCGTCGACAGATTTCAGACCTGTGGACATTGGTTCGTGAACGGATTTACGCGGGATAATGCCCGGCGCTTTAACGTCGGCGATGCCGCGCTCGGTGGATGCGATCGGGCCTTTGCCGTCGATGGGGTTACCCAGACCGTCAACAACACGCCCCAGCAGACCGTTACCGATTGGCACGTCCACGATGGAGTTGGTGCGCTTGACGGTGTCACCTTCTTTAATATCACGGTCATTACCGAAGATAACAACACCAACGTTGTCCGCTTCGAGGTTCAGGGCCATGCCCTGAATGCCGCCGGGAAATTCGACCATTTCGCCAGCCTGAACATTGTCCAAACCGTAAACCCGCGCAATACCGTCACCGACGGAAAGTACACGACCCACTTCGGCAACTTCGGCTTCTTGACCGAAATTCTTGATCTGGTCTTTCAGGATTGCAGAAATTTCTGCTGCTTGGATACCCATTTATCCGACCTCTTTCATTACATTCTGGAGGGAATTGAGCTTCGCGCGGATCGACGTGTCGATCATCTTGGAGCCCACTTTGACAATAAGACCGCCGATGAGAGTTTCATCGACGGACGTTTGAAGTGTTACGGTTTTGCCGGTGCTCGCCTTAAGCGATTTGGCAAGCTTGTCTGATTGTGCCTTGGTCAATGCCTTGGCCGACGTGACTTCGGCGGTAACCTCGCCTTTGTCAGATGCAATCGCCTCGCGCAGGGCCTTGACCAGTTGCGGCAGCACGAAAAGACGGCGCTTGGACGCCATCAATGCCAGTGTATTCGTCATTGTTGACGAAATTTTCATCTTCTTGGCCAATGCTGCGACCGCAACACCCTGTTCTGCACGGGTATAGATCGGTGACTGGATCAAGTTGCGGAAATCATCGCTGTCCGACATTGCGCCTTGCAGGGCGTCAAGATCGGCTTCAATCGCTTTGATCTGCTTGCCCTCTTTGGCAATGTCAAAGACAGCAGATGCGTAACGCTGTGCGATGCCGGTGGAAATCGAAGCTGTTTCGGACACGTCCATCCTCTCATTCTGTCAGGTCGGATATGCGAACAGGTCGCGTCACCGGTTAGTTGGCGCGGCTTGAATCGGTTCAAGACGTCTAAATCAGGGGCGATGTAACAGAGCGCTCGAAAGGCCGCAACACAGTAACGTGCGCCAATGTGTCCCCCTGAAAATTTATTTGCCCTTGTTTGTCCAATAATTTTCACACCGGTCAACGAAGGCGATCTGACCGGTTCCGTGCAGGTTAATATGATTCTCATCCGCTTGTCGCCGCGTTTTGCAATCCTGAGAGCAAATTATTGTTCATCCAACGGGCGATCCTTGCCAGCCAAGCCCGTGCAACGGGCCGACCGCAACAAAGCCGGCAGGCCCCTGTCATGCGATCAGGATCGACACAGCCCGGATATTGCCTAAGCCGTAAACAGATCCTTAAATTGCTCGCGGAGCGCTTTCTTTTGAACTTTGCCCATCGTATTGCGCGGCAATTCCGGCAGCACGATCAGGCGCTGCGGGTGTTTGAACCGTGCCAGCGACGCGCTGACGCTTGCGTTAATCGCCTCCAGATCGGGCGCGACGTTCCCTTCGGCCACCAGTATTCCAACCACCGTTTCGCCAAAATCGGGATGCGGCACGCCAATCACCGCGCTTTCCAGCACGTTTTCAGCCGCATCGAGAAGCAATTCGATTTCTTTGGGATAGATGTTGTACCCCCCCGAAATGATCAGATCCTTGTTACGTCCGACAATGCTGATGTAGCCATCCGCATCCATCTGACCCAGATCACCGGTGATGAAAAATCCATCCTCGCGCAGCTCCTCCGCAGTCTTTTCGGGCATTTGCCAATAGCCTTTGAACACATTGGGGCCGCGCACCTCGATCTCTCCGATCTCTCCTTGCGGAAGGGTCGCGCCGGTTTTGCTGTCGGTGATCTTGATTTCAGTGCCGGGCAAGGCAAATCCAACGGTTCCCGCCCGCCGCTCACCATCGTAAGGGTTTGAGGTGTTCATGTTGGTCTCTGTCATCCCGTAACGTTCAAGAATCCGCAGACCAGTGCGTTTTTCGAACTGAACGTGCGTTTCTGCGAGGAGCGGCGCGCTACCCGATACAAACAGGCGCATGTGTGCCACCAGCGCTTTGGTAAAGCGCGCATCGCCCAACAGACGGGTATAAAAGGTCGGCACGCCCATCATCGTCGTCGCCTTGGGCAGCTGCGCAATGATGTCATCCAGTTTGAACGCCGGCAAAAATATCATCTGCCCCCCTGCCAGCAATGTGATGTTGGACGCAACAAACAGCCCGTGCGTGTGAAAGATCGGCAAGGCGTGCAGCAACACATCATCTGATGTAAAGCGCCATTCATCCACCAAGACCCGCGCGTTCGACAACAGGTTTTCCTGCGTCAGCATTGCCCCTTTCGAACGCCCCGTCGTGCCGGAGGTGTAAAGGAAGGCCGCCAGATCATCCTCGCTGCGCGCAACCGTTTCAAACTGCACCGGCATCGCGGCGGCCTTGTCGCTGAACGATCCGGTGCCATCTGCGTTCAGCGTTTCCAGCTGCGCACCACAAGCCTGCGCCACGGGTGCCAGCCCTTCGGCCTTGCCTTGATCGCAGAGCAACAGACCTGCACCGCTGTTTTCAACGAAATAGGAAACCTCGTCTGCCGTATAGGCGGTGTTGAGCGGCAGAAACACCACGCCTGCCTGCGCACAAGCGGCATAAACCGCCAAGGCCTGCGGCGACTTGGCAATCTGCACTGCCAAGCGGTCGCCCGCCGTCAGCCCCAGATCACAGATCAATCCGGCATATTGCGCCGCCATCGCGAGAAACCCGTCATATGTAATGGTCTGCCCGTCAGCCAGATGCAGGAACACAGCGGGGTTGCCAGCATGCTTGCCAAAGAGTGTGTCAAAAAGCGGGTTCGCCATTGCTCTATTCCTTCAAGGTTTCGTTTCGATCGTCGCGCTCAGCGCCCGGACTTCTGACGAAGCGACAACCGTTTTGTCCGTGACAAAATGTTCGTGGTTCGATGTGATTTGCGACAGGTCGTAGAGGTAATTTACCATGGCACCGCCCGACTGCGCCATGCCGTTTTCCGACACATCTGCCCCCGCGTGCACCGCGTGCAGTGCCGCGCCATTGCCAAGGTGGAACCGCGCAACAGGGTCAACCGGCATCCCATCACCACGTTTTGCTTCCAACAGGTAATGCGCCGCCAATGCGCGTTGGTTTTCCGCGGTGACCGTCGGCACGTCAGCGGTCGCCAACCACTTGTTCAACCCCGGTATCGGCGACAGGGTGACAAAGTTTTTTACCGAAGGCAGATCGCGCGACAAATCGGCCGCGACCTGTTTGATCAACGAATTGCCAAAGGAAATTCCTGCGAGCCCCGCCTGACAGTTCGAAATGGAATAAAATACGGCGGTGTCCGCCTCTTCAGCCTCAATTGCGTCACGTCCGCCGGCCAGCAGATCCTGAACCGAATTCGGAATGCCCTTGGTCAGGGCCACCTCGACAAAGATCAACGGCTCCCCCGCCATGGCAAGGTGGAAGAATCCGAAACACCGCCGGTCACCGGGTTGAAGCCGGCGGCGCAGATCGTCCCAACTGTCGATGGTATGCACCGCCTCATATGCGATGATCTTTTCAAGGATATCCGCCGGACTGCCCCAGTTGATCGGACGCAGGACCAGAAAACCGCGGTTGAACCATGATGAAAACAAGTGCTGGAAATCCACGTCCAGCGGTTCAAGCGCGGGATGTGCGCGCAGCAACTTCAGCAAATCCTCACGCATCGCCACCAGACGCGCCGTGGCCCCGGGCACTTGGTTCAACCGCCGGATCAATTCTTGCCGTTTGGGTTCGCAGGCCGCCGCAAAGGCACGGTAACTGCGCTTGGACGGTTCATCGCGGTAGGTTTGCAATGTGTCGGTCACGGCCTTTGCGTCAATCTCGAGCCCATGGGTCATAAATTCGAAGAATCCGCGCTTTTCCTCTGCCGTCATCGCCGCGTAACGGTCAAGGATTAATCGCGCCAAGGTGCCACCCGACACCTCGCCGTGACTGCCCAACAGATCTTGGGCCAGCTCCGGTATGGTTCGCCCCGCAGCATCAACAGATGACGCCCCGCGATACCGGCGCTCGAATACGGTCGAGATCAGCCCGCCAAAGAAACTCATAGCGCGGCCCCCATCACCGCATCCGGCAACCAAGTGGCCAGACCGGGGAACAGGCACAGCAGGACGATCGCCAGGACCATGCAGCCGACAAAGGGCATTGAACCGGTCAGGATGGTTTTCAGCGATATATCAGGCGCGATGCCGTTGATCACATAAAGGTTCAGCCCCACCGGCGGAGAGATCAGACCGATTTCCATGTTGATGGTCAGCACAACAGCAAACCAGATCGGATCGAAACCGGCGGTGGTGATGATGGGCAGCAGGATCGGTGCCGCCATCAGGATCACGGCAACCGGTGGCAGAAAGAACCCTGCGATCAGCAGGAAGACGTTGACCGCGCCCATCAGAACCCAAGGGTTCACATCTAGCGTGCCGATCCAGTTGGCGATGGATTGCGTTATGTAAAGGCTCGACAACATATAGGAAAACACGCCTGCCGCCGCGATGATGAACAGGATCATCACGCTTTCCTTGGTGCTGTCGCGCAGAACGATCCACAGATCACGCGGGTTCCACAGCTTGTAGATCACCATTGCGATGATCAGACACAGCAACGCCCCGACCGCAGCAGTTTCCGAGGGCGTCGCGACACCGCCATACATCGCGTAAAGAACGCCGACGATGATGAACAAAAATGGGAGCACCCGTGGCAGGATTTCGAATTTTTCTTTCCACGAATAGCTTGTCGCGTTCAACAATTCCTGATCACCAGAACGCCACGTGGCATAAAGCGACCATGCCATGAACAGCGCCACCAGCATCAGACCGGGAATAACACCGGCAAGAAACAACCGGCCGATCGAGGTTTCGGTCGCGATCCCGTAGACGATCATCGTCACCGAGGGCGGGATCAGAATACCAAGCGTGCCGCCCGCCGCGATCGATCCTGCCGCGACCCCGTCAGGATAGCCGCGTTTGCGCATTTCGGGGATGCCCATCTTGCCGATGGCGGCACAGGTCGCTGGACTGGAACCGGACATGGCGGCGAACAGCGCACAAGCCCCGAGGTTGGAAATGACCAGCCCGCCCGGCACACGGGTGAGCCAGCGCTCCAATGCTTCATAAAGGTCGGCACCAGCGCGGGTGGAGGCAATTGAAGACCCCATAATAATGAACATCGGGATCGACAGCAGGGCAAAGTTATCCAGTTTTCCGAACAGGATTTCCGGCAGCAGTTCAAGCGAACGCATGCCGTCAAACACCATCAGAAAGCCGGTTGAAACGATCAGCAGGCCCAGCGCCACGGAGACACCGGAAAACAACACGAGGATTGTGGCGAGCGCAACAATGCCGCCAAGGGTAAGCGGATCCATTATACGTCCTCCAGGCCGAACGGGGTGTCGATTTTCAAGATGACCGCGACAAGATCCGCGATCAGCTGCAAAAGGAATAGGCCAAAGCCGATGGGCATGGCGGCATATGGAATCCACAGGCGTACGCCCCAGACGGTGTCGGATTTCCAGTTCTTTTCGAACGTCAGGTGCCAGAATTCATAGCCGTACCATAGCATGATCGCGACCATGGCAATTGACAGCGACAGGGTGCACAGCGCCATCACAAACCGCGCGCGCCGGCCCAGCATCAGCGGGATCAAATCGACGTTCACGTGCCCCCGCAGGCGCTGCACATATGGCAAGCCGATCAGCGTCGCGCCGATGGCAAGGTAAATCACCGCTTCGGTCTGCCAAACGGTTGATCCATTCAGCACAAAGCGGATGAAAATCATCTGACAGGTGATCGCGACCGCCGCCACGATCATCGCGGCAGAACACCACCCCGCCACAGTTGAAAGAGCAGCCACAACGCGCAGGAACAAATTGTCGCCTGTCCGCGCCACGACAGCTGAGCTTGAGCCCGCCATATCATTTCCTTGGATGTTCGAAAGGGAAGAAGATGGAAGGCCGCGCAAGCAGCCTTCCGACGTCAGATTTACTCGACAGCCAATGCCATATCGAGCAGCTCTTGACCGTCAGGCACATCAGCAACAAAGGCTTTGTAGGACGTTTCCTGCGCCAACGCGCGCCACGCGTCAAAGTCTTCGGCGGTCATCTGCGCGATCTCGACACCTGCATCGCGGAACACTTTTTCAGATGCGGCATCCTGTTTTTTGGCTTCTTCCAGATAGAACGCTTCGGCTTTGGCCGAGGCATCCAGCAGGGCCTTTTGCTGATCGGCGTTCAACCCGTCAAACTTGGCTTTGTTCATCAACAGGGGCTGGTACATGAACCACAAGGCCACATCGCCGGCTGGGGTGTAGCATTTGACCTGTTCGTAAATCCGGTAGGACACGAAAGACGACGAAGATGTATTTGCCGCCGTAAGAACACCGGTTTGCATGGCATTGTAAATCTCCGACGATGCCATCGACGCGATGGAGGCCCCTGCCCCTGCCAACATCTGTTCAAACGCCTTGCCCGCGGCGCGGGTTTGCAGGCCCTTCACGTCATCGGGTGCCGTGATGCATTTGTCTTTGCCAACAAATCCACCGGCCAGATAGCCGTGTACCAATACCATGACGTCATCGTCCGCCATTTTTTCCTCAAGCGCTTCCATAAAGGGCGAGGCACTTAGGCGGGCGGCGTGGTCGTGGTTTTTGACCATGCCCGGCATGAGCGTGAGGTTATAAGCAGGCTGTTGACCGCCGGCATAGCTGAGCGGCAGAACGGTCATATCCAGCTGACCACGGCTTAGCGGGCGATATTGTTCGCGCGGCTTGAACAGGGATTTGGAACCGAAAATCTGAATGTCCAGATCGACATCTGCCGCGGCGACTTCGTCTGCCACAATCTGTGCCACCTGATGGCGCACGTCCTTGTTGGACCATTGATGCGACAGGCGCAGCGTTTCTGATTGTGCGGCTGTGCCAAGCGTCAGGCAGGCCAATGCGGCGGCGGTTGTGAAAAACTTAGACTTCATAGTTCCCTCCCAGGATGTGACCGGAGTTCAATGCTCCAATGCGACTGCGAGAGGTTTTCCATATCTTGCATTCCAAGTCAAATTTATTGTATACAATAATTACGCTCTCGCATTTAGCCGCGCCGCCCTATAGATATTCACCATGGACATCAGACGCGCCGACAAGATCGCTCAAACGCTTGAACAGCTGGTATTTTCCGGCACCTATCGCGATGGGGAGCGGCTGGACGAACTGAAACTGGCCGAACAGTTCAAGGTGTCGCGCACCCCCATCCGTGAAGCGCTGCACGTGCTCGTTGCCTCCGGCATGGCCGAACAAATCCCGCGCCGCGGTGTTTTTGTGCGCCAGCCCGGCCCTGTCGAGCTGATGGAGATGTTTGAAACCATGGCCGAACTCGAAGCCGCCTGTGGTCGTCTGGCCGCCACGCGGATCACCGAGGATATGCTGGCACAACTGGTCGAAGCGAATGTGAACTGCCAACAGGCTGTCGAAAAACTGGATCACGATCTGTATTACGACGAAAACGAACGGTTTCATCAAATTATCTATCGCGGTTCTGCCAACGGGTATCTTGAAAAGCAGGCGTTGCAGTTGCAAAACCGGCTAAGAGCCTACCGCAGAATGCAGCTGCGGTTTCGCGGGCGGCTGGATCAATCCATGGCCGAGCACCTTGAAATTGTCGGTGCCTTGCAAAACGAAGATGCGGACCGCGCGGCCAACGCCCTGCGCAGTCATGTGGCCGTTCAGGGCGAAAAATTTCACCGGCTAATGGCGAGTTTGAAAAACTGACAGCGCCCTAAACCCTGCGCGCACCGCTTACGGCTGGTTCGGACAGCCCCTTTAACACACTGACCCGCTTGCGTTCGCGCGCTGATGTGCCTTTGGGCGGATACACTAATTTGGTCGCCTCGACCATAAAGGCCCCCCCGCCGAGGATCGCTGGCATATGGCGCCCCACGCGTTCGAATAGTCCGGCCGACTTCATCCAAACCCGCTGGTGCGACGGGAACTGGTACAAGGCACCCAACTGGCGTTCCGGCAAAAACTGGTGCTTCTTCAACTGCGTGTCCAACTGCCCCGGCGAATAGGGCTGCCCGAACCCGAACGGCGTTTTGTCACGCCGCGCCCAAAGCCCCGCGCGATTTGGCACGATGAAAAGAGCACGCCCGCCCGGCCCCAGAACCCGCCAGCATTCTTCCAAAAGGTCCGAGGGGCGCTCGCAAGTCTCAAGCCCGTGCAGCAGGACCAGTTTGTCCACATGCCCCGTTTCAATTGGCCACAAGGTTTCTTCGGTCAGCACCGATGTATTCGGCATGCCCGCAGGCCAAGGCATTACACCCTGCGGACCCGGCATCAGGGTAATCACCCGCTTGGCGTCTTTCAGATAGGGGCGCAGCAAGGGTGCGGCAAAGCCGAAGCCCACAACGGTCTGCCCCTTGGCCTCGGGCCAAAGTTCCAACATCCGCCCGCGCAGGCTTTTCTGCGCCGCCCGGCCCAAAGCGTGGCGATAGTAAAAGTTGCGCAGATCTTGGACGTCGAGGTGCATTGCGAACCTGCCTTTGCGGTGTCACTCTGGTCAAATCATAGCAACAACAGAAAAATCCACCATGCCCTTTGACCTGATCACCATTCCCTGCCTGTCCGACAACTATGCCTATCTGCTGCGCGATGGTGAAACAGGCGAAGTGGCCGTGATCGACGTACCGGAGGCCGCACCGATCAAGGCGGAACTGGATACGCGCGGGTGGACGTTAAGTCAGGTTTGGCTAACGCACCACCACTGGGACCACGTCGACGGCTTGTCGGATCTGCTGGCCGCCTATCCCGCACAGGTCGTGGGGGCAAAGGCGGACGCAGATCGCTTGCCACCGCTGGATAATGCCGTCGCTGAAGGGGACAAAATCAAACTTGGCGCGTTGGAAGCCGAGGTATTCGATGTGTCAGGGCATACAATGAACCACATCGCATTCTATGTTGCCGCAGCGCAGGCCTGTTTTACCGCTGACAGCCTGATGGCGCTGGGATGTGGCCGCCTGTTTGAGGGCACGCCGGCGCAAATGTGGGGATCGATGCAAAAACTGATGGCTCTGCCACCTGAAACCACGATCTGTTCCGGCCACGAATACACGGCATCCAACGCCAAATTCGCGCTCACGGTTGATCCCGACAATTCGGCCCTTATATCAAGATCGAACGAAGTCGCGGCGGCACGAGCAAAGGGGCAAGCCACAGTGCCCACGTCGCTTGCAACCGAGCTGGAAACAAATCCCTTTTTGCGCCCTGCCGATCCGGGCGTTCGCGCGACCTTGGGGATGCAAACCGCCTCCGACACAGAGGTGTTTACGGAAATCCGCAAACGGAAAGATAACTTTTGAGCGCTTTAAACAAGGCAAAACAGCAAGATCACGTGAATTGTGAGCGAATTTTACAAGAAAATGCTTGAAGACGCGCCACGATCAACCAAACTCTAATACTAAGAGGCCATGGTCGGCGCGGGGACCTGTTATACCACAGCATCCCCACCGGCCCACAGGATAAGGAGCACGCAGGTGCCTTCATTCTCAAATACACTTGAGCAGGCAATTCATTCGGCATTGGCGCTGGCCAATGCAAGGCGACATGAATTCGCCACGCTGGAGCATCTGCTCCTGTCGTTGATCGACGAGCCGGACGCCGTACAGGTCATGAAGGCCTGTTCGGTCGATGTTGACGAGTTGCGCGATACGTTGGTCGAGTTTGTCGACGAGGATCTTAGCAACCTGGTCACTGATGTTGACGGTTCGGAAGCTGTGCCCACGGCCGCCTTCCAACGCGTCATCCAGCGCGCGGCAATCCACGTGCAATCGTCCGGCCGGACGGAAGTGACCGGTGCAAACGTTTTGGTTGCCATTTTTGCCGAACGCGAAAGCAATGCGGCCTACTTCCTGCAAGAACAGGAAATGACCCGCTATGACGCGGTGAATTATATTGCGCATGGTGTCGCGAAAGACCCCGCATATGGTGAAGCCCGTCCGGTTGCCGGCGCCCCCGAGCACGAGGAAGAAACCCAAGGCGTGACCGAGGGCGAAAAGAAAGAGACCGCGCTGGAGAAATACTGCGTCGATCTGAACGCCAAGTCCCGCGAAGGCGACATTGATCCGCTGATCGGACGCGATAGCGAAGTGGAACGCTGCATTCAGGTTCTCTGTCGCCGGCGCAAGAACAACCCGCTGTTGGTGGGCGATCCAGGTGTCGGCAAAACCGCCATCGCCGAAGGTCTGGCGCGCAAAATTGTCGCTGGTGAAACGCCAGAAGTGTTGGCTGACACCACCATCTTCTCGCTCGATATGGGTGCATTGCTGGCGGGTACCCGTTACCGCGGTGATTTTGAGGAACGTCTGAAAGCGGTTGTGACAGAGCTGGAAGAACATGACGATGCAGTCCTGTTCATCGACGAGATTCACACCGTCATCGGGGCCGGTGCCACATCCGGCGGCGCAATGGACGCGTCCAACCTGCTGAAACCCGCGCTTGCGGGCGGCAAACTGCGCACCATGGGGTCGACGACTTATAAGGAATTCCGCCAGCACTTTGAAAAAGACCGCGCGTTGGCGCGTCGTTTTCAGAAGATCGACGTAAACGAGCCCTCTGTCGAAGATGCGGTGAAAATCCTGAAAGGTCTGAAGCCCTATTTCGAGGATCACCATTCGGTCAAGTACACTTCCGACGCGATCAAAACCTCGGTGGAACTGGCCGCGCGTTATATCAACGACCGCAAATTGCCAGACTCCGCAATTGACGTGATTGACGAAGCCGGTGCTGCCCAGCATCTGGTCATCGCCTCCAAGCGCCGCAAAACAATCGGCACGAAAGAGGTCGAAGCCGTCGTCGCGAAGATTGCCCGTATCCCGCCGAAAACCGTCAGCAAGGACGACGTGGTGGTGTTGAAAGACCTCGAATCCTCGCTCAAGCGCGTGGTCTTTGGGCAGGACACGGCGATCGAAGCACTGGCATCCGCGATCAAACTGTCGCGTGCGGGGCTGCGTGAACCTGAAAAACCGATCGGTAATTACCTCTTTGCGGGTCCAACCGGTGTGGGTAAAACCGAAGTCGCCAAGCAATTGGCCGATACTTTGGGCGTTGAACTGCTGCGCTTTGACATGTCCGAGTACATGGAGAAACATGCGGTTTCCCGTCTGATTGGCGCCCCTCCCGGCTATGTCGGGTTTGATCAGGGCGGCATGTTGACCGATGGGGTTGACCAGCACCCGCACTGCGTGTTGCTGCTTGACGAAATGGAAAAGGCGCACCCTGACGTCTACAATATCCTGCTGCAGGTGATGGACCACGGCAAGCTGACAGACCACAACGGACGCACCGTAGATTTCCGCAACGTGGTAATCATCATGACCTCGAACGCAGGTGCCTCCGAGCAGGCGAAAGAAGCTGTCGGCTTTGGCCGTGCGCGTCGCACCGGCGAAGATACCGCCGCCATCGAGCGCACGTTCACGCCTGAATTCCGCAACCGTCTGGATGCGGTGATCAGCTTTGGCGCTCTGCCCAAAGAGGTTATCCTGCGCGTGGTCGAGAAATTCGTGTTGCAGCTTGAAGCCCAGTTGATGGACCGCAATGTGACATTCGAACTGACCACTAAAGCCGCCGAATGGCTGGCCGACAAAGGGTATGATGACAAAATGGGCGCGCGACCTTTGGGCCGCGTGATTCAGGAACACATCAAAAAACCGTTGGCCGAGGAATTGCTGTTCGGCAAACTCGCCAAAGGTGGTGTGGTGAAAGTCGGGGTCAAGAAAGGTGAACTTGACCTGACAATTCTTGATCACGAGAAACGCCAGTTGTCAGGCGACAAGCCACCGCTTTTGACTGCAGAATGATAAAACGGGGCCTGTGGGCCCTGTTTCTCCCCTTTGCCGGCATCGCTTCGGCAGAGGGGCTGACACTGCAGTTGCCGGTAGACTGCACTTTGGGCGATACCTGTTACATCCAGCAATATATGGACCGCGATCCGGGTACCGGTTTTCGTGATTTCCGGTGTTCCGGCCTCAGCTACGATGGGCACAAGGGCACCGATTTTGCCTTACCCACACGCGCCGACATGCAAGCGGGCGTTAACGTATTCGCTGCTGCTGACGGTCGTGTGCGCGGTTTTCGCGACGGGATGCCCGACACCGGATATTCCGAAGAAACCGCCGCCGCCATCGAAGGTAAGGAATGCGGTAATGGCGTTGTACTGCTGCATCCCGGCGGCTGGGAAACGCAATACTGTCATATGAAACAAGGCTCTATCGCGATCCGAAACGGGCAGACCGTAAAAGCGGGCGACCTACTGGGGCAGATCGGGCAATCCGGTCGCGCCGAGTTTCCACATTTGCATCTGTCTGTGCGTCAAGGTGGCAAACCTGTCGATCCGTTTGACCCCGACGGCACTGTCAGCTGTGCCACCCCCGGTGACAGCACGCTTTGGGCACAAACGCCCATCTACCAACCGGGGGGCATCGTCGACGTTGGGATCAGCGACAAAATGCCCGAGTATGCGGACGTAAAAGAGGGCATCGCGGCGGTCGGTTCTTTGAACGTCTCATCCCCTGCCCTGATTGTTTACGGCTTTAGCTTTGGCACGCAAAAAAATGATATCGTGCGGTTGGAAATAACTGGTCCCCAAGGCACGGTCATCAGCGAAAACCGAAAACTCACACGGCGCCATGCGCAGGCTTTTCGTGCGGTGGGCAAGCGCCTGCGCAGCGGTGACGCATGGCCAATAGGCACCTATGTCGCCCGCGCGACTTTGCTGCGGGACGGTAAAGAGATCAGCACCCAAACAACCGAGATCCAGATAGACGGTTGAGTTGCCCGATTACTTCTCGGTGAACTTCAGCTCAATCCGCCGGTTCTGCGCGCGCGCGGCCTCACTGTCACCCGCCGCGACCGGTTGATACTGACCAAACCCGTTTGCCGCCAGTCGATCAGGCGGGATGCCAAGGAAATTGATCATGTATTTCACAACTGACAATGCGCGCGCCTGACTTAATTCCCAGTTGTCAGCGAACTCACCAAAACCGGACAGGGGTTCATTGTCGGTATGCCCGTCCACCCGAATGACCCAATCAATCTCTGCCGGAATATCCCCCGCCACAGAGCGCAAAATATTGGCAACCTTCGCAATCTCGCCGCGCCCCTCATCTGACAGGACCGCGCCACCGGGGGGGAACAACACCTCGGAAGAAAACACAAACCGGTCCCCTTCGATGCGCACGCCTGCCTGTGCGCCCAGCACGTCGCGAAGACGGCCAAAGAACTCGGATCGATATTGCTCGAGGTCCTTGGTTTCTTCCTTCAGGGCAAGCGCCTCAGCCTCAAGCCGTGCACGTTCCGCCGCTTCAAACTCCGCACGACGGCGTTCTTCGGCGGCGACACGGGCAAGGGCTGTGTTCAATTCAGCCCCCAAAGATTGCAGCTCGACCTCTTTGGCAATATCGCGGGCTTTGGCATCATCAAGCAAGGATTGCAGGTTGCCCAATTGCGTGCGCAATGCCGCAACCTGCTGGTTTAGCAGCTCGGTTTGGCGCTGCGCTTCGGCGCTTATTGTTTTTTCTTCTGACAAGGCGGAGCGGGCAGCAGCCAGAAGCGCGGCGCGCGTGTCTGCCTGCGTTTCTTGATCCTGCGCGGCTGTTTCCGCAGCAAGTCGTGCCGCCACTGCTGCCGCCAATCGCGCCCGCAATGCCTCCCGGTCTGTGTTCAACTCCGCTGCTTGCGCTTCCTGCGCGGCCACATCTGCGCGCAAGCGGTTCAGTTCCTGTTCTGCCGCTGTCAGTTCCCCTTGCAGCGCAGCACCTGATTGCGCCGCCTGCTCCGTCGCAGCCTGCTCTGCCGCGACCGTCCCGCGCAGGTCTGCCACGGTATTGCCAAGCTGCGTAACCTCACCCTCAAGCCGCGCAATCTCGGCATTCGCTGCGGCAAGATCCGTTTGCGCACTAGCCGCCGCTTGCGCCCCTTGCTCCGCAGACTGGAGGCGGATCAGCGTTTCCGCAAGTTTCTGATCCAGATCACTTTCTGCGGCCCGTGCTGCCGCCAGTAAGGTCAGCGTGTCCTCGGCCTCTTGGCGCTGTGCCTCAAGCGCCAAAGTCATCGCTGTAAGCTCTGTATCAGCATCCGCCAGACGTGCCCGCAATGCCTCTGCTGCCGCAGCCTCGGCCAATCGCGCGGCTTCTTCCGCGCTCAGCGCTTCGGCACCCGCGTCGACCTGTCCTTGCAACGCAACCACCTGTGCCTCGCTTTGCGCATTGCGCGCTTGCAGATCGGCGACCAGCGCATCCAGCGCTTCACGGCGCGCCGCTGACAAACGCGCGGCTTCCGCCTGTGCGTCAATTTCTGTCCGCGCGGTAGCCAATGCCAAATTCAGCGCCTCTTGATCGCTGATCAGCTGCGCCTCGCGGGCCTGCAAATCAGACAACGCGACCTGATCACGTTCTTGCTCTGCCAAAAGCCCGGCAACCTGTGCCTCGAACGCCGTGATTTTTCCTGCGGCCGCGTCCAATTCTTCTGCCTGACTGTCGCGCTGCGCTGTCAGCGACGCGATCACTGCAGCCTGCTCTGTCGCCTGATCCTGTGCCGTTTGCAGCGACGCGTTCAACGCGCCCAAGCGCGCTTCAAGTTGTGCATTATCGCGTTCTTCAAGCCCTAGCGCCTGTGCCAATGCTGCAACCTCACCCGCCAGCGTGTCGAGTTCGGTTTCCTGTCCGGTGATGCGTTCGGTCAGTACAAACTGAACCACCATAAAGATGGTCAGAACAAACATCAGCACCAGCAGCAAACCGGTCATCGCATCGACAAAGCCGGGCCAGATCGAGCTTTGGAATCGCGCACCGGTGCGACGCGAGAGTGCCATCTAGCGCTCTCCTCCGCCCGGATTTTCGGGCGTGCGCACACGACGGGGCGGCGTTGCAAGGCGTGGGCCGGACATCGCTTTGGCCAGCAGGGAAATGTCTTGGCGCAGCTCGGCCATGGTTTCCTGACGCCCCGCCGAGATCTCTTCGAGAATACGCAACATCTGGACGTCAATCGAACGCAGCCGCATCCGGCTTTCCGCATCCATTCCGTCACTGCTGTGCCCCTCAAGCGTGCTGATCAGCTTTTCCTGCCCTCCCGCGATCCGGTCCAGCGCGGCGGCAGCGGCGTCTTCCTGCTGCATCCGTTCGGTCATTCGGTCCACGGCATCCGCGAGTTTGCCCAGTTTTTCATCAACCACGGCACGGCCCGCTTCGGATTTCGCAAACAGCCCCTGCAAGCTTTCCATTTGGGTGACCATTTGTTCGGACATGTGATCCAGCACACCCGCCATTGCGGCCTGTTCGCCGCTGGCATCCTCCCCCGCGCTAAACCCGACGCGGGTGATGGAGCTGAGCCAATCCTCGAGTTCCTGATAAAACCGGTTCTGACCGTGGCCGGCAAATAATTCCAACAGCCCAACGACCAGCGATCCTGCCAGCCCCAGCAAGGACGAGCCGAAAGCAACGCCCATGCCGCCCAATTGTGCCTCAAGACCCGTCATCAGCTTGCCAAACACATCAACGCCGTCTTCCCCTTCGGACGGGGCAAGGCTGCGGATGGTGTCGACCACCGCCGGTACGGTTGTGGCAAGCCCGTAAAAAGTTCCTAAAAGGCCCAAGAAAATCAGCATGTTGACGATGTAGCGCGTGATTTCGCGGGCTTCGTCAATGCGCGTCGAAACGGAATCAAGGATCGAGCGTGTCGAGGTGGCCGAAACCTGCATCCGTGCACCGCGCGTGCGCAACAAGGACGCCAAAGGGGCCAGAAGCTGGGGGGCTACCGTTTCCGGATCAGGCGCGTCAGAGGCAAAATTCTCGATCCAGCGGACCGAGCCAATCAGTTGATAAACCTGATAAAAACATGCCAAAACGCCGATGAAAAACACCAGAATGATGACCCCGTTCAAATAGGGGTTGGCCGCGAAAATAGGATAGACCGACGGCAGCGCCAGAAAGGCACCAAAGCCGGTGAGGGCCAGCACGATCAACATCAAGGAAATCTGACGGAACGGCTGGGAAAACTGCGGTCGCTCTGCGCGTTCTGATTGCGCCATTAGGTCGTTTCTCCTGACCCGTTCTTACTGCTCTTTGCACAGAATACACTGAAATCGTGTAACTTTGCCAAGGTTTTATCCTTCCAGCGTTTTCACACGCGCATGAAGCCAGTTCAGCTCCGCATCTTCCAGTCCGACAGTACGTAAATGATCGGCTGTATTATAAAGATACTCGGTGTTCGGCCCCCGCCCGCCAACGGCTTTTGCAATGATCTGCGCCTGTTCTTCCAACGGCAAGCCACCACAGTATTGTTCGTGACTTTCGTCGATGACGTAAACCACCGCGGTCACCACACGGCCATCTGAAAGGGTCACATCCAGCATTTTCTCAAGATAGGCGGATGAAATCAGTTCACGTTCCCGCAGATAGGCCAGGGTCGCGTCTTCCACTCCGTCCATCACGCGCAGCGCCATCCCCGAACATGCGGTCTGCGGCTGCTCATCCAGCGCCAGCACCAGCCCCGGATCGTTAACAGTGCCTCGGTGGTGGATCGAGCGCATGCAGAACGACCGTGCATAGCCGGGTAAACTGGCAATCGCGCTTTCCGCGACTTCAAACCCCGGGTTCCACAAAAGTGACCCGTATCCAAATACCCACATTGCCATCGCACTGGTCCTTCTTTGTCTGCATCGGTAAACCGCATCTGAAGGTTGAGTTAAAGGGGTATTGCAGGTGCGCAAGCTGGTTTGGACAATTGCGGTGCTTGGCGTGCTTTGGGGGGGCTGGTGGATGCTCGCCACGACCGCCCTGCAAAGCGGCCTGAACACTTGGTTGGCGGAGCGCCGCGCGACCGGTTGGCAGACCGATGTACGCGCGATCGAGTTGAGCGGGTTTCCGATCAAATTCAATGTCGCACTAGATTCACTTGCCCTGTCGGACCCGAAAACCGGCCTGCGCCTTGCCGCAGACGGGCTGGACGTGGTCGCGCCGGCATATTGGCCCGCTGACGTCACAGTGCGTTTGCCGCAAACGCCTGTGCATATCGCCACGCCGCCGGTCTCGCTGACCATCACCGCACCCGATGCCCAAGCCGCCGTCAGGCTGCGCCCGGGCCTTGCGTTAGAATTGGACCGGATCATCACGACCGGCGGTGCATTACAGATCGACCTGCCGCAAGGCAAGCTGTTGACCGCGCAGGGTTTCAGCGCCGCGGTGACCCAAGGGGAAACGCCGGAAAGCTACCAATTCGCGTTGGACGCTTATCAGTTGGTTCCGGCCGGCATCGTACGCTCCGCCTTGTCGCTGCCAGTTGACTGGCCCTTGGCGCTGGATGATCTGTCAGCGCACGGCACCGTTGCGTTTGACGCCCCGCTTGACCGCTTCACGCTGGAAAACCGCCGTCCTCAGCCACGTGAGATCGCCGTTCGACGCGCCACGTTGAATTGGGGCCCGTTAAAGCTGAACCTGCGAGGCGCGTTGCGCATCGACGCATCAGGCATACCTGATGGCCAGCTTGATCTGCTGGTTGAGAACTGGCGCGATGCCTTTGATCTTGCTCAAAAATCCGGCATGATTGCCCCCAACATGATTGCGCAGGCAGAGATCATGTTGAACGCATTGTCAAATCTGGGCAACGATCCATCGCAACTGGATCTCAAGTTGCAGTTCACCCAAGGGCGCGCGTTTCTGGGCCCGATCCCTATCGGACCAGCCCCGCGCCTGTTCCACCCCTGATTATCGACAATAACTGCCGGACCGATACCGCGCCGTGTCGAAATGGAAGTGATCCAGATGGAACCGGTTCGCCTTGGGACCCAAAACCGTACCGAACGGCCCGCAGGCCCCTTTGTGCATCCGGCGCATCGCCTTGGCATAGCGTTTCGCGTTCCAGCCTTTCAGGACGCTGACTTCGGTACCGTTGACCAGCCTGAACCCCGAAATGTCAATCGCGCGGCCTTTGCCATGCTCGGACAGTTTCGCACCTTTCTGGTTGTTGCGAGTACGGCAGGCATAATGGGCCGCGACCCGAATACTGCTTAAACCGCCGCCTTGTTTGGACAGGGCCGGTTTTGCCGAACCGTCCAGCCAGACTTTCAACGCATCTGCTGTCTTGCAATCCATGACCGACCGCTGGCTCAGGGCGACCCCAGAAACTGACCGCACCCGCACAGCGTCTTCAATCACGCAGCCGCGCAGCTTGCCCGTTACGCGTCCGACGCGCTCACCCTGAATGGCAAGATCGCCGCAGACTGCCCCCTTGGCCAACAGCTTTTTCTTCGCGCGCCCCTCTTTGGCGGCTTTCGGACTGCGAAACAACGGGCGCAGCGAGGAAAACAAACCACCGCGCTGCTTGGCGGCATCTTGTTCGGCGCTTTGTTGCGGTTGGGCCAGCGCGCCGGATTGCTCAAGCGTTATAGGTTGCTCCACTGCATTCCCGCCGCGCGGCGTTGGACGCAAAGACGCCGCAGGGTCCGCCGCCCATGCCATTTGCGCAGAGGCCAGAACCAGCCCTAAGACCCAGAACCGCGTCATTTGTTGCGCTCGCCGCCGCGCCCGAAATCTGGCGCGTCAATGTCCTGCCCCGCTTCGATAATGCCGCGCCGGATCGCCCGTGTGCGTGTGAAATAGGCATGCAGATGGTCGCCGTCGCCCTGCCGGATCGCCCGTTGCAGCGCGAACAGTTCTTCCGTGAAACGGCCTAGAATTTCCAATGTTGCGTCCTTGTTGGACAAGAAAACATCGCGCCACATGGTCGGGTCAGACGCGGCGATACGGGTAAAATCGCGAAAGCCGGTGGCCGAATACTGGATCACTTCCTCGTCTGTCACGCGCTGAAGATCATCGGCCACGCCGACCATCGTATAAGCGATAAGATGCGGCGCATGGCTGGTCACTGCCAGCACCAGATCGTGGTGTTCCGCATCCATCTCATCGACGAGCGCGCCCATACCCTCCCACAGGCTGCGCAGCTTTGCGGTGGCGGCCGGTTCTGTGCCTGCGACCGGCACCAGCAAGGTCCAGCGGTTTTCAAACAATTCGGCAAAGCCAGAGCGCGGGCCGGAGTGTTCCGTTCCCGCCAAGGGGTGGCCTGGGATAAAGTGGACGCCTTCGGGGATATGCGGGCCGACCTGTGCAATCACGTCCGCCTTCACCGATCCCACATCGGTCACCGTCGCCCCCGTTTTCAGGAAGGGTTCAATTTCCGCGGCTACCGCGCCCATCACGCCCACCGGTACGCAAAGAACGACCAGATCAGCATCCGCAATAGCATCCCCCAGCGTATCGCAGACCCTGTCGCACAATCCAATCTCGCGCGCTGTCTCGCGCGTTTCTGCCGAACGGGCGTATCCCGTGACCTCGCCCGCCAGTCCGCCGCGTTTCATCGCCCAAAACATTGAGGATGCAATCAGCCCAAGGCCGATTAAGGCCACACGTTCATACACTTGCGGCATCAGCGGCACCTTCTTTAAACTGTCGGATCGCATGTACCACACGGCGGCAGCTGGCCTCGTCCCCTACGGTGATCCGCAGGCAATTGGGCAATTTGTAACTGCCCACCGGACGCACCAGAAGCCCCTGACTGGACAGATAGGCGTTGCAGTCCTCCGCATCTTGCGCACTGGCCATACGGGCCAGAACAAAGTTGGCACAAGACACATCGGACGGCACCCCGATTTCAGCCAAAGCATCCGCCATCCATGTCCGCCACCGCGCGTTTTCGGCACGGCAATGTTCAAGGTAAGCCGTATCACGCACGGCGGCTTCGGCCGCGCTCAGCGCCGCTTGACTGACGTTGAAGGGACCGCGCACACGGTTCAGCACGTCCAACACATGCTGCGGTCCGTAGCCCCAGCCGATGCGCAATCCACCCAAACCGTAAATCTTGGAAAACGTCCGCGTCATCACCACATTGTCGCGGCTGTCGACAAGGGACGCGCCCCCGTCATAGCCTTCGACATATTCGGCATAAGCACCATCGAGCACCAAAAGCGCCTTGGGCGGCAATCCATCGGCCAGCCGCGCAATTTCTGATGCGCCAATCATCGTGCCCGTCGGGTTGTTGGGGTTCGCCATGAACACCAGTCGGGTCTTGTCGCTACATCCCTCAAGCAGCGCGTCCACATCGGTGACCCGCTCGCGCTCGGCCACTTCCACCGGTGTGGCACCCGCAGCCAATGCGTTGATCCGGTACATGCCGAACCCGTGTTCGGTGTGCAGCACCTCGGTGTCCGGCCCCGCATATGCCTGACACAAAAAGGCAATGATTTCATCCGACCCGGCCCCGCAAATGATGCGGTCTGCATCAATGTCATGGGTTTCGGCAATCGCCGTGCGCAGTGCGGCGTGGTCGGTCGACGGATAGCGATGCAGCGTAAAGGACGCACGGCGAAACGCCTCGATTGCGGCCTGTGACGGACCCAACGGGTTTTCGTTCGACGACAATTTGACCACGTTTTCAAGGCCGGCCACTGTTGCAGCGCCACCTTGGTAAAGTGTGATGTCCATAATGCCGGGCTGCGGTGCGATCTGCGTCATCTGCGCGTCCTGTCTTTAAGTTCAAGCCGTTCTAGCCTTGCGGGAGGGGCACGACCAGTACCAAAAGCAAAGGGCCGCGGCGGTTTCCCGTCGCAGCCCCTGTGATTGGCTTGGAAGTTCTGAGGAAGATTAGTTCTTCGCGTAGAATTCCACGACGAGGTTTGGTTCCATAACAACCGGATACGGCACATCACCCAAAGTCGGGGTGCGCGTAAAGGTCGCGGTCATTTTGGAGTGATCTGCATCGATGTAATCAGGCACGTCACGCTCTGCCAACTGGGTGGCTTCGAGCAGTGCAACCATCTGCTTGGAACGGTCACGTACTTCGATCACGTCACCTTCTTTTACACGGTAGGAAGGGATGTTCACTTTTTTGCCGTTCACACGGACGTGGCCGTGGTTCACGAACTGACGTGCAGCAAATACTGTGGCCACGAACTTGGCGCGGTACACAACCGCGTCCAGACGACGCTCCAGCAGACCGATCAGGTTTTCACCTGTATCGCCTTTTACACGCTCGGCTTCACCGTAGATGCGGCGGAACTGCTTTTCGGTCAGGTCGCCGTAGTAGCCCTTGAGCTTCTGCTTGGCGCGCAGCTGGATACCGAAATCGGAAAGTTTGCCCTTGCGGCGCTGACCGTGCTGGCCGGGGCCATATTCGCGACGGTTTACTGGTGACTTTGGACGGCCCCAGATGTTTTCGCCCATGCGGCGGTCAAGTTTATGTTTGGCAGCGGTGCGTTTGGTCACGGCTGTTCTCCTTCAATGGGCCCCGGCAGAATTGCGTAAGGGGCGGTAAAGGGCGTTGTCCTTTGGGCGAACCCCGACAGGCATCCCCTTGCGAGGGCCACCAACACCAATGAATGCGCGCTTATACGGGGGTTCAGGGGGGAGTCAATGGAGGAGTTAAGAATACCCGAAAGCGCCGCCCCGAACAGGACGGCGCAAAGATATATCAGGTCAAGCTGCTGCGCAGCTTTGGCAGGCGGGACAGGATCAACAGGTCTACAGCCAACACCGTCAGCAATGCCAATCCGGCCAAAGGAAAAGCCATCGAAATACCGAGCCCCACCAGCACTGCGCCTTGACACAGCGGCAGCTCTTTCGGCATCGGCGGCGCCGACAAGCGGCCCGATTTGGCAGGACGACGTTTCCACCACAGCACAACAGAACTCACGCACAGAAATAGTACCGACAAACACACGAGCGAATTGGCCAGAACACTCCACAGGCCCAGCGTGCCCATATGCAAGGCGATCCCGACCGCCATTGCTTTTCCGGCAAGCGAATAGTCCGCGAACCGGACGTCCGCCAGAATTTTGCCTGTGAACTGGTCGATATGAACCGTCCGGTCGGACATCGGGTCCGTACTGTCGGTGTTCATGGAATCGCGGCTGAGGGTCCAAACGCCTGTATCCGACTGCGGCACATTGAGTTGATAACGGGCATCAAATCCGATGTCGCGCGCCAAGGCATCCACGCTATCCAGCGTCACAGGACCATCGGTGCCTGCGATACCTGCAGCACTGCCAGAGGCCGGCATTGGCGTCTGCTCCAACGCCCAAGGCACTTCGCGGCGATCATGGTTCATGCTGGCATGGATATCGTCCGATAGCGGGACGCTGTCCCATTTCTCGACAGGAAACTGGCTCCACGCCTGCACCATTTTACCGCCCCAGATACCAGCCCACGACAGGCCCGAGATCAGAAAGAACACAAGAAACAGTGAAATCCAGATGCCGACAACGCCATGCAGCGATTTCCAAAGCGCACGCCCGCGACCAATGCGCGGGACAAATGCCGCGCGCACCCCGCCACCGCGCGGCCACCACATATACAGGCCCGTCGCAACCAGAACCAACGCAAGGGACGCCGCTGTTTCAAGAATACGGTCGCCAGTCACACCCAGCATAAGATCGCTGTGGATATTGTCGAAAAAATCATACCAGCCGGACCGGCGCGGAAAGGTCTCGACCACGGTTGCAGTATAGGGGTCGACAGCAACCATGACTGCGTCACCGTCGGCATCCACCCGAAACAATGCCGCAACATCGTTTGTGCGGGGCGCGACGTATTGCTTCAACGTCCCGTCGGGGATGGCCGCAACGGCGGCTTCCGCCTGAACAGAAACCGGCTGGACGGTGTCTTGGGCCACGACGACCGTGCGCTCTCCGTCGCGCCCGTCGACCCATGCAATCCAAAGCATGGACATGCCTGTCACCGCCAGAATGGCAAGAAATGGAATGACGAAAAGACCCGCATAGAAATGCCAGCGCCATGCCGCGAAATATAGTTTGTTTGCGCCGCCTTCGGGCTGCGCGTTGATGTCTGTGGATGTCATATGTCGGCTCCAAGCCTGTTGGCCCGCTTCCATGGCGGGCAATTTGAATTCTGAATGGGGTGAATTCAGGCTTGGGGTGGTGCGCGTGTCAGCTGCGCCGGATCAAGCGGACGCGCGTGATGCAGGCGTTTTGCAACAAAGGTGAGCGTACGTGTTTCACCGTTCAGAATGACCGGAACACAACGGACGCTGTGCGGGATCACTGCTGCCCCGATCTGACGACAGGCCTCACACTTTTGGATTGGCCCGCCCTCTTGTTCGCCCGGCCCCCCGCAAAGGTCGGCCAACGTACCGCCCGCAGCGACATATGCGGCAAGGTCAGGCGACAAAGCGGCCTGTCCGCCCCGATGCGCGAAACCCGAAAGAGCCACGGCAAGGATCAATGCGGCGGCGACGAGAGAGCTGTAGAAGGTCGAGGACAGGTTCGGCATGGATAAGTGCATAACCGAAGATCTACGCCACTGCGAGGGGTCAAATCGCCACCTTGATGTATTGCTGCTGCGGCAACTCTGCTGAAAGCGCGCCGATGACGCTTTGCAAACAAGGCAACGCAACTTTGCAAACAGCACAATGTCACTTTGCAAACACCCTGCTAGTCACCGTCAATCCCCCGCGCCAATGCCACGCATTCCTGCCGCTGGGGGCAAGTCGTCAGGTGGTCATTGATCAAACCGCAGGCTTCCATCCACGCATAGACGATCGTGGGGCCGCAGAACTTGAAACCCTCCTTTTTGAGGTCTTTCGATATGCGCTCTGACAGCGCTGTTTTGGGCGGCACATCTGCGAGCGTGGGCCAAGCGTTCAACAAGGGCTTCCCACCCACATAGGCCCACATAAATTGGTCAAAGCCGACCCGCTGCTCGATCTTCTGCCAAGCCCGCGCATTGGTTATTGTCGCTTCGATTTTGCCGCGATGGCGGATAATGCCCTCATTGGCCAACAGCCGCAGCACCTCGGGCTCGCCCCAACCGGCAATGACGTTCGGATCAAATCCTTCAAATGCAGCGCGAAAATTGTCGCGCTTTTTCAGGATGGTGATCCAGCTCAACCCTGCCTGAAATCCGTCCAACACCAGCTTTTCCCACAAAGCGCGGCTGTCGTATTCCGGCACGCCCCACTCAGTATCATGATAATCCATGTAAATCTGTTCTGTTCCCGCCCAGCCGCACCGCTCCATGCCATCCCCCTTGCAGCCCGACCTCACGAGCTTGATAAAATTCGTTCCAAATCGACCTTTTAACACGGCCTTAGAACTTGGCCGCCATGGTCTGCCAATCACTGATGAAAGTAAATTACCGTGGTCAGCCGTTTCAAACGCCGTTTTGCGGATATGCCTCCAGGGGCGGACAATCCGCTGAATTATGCGGTATCCCAGCGCGACAAAAACACCATCGAGATGGTGAGCGACGCCATTGCAGACAAGCAAACCTTGCTGGCCTACCAACCGATCATGCGGGCCAGCAATCATAGCAAAGTCGCGTTTTTCGAGGGGCTGATCCGGGTTCTTGATGCCACGGGCCGCGTGATTCCTGCGGCGGAATTCATGCCGGCAATCGAAGGCACAGAACTGGGCCGTGAAATTGACGTGTTGGCCCTGAGGATGGGATTGCAAGCACTGGGTGCCAATCCGGGCCTGCGCCTGTCTATCAATATGTCTGCGCGATCTATCGGATATGCCGGATGGATCAAGATGTTGCACAGACATTTGCGTCAGGACAGGACGTTAGGTGAACGCTTGATCCTTGAAATCACCGAAAGCTCGGCAATGCTGGTCCCCGAGTTGGTCATTGATTTCATGGATGAACTGCAACCTAAAGGGGTTTGCTTTGCTCTGGACGATTTTGGTGCAGGTTATACCGCGATACGGTATTTCAGCGACTTCCACTTCGATATCGTCAAAATCGACGGTCAATTTATCAACGGCATTTCCGACAACCCTGACAACAGGGTCATTACCACGGCCCTTTTGTCGATTGCTGAACATTTTGACATGCTGACGGTCGCAGAGTTTGTCGAAAATGCCGACGACGCGGCACTCTTGACCCAGCTGGGTTTTGACTGCCTGCAAGGGTATCATTTTGGCACCCCGACAACGCGTCCTGCGTGGCTGCGGTCACACGACAGACGGGCCGGATAAATCTTCGGGACCTCAGCGCCAAAGTCATGCGGTTCCACCATAGGCTTAGTTGCCGCGACGTTTACCATGCTGTATTGTTTTTCCTAGAAGGTGGGGGAGTCGTTCTGAGCGGGAATTGCCCAGAATGTCACTTTTTCCTCTACCATTGGAAGAGGAACGCAATTTATGACCAATGTCGTCATCGCATCTGCCGCACGTACCGCTGTGGGCAGTTTTGGGGGGGCTTTCGCCAACACCCCCGCCCATGATTTGGGTGCTGCCGTTTTGAAAGAACTCGTGGCCCGTGCCGGTGTGGATGCTTCGGACGTCTCCGAGACGATTTTGGGTCAGGTGCTGACCGCCGCCCAAGGCCAGAACCCTGCCCGTCAGGCCCATATCAACGCCGGTTTCCCGCAGGAATCATCGGCTTGGTCGATCAATCAGGTCTGTGGATCCGGCCTGCGTGCTGTCGCCCTTGGTGCACAGCACATCCAGTTGGGGGATGCCTCCATCGTTGCTGCCGGTGGTCAGGAAAACATGACCATGTCCCCCCATGCCCAAGCCATGCGTGCCGGTCAGAAAATGGGCGACATGAAGCTGATCGACACCATGATCAAAGACGGGCTGTGGGATGCATTCAACGGCTACCACATGGGCCAGACCGCTGAAAACGTTGCGGAAAAATGGCAGATCAGCCGCGAGCAGCAGGACGAATTCGCGGTCTCATCGCAGAACAAAGCCGAAGCCGCGCAGAAAGCGGGCAAATTCGCGGACGAGATCATGGCCTTTACCGTGCCGGGCCGTCGCGGCGATACGATTGTCGACGCCGACGAATACATCCGTCACGGCGCAACGATGGATGCGATGCAGAAACTGCGTCCGGCGTTTGCAAAAGACGGCTCTGTTACAGCCGCGAACGCCTCTGGCCTGAACGATGGTGCTGCGGGTGCTTTGCTGATGTCTGTGGAAGAGGCCGAAAAACGCGGCATCGAACCGCTGGCGCGCATCGCGTCTTATGCCACGGCCGGTCTGGACCCGTCGATCATGGGGGTCGGCCCGATCTATGCCTCGCGCAAAGCCCTGGAAAAAGCCGGCTGGAAGGCCGAAGATCTTGATCTGGTCGAGGCAAACGAAGCCTTTGCCGCGCAAGCCTGCGCCGTCAACAAGGACATGGGCTGGGATCCTGCCATCGTCAACGTCAACGGCGGAGCCATCGCCATCGGTCACCCCATCGGTGCCTCCGGTGCGCGCATCCTGAACACCCTGTTGTTCGAGATGAAACGACGCGATGCGAAAAAAGGTCTGGCAACTTTGTGCATTGGGGGCGGCATGGGTGTTGCCATGTGTCTCGAACGGCCTTAACCATGAAACGGGCGCGCAATAAAATTGCGCGCCCGTAACGCAAAATATAATAAGATTACCCAACGGAGGAAAGCTATGTCCCGCGTCGCACTTGTTACCGGAGGCAGCCGAGGCATCGGCGCCGCCATTTCCAAAGAACTGAAAGAAGCGGGTTATTCCGTTGCCGCGACCTATGCTGGCAATGATGAAGCCGCTGCTGCGTTCACGGCAGAAACCGGCATCAAGACCTATAAATGGAATGTCGCGGATTACGACAGCTCCAAAGCGGGCATCGAACAGGTCGAAGCGGATCTTGGCCCCGTTGAAATCGTAGTTGCCAACGCCGGCATCACCCGCGACGCCCCGTTTCACAAAATGACGCCGCAACAGTGGCACGAGGTCATCGACACCAACCTGACCGGCGTGTTCAACACCGTGCACCCCGTCTGGACCGGCATGCGGGAACGCAAGTTTGGCCGGATTGTCGTGATTTCGTCGATTAACGGTCAAAAGGGCCAGTTCGCGCAGGTTAACTATGCCGCAACCAAAGCGGGCGATCTGGGCATTGTGAAATCTCTGGCGCAGGAAGGCGCGCGCGCCAATATTACGGCCAATGCAATCTGCCCCGGCTATATCGGCACAGATATGGTGATGGCAGTGCCTGAAAAAGTACGCGAAAGCATCATCGCGCAGATCCCTGCGGGCCGCCTTGGCGAACCGGAAGAAATCGCGCGGGCGGTGAAGTTCCTTGTTGCCGATGACGCGGGCTTTATCAACGGCTCGACGATTTCGGCGAACGGGGCACAGTTCTTTGTCTGATCGAGCGACCGCTTAGAACGACAAAAGGGCGGCTCATCGCGAGCCGCCCTTTCTATATCCCGTAAGTCGCTCTGCAGTGCGTCAGCGGGAAGTCCGAAACAGCCAGGCCCATACGGACGAGAGCGCCTCCCCACGGGCGGCGTGGGCCTTGCGCATGGCGTTACGTGCGGCGGGGTTTGTTGTGGCTTCGATCATTGGCTTGGCTTTCTCTTTAACTGCATCAGTGTTCTTGTGTTGGGTCTAATATGTCTCCCGACATCCCAGCTGACAAACGAGACTTTCCAACGCTTCACTTAAGCTGTACTTAACTGAGCATGCCAAGCACCCTGCCCCCACTCACAGCTCTGCGCGCTTTTGATGCCGCCGCGCGCCATATGTCCTTTGCCAAAGCGGCGGATGAATTGAATGTGACGCCAGCCGCACTGTCGTTTCAGATCAAGTCACTTGAGGAACACTTGGGTGCTGCATTGTTCAAACGCCTGAACCGCGCCGTGGAATTGACCGACTCCGGACGCGCCATGGCCCCCGATGCCAAGGCCGCCTTTGAGACATTGGCGCAAGGCTGGCGCGCGGCGCAGCGCACGCAAGATCACCAGACGCTTACGGTCACAGCGGGGCCTGCGTTCACGGCCAAGTGGCTGGCACCGCGCCTATACGAATTTGCGCAAGAACATCCTGAAATCGAATTGCGCTTTTCAGCTGCCCTTAGGTTGATGGATTTTGTGCGCGATGACATCGACGTCGCCATCCGGTTTGGTTTGGATTCCGACCCCGGGCTCTATTCGCTTTCTTTAGCCGACGAATGGGTGACCCCCGTGATGGTGCCTGAACTGGCGCAAAAATACCCGACCCCTGCAGATCTTGCGAAGGCGGTGTTGATCGTTGACGATTCGGTCAGCTTTCTGGATCCCCCAATCGACTGGGCCGCGTGGTCAACCGCGATGGGAATCGCGCCGCTGGTGCCAACGGGCCCGCGGTTTTCCCAAGGTGACCATGCGATGGATGCCACCCTTGCCGGATTGGGCGTAGCATTGGGACGGCGAGCACTGGTAATCAAGGATCTGGCGGAGGGGCGGCTGGTCGCGCCCTACGGCACAGCACTGAACACCGGTGCACGTTTCAGATTTCTTTGCCAGAAGGGGGCAGAATCCCGTCCGCAGATTGATGCCTTTAAGCGCTGGATTTTACGCGAAATTGACAAAACTGCCCATATCGCTGATGCGATGCATGTGCTGGAAAGGCCTGCTGCCAAATGACAAGAACACGCGCCACGTCGATCGGATTTGTCGCCGTCCTGCTATGGGCGCTGCTGGCGCTCTTTACAGTGGGCTCCGCACCCGTTCCGCCGCTTTTGCTCAATACAATCTGTTTTGCAATGGGCGGCACACTGGGGATCATCTGGGCCGCGGCAACCGGCGCGTTACCGGCATTGCGTCAGGTTCCGCTAAAGATATATGTCTTTGGTACCTTTGGTCTTTTTGGCTATCACGCTCTGTACTTTTCGGCCCTGCGCCTTGCCCCGGCGGCCGGGGCGGGGTTGATCGCATACCTCTGGCCCCTGCTGATTGTGATTTTCTCCGGGCTGCTGCCCGGGGAGCGATTGAAGGCAGGTCATGTCGTCGGCGCGCTCATCGGCTTTTCAGGTGCCGCATTGATCATTCTGGGGGGGCTTGGCGGCTTCTCGACGGAATATTTGACCGGATATGGCTTGGCGCTGCTTTGCGCTTTGACGTGGTCCGGGTATTCGGTGCTTTCCCGCGTGGTAGGCAGTGCGCCGACCGCGACCGTCGCCGTTTTTTGTCTAGCAACGGCTGCCCTGTCCCTGCCTCTTCATCTCGTTTTCGAAGAAACTGTATGGCCCACGACGACGCTTGGCTGGTCATCCGTCGTCGGGTTGGGGCTTGGTCCCGTTGGACTGGCATTTTTTGTATGGGATATCGGCGTCAAACAAGGGGACATCCAGTTACTCGGCACCAGTTCTTATGCGGCACCGCTTCTGTCTACGCTCGTTCTGGTCCTCGTCGGGGTGGCCGCCCCGAGTTTTACGCTGCTCTGGGCGGCCTTGTTGATAACTGGCGGGGCAATGATTGCCGCTCGCGCGAGTTTTAAAACCTAGGTTAGCTCGATAACCGCGTGATTTCCTCTTTCAAACGCAGTTTTTCTTTCTTCATCGTTGCAACTTGCAGATCATCACTACCGGGTGCGCGTTGCGCGGTTTCTACCGCTTCGCTCATCTCGTGGTGTTTCCGCTTGAGGGTCTCCAGACGTGCGTCAAAAGCCATATAGTCCTCCTTGATGAATGTTGAGCCTTGAGTGAATCATAGATTCGCGGTTCTGTCACGCCGCCCTGCAGCATAACCGCAAGTTGGGTAAACAACCGCTTAACGGCGCTTAGAAAACCAGCGGTGCACCGTCGCGCAGGACCGATTTGACCAACGGGACATAGCTTTCGCCGTCCTTCGCGTGATGATCGCCGGTGTGCAAAACCAACGGCGCGTGCAGCTTGAACGCGCCGCGCCCGTTTTTGCGGGCCCTAAGGATAAACCGGTCGGGTGCCCGCCCTGCCCGCCCGGCCAGTGGCAGCACCTCAATCGTGCCCATTTCATGAGGCAACGCGCCAAGGATTTCCGGCAACCGCTCCGTCAAATGGATAAAATGCGCGGTGCCTTTCGGGGCCAATCGTTTCGCGGCTGTCTTAACCCATTTCGCCAGCGGGGTTTGCGCCCCATGCGCCGCTTCGCGCGCCGGATCGTCAGAAGCAACCGACGCGCCCCGGTCATAGTAAGGCGGGTTCGCAAGAACATGGTCAAATTGTCGCTGACGTAACGGCAACGGCAATTCCGCAAGATCCGCCTCGACCACCTCAAGGGCACTGCCCCCGTTCCGGCGCGCCAACGACGCAAAACCCGGATTACGCTCAACCCCCGTCAGTTCCAATCCGTCAACGCGCGCGCCCAGACACAGGATCGCCGCCCCCACACCGCACCCCAGCTCCAGAACACGATCGCCTTTTTCCGCTTTAACACAAGCACTTAACAGCACTGCATCAAGGCCGGCGCGATACCCGCGGCGAGGTTGGAACAGGTGTAACCGCCCCCCCAGAAACGCATCCCGCGTCACGTCGGTATCTTCAGCGCCACCCATCTGGTCGGTCACACCCCAAGGGGAATGTCGTTGTCCAACAGTACCCGTTCAGCCGCGCCGTGATTATCAGGATGAACCATCAACCGGCGCGGGAAAATACCGATGCCACCTTCAAGGACGCTCATGTTTACGTCCATGGCGAAGCAGGCTATATCCTCCCCCTCAAGAAGGGCTTGGGCAAAGGCGATCACCGTCATGTCTGTTGTGCGTAAAAGTTCCTTCATATCAAAGGTGTGGGCCAGTTCGGCCAATTTGTCGAGCCTCTTTGCGGGGCTGTAAATGGGATCGTCTTGATGAACGCTGATGCAATTGCAAAACCACACGAACGGCTGGCCGCCTATTTGACCGAAGACATGGCTGCTGTCAGTACGCTTATTCGCGAACGGATGGCCTCCAAACACGCCCCCCGCATACCCGAAGTCACGGCACATCTTGTCGAAGCAGGCGGCAAACGCCTGCGTCCCATGTTGACCTTGGCAGCCGCGCGGATGTGTGGATACGCTGGCCCCTATCACGTGCATCTTGCCGCCACGGTCGAGTTTATCCACACCGCGACGCTGCTGCATGACGATGTAGTCGATGAAAGCGAACAGCGGCGCGGGCGGCCCACGGCGAATCTGTTGTGGGACAACCAATCTTCCGTTCTGGTGGGCGACTATCTGTTTGCGCGGTCCTTTCAGTTGATGACCGAACCCGGTTCCATGCAGGTGATGCAAATCCTGTCAAATGCTGCGGCAACGATTGCCGAAGGCGAGGTTTTGCAACTGACGGCTGCGCGGAATCTGGCCACGGACGAAAGCGTTTACCTGCAAGTGGTACGCGGCAAGACGGCGGCGTTGTTTTCGGCTGCGACACAGGTGGGGGGCGTCATTGCCGATGCGCCCGACACGCATGTGCAGGCCTTATATGACTATGGTGATGCGTTAGGGATCGCGTTTCAAATCGTTGATGACCTGTTGGATTATCAGGGAGATACCGGCGCGACAGGCAAGAACATCGGGGATGATTTCCGCGAACGCAAGCTGACGCTTCCGGTGATCAAAGCCGTGGCGAAAGCCGATGATGAGGAGCGCGCGTTTTGGGTACGCACGATTGAAAAGGGCCGTCAGGAAGGCGGTGATCTGGAACATGCACTGTCCCTTCTGACCAAACATGACACGCTCAGCGCGACCAAACGGGACGCGATGGAATGGGCGGAAAAGGCCAAAAATGCACTGGCCGTTCTGCCGGATCACGATGTTAAAGACATGCTCGGCGATATTGCCGATTACGTGGTCAGCCGGATCAATTAACCAGCCCAAGCACGCAGGATTTCACCCACCATTCGGGATGCGCCCGCGCAATTTTCTGTGCGGCCGCGTCGGCTTGCGACAAGGTTTCAAACAGCCCGAAACAGGTAGAGCCGGAACCGGACATTCGCGCCAACCCCGCCCCCTCGCAGCCTGCAAGCGCCTTCAATGCCTGTGAAACTTCCGGCACAAGCGCTTCGCAGCTTGCTTGGAGATCGTTGCGCATCCCGCCCAACCATTCCGTCATTCCGGTATGATCCTGAAACGTCGGCAGAACTTCCGGCATCTCAGAATTTGTTTTGTTTTTCAGACGCTTGAATATATCCGGCGTTGCCACGCCAACACCGGGCCAAACCAGAACCGCCCAGCATGGCGGAATGCCATCTGCCGCATCCAACTGATCCCCGATGCCGCGCATCCGTGTGGGGGCAAGCCGCATGCAAACCGGCACATCCGCACCCAATGTTGCAGCCTTGGCACTGCCACCCAAGGCGGTCAAAGTCGCCGCAGCATCCGCTGACCCGCCGCCAATTCCCGCCCCATGCGGCAAGTTCTTTTCAAGGGTGATCCGTCCCGTCCAGCTGGCAAGCTCTGCTGCCTGCCAAACCAGATTGCGCTGGTCCGTCGGGACGCCCTGCGCAAACGGGCCGGACACCTTCAGCAACATTTCCGGCCCGGGTTCAAACCACAGCCGGTCCCCGACATTTGCAAAAACCACCAGAGAATCAAGTAGATGATAGCCATCCGCCCGTTGGCCTGTCACATGCAGGGTCAGGTTAATCTTGGCGGGCGCAAAGACCTCAGAGGTCATTGGCGACCTTCAACGGGGGCGCACCTTCTTCCGACAGCACCTTATCCAGCCCCACATCCAACTTGCGCCTTATGCGGTCGGGATCAGCCTCGCCATCCGTATCTTCTTCGTCGATGAAGGAAAGCGCGCGGCTCCACTGGAATTCTGCTTCGCGCTGGCGGCCCACGGCCCAATAGACATCGCCAAGGTGGTCGTTCACCACCGGATCAACGGCCAACAGTTCCACGGCGCGCTCCATATGGCCAACCGCTTCGGCATAGCGCCCCATCCGGTACAGCACCCACCCAAGGGAATCGACGATGTAACCGGACTGTGGTGAGGCGGCGACGGCGCGTTCGATCATTTCCAACGCCTCTTCCAGATTGCGATTCTGTTCGACCATCGAATAGCCCAGATAGTTCAACACCTGCGGCTGCTCGGGGTTGATCGCCAAAGCGGCACGAAAATCAGCTTCTGACCCGGCCTCATCGCCACGGCGTTCATGGGCAATACCGCGCGAATAATACAGGATCCAACGCACCCGCGCCGTTTCGGACGTACGCTCGATCGCGCGATCATAGGCGGCGATGGCACCGGTAAAATCGTCCTGCGCGCGCAATACGTCACCCAAGGTGGAATGCACCACCGCAAGGTCGCCGTGGCTGCGGGCAAGTTGCTCCAGAACCTCGACGGCTTGATCTTCTTTGCCCGCACGGCGCAGCGTATCCGCACGACCAAGTTCGGCAACGTGAAACGCCGGATCATCCGCAGGTACGGCTTTGTATTCCTCGATTGCCAGCTCATTCTGCCCCAGATTTTCCAACAATCCCGCAGTCAGCAACAAAGCATCGACGTGGTCAGGGCGCAGGAAACGGGCCACACGGGAATAGAGCAGGACGTAATAATCCGCTGCTGTTTCGCTTTGCAGCACCGCAGCAAAAGTAAAGAACACTTCGGCGATGCCGGATTTGGCGTCCCGTACAAGCGTGAAGGGCAGCGGCTCCTTCGCCTCCAGCGCGGCAATCATCTGGTCCAGCTCAGGATCGGTCGCTTCGCCAAAGCTGCTGCGCAAAACCGTAAGAGCCTCGTCGTGGCGCTCAAGCTGGGCCAGCACCACAGCATGTGCCATGACACCGCGGCGAGTCTGGCCCGCGGCACCGGCTGCCGCCTCGCCGAAAATCGCCTCTGCGCCCTCAAAGTCCCCGACAGACGCAAGCGCCAAGGCTTTGTGATACATCACAAAACCCTGCATACCGGCCTCTTTGCTCAAAGCGTCAAACGCCACTACGGCCGCGGACACATCCCCCTTGCCCACATGCGCCCAGGCTTTGACCAATCCATCCACCCAGGGACCGATGCCCTCGCTGTCAGATTCGCGTTCCAGAAGTGTTGTGTATTCTTCGCGCGCCGCCAGATCGGCAGTGATCACCATCCGCGCGACCTGCGATGTCTCGTTCTTTTGCTCAAGCACACGGGCCAGCGGCACCGCCTGTTCAACCCGCCCGAGCGACAGGTAGGACAACACCGTGCTTTCGATCAGTTCGACGTTATTGCTGTCACGCGCAAGCGCTTCTGCGTAATATCGCGCGGCCTCGCTATAATCCGACTGAACAGCGGCGTGGCGACCCGCCAGATAGGCACCGGCAACAGATTGCGCCTGCGCCTGCGGGACGAAAGCGGCGCTAAGCAGCAGGGCGGCTGCACCGGTAAGGACATTCCTGAACATAACTCGACTGCCTCTTTTCATTTGAAAACAAAGCTATCAGGTCTGTCTGCAAGCGCAATGGCGGGGCGCAGGACATGACAGTCCTGTGAAGCGGATTTACGCGCAAAAAAGGCGGGGACATGCCCCGCCTTTCGATCTTGGTCCTGTGTACCCGTGTCAGGGCCGCATCACATATTGGGATAGTTCGGCCCGTCGCCGCCCTGCGGCGTGGTCCAGACGATGTTCTGGCTGGGGTCTTTGATATCGCAGGTTTTGCAATGTACGCAGTTCTGGAAATTGATCTGGAACTTCTGCTCTGCCCCTTCACCGACGAATTCGTAAACCCCTGCCGGGCAATAGCGCGCGGAAGGTCCACCGAACTTGGGCAGGTTCACGTCCACCGGTATAGAGGCATCTTTCAGCGTCAGATGCGCAGGCTGGGTTTCTTCGTGATTGGTAAACGAGAATGCGACGTTGGTCAGACGGTCGAAACTGAGTTTGCCATCGGGTTTCGGATAGTCGATGACCTTGTGCTGGGACGCAGGCTCCGTCGATTCAGCGTCGGATTTACCATGCTTGAGAGTGCCCAGCAAAGAGAACCCGAATGTGTTGCACCACATGTCAAAGCCACCAATCGCCAGACCACCCAACAGGCCATAGCGACCGTTCAGTGGCGCAACATTACGGACCTTCTTAAGGTCTTTACCAACCGCGCCGGTGCGCAATTCGTCGTCATACCCTTCCAGCACGTCTCCGCTGCGATCTGCTTTGATTGCCTCGATCGCGGCTTCGGCAGCGGCGATGCCGGATAGCATTGCATTGTGGTTACCCTTGATCCGCGGCAGGTTCACCAGCCCTGCGGAACAGCCCAGCAAAGCCCCCCCCGGAAAGGCAGATTTCGGGATCGACTGGATCCCACCTTTGGTCACGGCGCGGGCGCCATAGGCCACGCGTTTGCCGCCTTCCAGCAGCTTGGAAACCATCGGGTGGTGTTTGAAGCGCTGGAATTCCATGTAGGGATAAAGATGCGGGTTCTTATAGTTCAAGTCGACGATCATACCGACGTAAACCTGATTATTCTCTAGGTGGTAGATAAAGGTACCGCCGGTGTTCTTGGTGCCCAAAGGCCAGCCCATGGTGTGGGTAACTTCGCCTTCGTTGTGCTTTTCCGGGTCAATTTCCCAGATCTCTTTCATGCCAAGACCGAATTTTGGCACGTCACAATCGGCATCAAGACTGTATTTCGCGATCACCTGTTTGCTCAGGCTGCCCCGTACACCTTCGGAAAAGAATACGTATTTGCCGTGCAGCTCCATGCCGGGTTCATAGCCGTCGCCATGGCTACCGTCTGCGTTTTTGCCGAACTCGCCAGCAACCACGCCTTTGACTTCGCCGTTTTCGCCATAAACGATTTCGGAACAGGCCATGCCCGGGAAAATCTCTACGCCCAGTTCTTCGGCTTGTTCAGCCATCCAGCGACAAACATTACCCATCGACACGATGTAATTGCCATGGTTGTTCATCAAAGGCGGCATGATAAAGTTAGGCAGGCGGATTTTGCCAGCCTCGCCAAGCGCATAGAAGTTATCTTCTTTTACGGGCACATTCAGCGGCGCGCCTTTGGCTTTCCAATCCGGAATAAGCTTGTCCAGACCGCAGGGGTCCAACACAGCGCCCGACAGGATATGCGCGCCGACCTCTGACCCTTTTTCAAGGACCACCACGTTGCACTCCGCATCAAGCTGTTTCAGCCGGATCGCCGCGGACAGACCGGCAGGCCCCGCACCAACGATGACCACATCATATTCCATTGCTTCACGCTCGATCTCGGCCATGGCTCGGGTTCCTTTCGGCTAAACAGTTTGGAATTCGCTAAACCACACAGGGGGTCAATGCAATCGGGACGACGCGTAAAATCGATGCTGTTGCCGGCATAAGGCAGGCGTTTTGCTGCTTTTTGCGCCCTATCGCTGTGGTGAGTCGCCCATCAGATACCGCGGCCCATTGCCATTTTGCGCCGCGCGATCCTTGGGATTGTAAAGCGCGCAGACATCCAAGCTCAGACACCCGCAGCCGATGCAACCGTCAAGGTTGTCACGCAGATTGGTCAAAGTCGTGATACGCGCATTAAGTGCCTCGCGAAACCCTTCGCTGATCCTGACCCAATCAGCCTTGGTCGGCGCGCACCCGTGCGGCAGCTGATCCAGCTGCGCCTTGATTTGCGGCAAAGTGAAACCGAATTGCTGGGCGATCATCACGAAACTCAACCGGCGCAAATCCGCGCGTTCAAACCGCCTTTGCCCGCCTGCATTGCGCCAGGGCCTGATCAAACCCTGAGCTTCGTAATACCGTATTGCGGACACCGCGAGGCCCGTGCGCGTCGCTAGTGCGCCAATCGACAACCCGTCCTTAACCGCCATAATTCCTCACAAAATTTATCTTGACTTAAAGTTAGGTTTAGAAATTACAACAGATATATCGAAACCACAATACCCAAGGAGAACCCCAATGAAAGCCATTCTGGAACACGCAAATTTCACCGTCACCGACCCGCAGGCCACCGCCCGCTGGATGGAGCAGCTTTTTGGCTGGCACATCCGCTGGCAGGGGGATGCCATGGCGGGCGGTCATACCGTGCACGTTGGCAGCGACAGTCAATACGTCGCCCTTTATACCCCCGGAAAAGACGTCGTTGCCAAAACCATGAGTTACAGCCAGGTCGGCTGTCTCAACCATATCGCTGTGATTGTTGACGACCTTGACGCCATGGAAAAGGCCGTCATCGCGCAGGGGTTCAAGACCAGCAACCACGCTGACTACGAACCCGGGCGCCGTTTCTATTTTCACGATACGAACGGTGTCGAATTCGAAGTTGTACAATACGATTGACGGCCCAAGCCCGCGCATCCCTGCGATGGGCCTTGCATTTCCACACCACTTTGGGTCAGGTAATCAACGACCTGACCCTTTAACGGCTGCTCACCCGCAAACCAGCGGTGCGCGGCCCTCTGTACGTGGACAACCGCCATGGAAAAGATCCCTATGACCCGCGCAGGGCATACCGCCCTCGAGACGGAACTGAAGCACCTGAAAACCGTAGAACGGCCTGCCATCATCAAGGCAATCGCCGAAGCGCGCGAACATGGCGACCTGTCCGAAAACGCTGAATATCATTCTGCCAAGGAAAAACAGTCGTTTATCGAGGGCCGCGTCAAGGAACTGGAAGGCGCGATTTCACTGGCCGATGTGATTGACCCTGCCAAGCTTTCTGGTGCGATCAAATTCGGTGCGCTTGTGACATTGGTGGATGAAGACACGGACGAAGAAAAAACCTATCAGATCGTTGGCGAATACGAAGCAAAGATCGAAGACGGGTTGTTGAACATCAAATCCCCCATCGCCCGCGCCCTGATCGGCAAAGAAGAAGGCGACAGCGTCGAAGTGCGCACCCCCGGGGGCGTCAGATCATATGAGGTACTCAAGATCGTCTATGCCTAAACTGGACCGCACAGATGACTGACACAGCCCAGACTGATCCGGCACCGGATGCGGCCGAACCTGCGCAAGCCGCCACCGTTAAGGTGACGGGCATTTCCGCGCGGCCTACCGCGTTGGGCATCTATGACAAACCACGCCCGGACACGATCACTTCGATCGAGGTGATTGCCCTTGCGCTCAGCGGTGTCTGGTTGCTCGGGGCTGCGTTCTTTTTTCTGATCGTACGCGAGGAAGGCACCTCTGAAGACGGGGCGCAAAGCCTGCGTTTCCTGATGACCATGCTGGCGATCTTTATGCCCGTGGCAATGATCTGGGTCGCCGCGACTGCAGCCAAGGCAAGCCGCGTCATGCGCGAGGAAAGCCAGCGTTTGCAGGCCTCTATCGACGCGATCCGCCAAGCTTACATCGCGCAACAGCAGGGCCACCACATGCGCACGGAACCGTCCGTGACCCGCAAGCTGGATGAAATCGCCGCCGCTGCGCGCAAGACGGAAACGGCCCTTGCCACATTCCAATCCCGCCGCGATGAATCAGGTCGCCCCAAGGCGCAGCCAGCAGCAGTGCAAGGTGACGACCAGCCCGTATTGGAACTGGGCACGCAGGCCATCGACATGGCCCCCTTGTTGTCCAACGACGATTTTGTACGCGCGCTGAATTTCCCCGAAACCGCCGAAGATGAAGTCGGGTTTGCATCACTACGCCGTGCGTTGAAAGACCGGTCAACGTCGCAGCTGGTGCAGGCCTCGCAGGACGTGCTGACGCTGATGAGTCAGGACGGGATTTACATGGATGATCTACGCCCTGATCGTGCCCGCCCCGAAGTCTGGCGGCATTTTGCACAAGGAAGTCGTGGCCGCGCCATCGCCCCGCTTGGCGGGATTCGCGACCGGTCATCCCTTGCGTTAACCAACGCGCGGATGAAACAGGATCCGATTTTTCGCGACGCCGCTCACCATTTTTTGCGCCGTTTTGACCAGACTTTTGCGGAATTCGAAAAAGGCGCATCTGACAGTGAGATTTCCGCACTTTCCGACACCCGCACAGCCCGCGCATTCATGTTGTTGGGGCGCTGTGCCGGCACATTCGACTAACCGTTACAGCCCGAAACTGCTGTAGGGAATATAGCGCACAAGCGCGCCTTCCTTGACTGTCGCCGCGGGCTCCGGCAATTCCACCAGACCTTCAGCCCATGACGACCCGCTGATCCGCCCCGACCCTTCCGAGGCAAAGACTTCGGCGCGTCCGTCACGCAGGCGTGCGCGCAAGTACTCGCGCCGTCCCGCTTTTTTCGTTTTCGTAAAGGCCGCAGGCACGTCGAATCCTTGCGGCTCAGACCACGATGCCCCCGCCAACACGTCCATCGCCGGACGCGCAAAGACCAATGCGCAAACCAGCGCTGCAACGGGGTTTCCGGGCAACCCAAAGACCGGCACACCCTGCCACATCCCTAATGCCAGCGGCCTGCCCGGTTTGATCGCGATCCGCCAAAGCGCCATTGCGCCCGCCTCTTCCAGCAGGGCGGACATGTGATCCTCGTCACCTGCCGACGCCCCGCCACTGGTCAGAATCACATCCACCTTGCCACTCGCCGCGTCCAACCGCGCGCGCAATGCCGCGCGATCATCCGGTGCGCGCCCCAAATCAATGCAGGTATGTCCAAACGCGCTGACGACCCCTGAAAGCATGGGCCGGTTCGCATCATGGATCTGCCCGGCGACGGCTGTTTCACCTGCCTCGACCAATTCATCGCCAGTGGACAAAATGCCGACCCGCAAGGGTTTGCGCAATTGAATGTCACGCGTGCCCGTCGCGGCCATCAGCGCCAGATCTGCAGGCGTAATGCGTCGTCCGGCGGCAAGAATATCCTGCCCCTCGATCACGTCCTCGCCCGCTTGGCGGGTGTTTGCGCCGGCCTTGACTGGACCCGAAAACCGGATCGCCCCCTCAGCAACACGCACGTCTTCCTGCAACACGACCGTGTCCACGCCAGTCGGCAATGCGGCCCCTGTAAGGACCCGCACCGCCTGCCCGCTCATCACCTGCCCCGGCGCATCGCCGGCGGCGGCCCGTCCGGTTGCCAGCGGCAAAACATGGGGCCCCGCATCGCGCCCGCCGGCAAAGCCGTAGCCGTCAACAGCCGTATTCGGCAGCGGAGGATTTGAACGTCGCGCCCTTACCGGTTCCGCCAGAATGCGCCCCAACGCCTGCGTTGCGGGCAGCGTTTCGATGCCGGTAACGGCCGTTAGGCGATCCTTCAGCAGATCAAGCGCCTCATCCACCGGCGTCCAATGCACCCCCGCAGGCAGCGCAAAACAATCGTTGCGCAGTGGCGGGGTGCTTAACTCCGCTTCGAAACCAAGACCGAAAATCCAGCCCTCTTCGGGGGCGTCTACGTCTAGCATGGTGGCAAGCCGGTCCACTTCAAGAGACGCGATTTGCCGTGCAACTTCTGCCACTTGCCACGCGTCCTTTACCTGCCCATCGGGGGCCGGACCGACGGTAAGCGATGGCCATATTTCTATAAAGCTAAACTGCGCTTTAGGGGCCTGAAACGGCCAGACCGCCACATCGAATTGCCGTCTAAGCCGGGTCAGGACCGCAAGCCCCGTCATTATTTGCCCGCCGACAGCACCTGCTCCGCCCATCTGCCAACAGGTAAATGCCCCCTTGGCCAAAGCTTCGCATTGCCGTTTTTCTGCAAAGGGGTTGGCGTATCCATCTTTTCGGCGGCTTAGCCCCTTAATGTCGCGTGCCAAACCGTTAAACCAGAACGGGCCCTTGCCATCGCCCAGTTGAAGATTGATCGCGCCAGCCAGATCAAAACGGTTGTTCTGTTTGGGGTTATCCTCGACCCGTTCTGCCAACCAATCCCACAGCGCGAGCGGATCATGGGAACCGGTCAGAGCCTCGGCAAAACCGGCCGGATACCCAAATGGAAAATCAAACCCTGCTAACACCCGCCGGCCCGCGGCCTGCTCTGCCGCAAACAATGCGCACAGCCATTCTTCGGCCACCTGCCGGTTGCGCAAATAAACAGGGGCGTCAGCCGTACCTCCCCGGTTTACGGCCGCCCAGATCGCGTCCTTGCGCGGGCGCGCGCCGGTGTCATTGCCGCTCGACCAATCAACCGCAACGATGGTGTCAAACCCTAACACAGGCCCACCTCCGTCAGGATGAAGTCAGCGATTTTAACCGTGTCGTTCAAGTCAAAACTGGGGATCTCCAGATCAAGCGGAGTGTCGGTGGCGATCGCGCGGATGGTCGGGTCATCCGGCGCAATCAGGGGATTCCCCGTGACGCTACGGTGCGCTTCGATTTTGGGGTGGCCGTCGCGTTTGTACCCCTCCACCAACACCAGATCGACAGGCCCCAGCCGCGTCAACAAATCGGCCAATGTCGGCTCTTGCGCGTCGCGCAGCTCGTGCATCAGGGCAAACCGGTTGCGCGATGCCAGCAGCACCTCAGTGGCCCCTGCAACGCGGTGGCGAAAACTGTCCTTGCCCGCGTGATCGACGTCAAAGGAATGGTGCGCGTGTTTGACTGTCGAAACCGTCAGGCCGCGCCCCGTGATGTCGGTGACCAGACGCTCCATCAATCCGGTTTTGCCTGCGTTTTTCCAGCCGACGACCCCATAAAGCTTCATAACATTGCCTCTGCCTGCGCCAGATCTTCAGGTGTATTGACGTTAAAAAACGCCTGTTCTTGCGGAAACAGCGCTTCGCGTCCGCCATGTTGTTCGGTCCACAAAACCACCTTACGCAATCCGCCGTTCAACGCTGTGCGCAGATCGTCGCGCAGCGCCACCGGCCAAAGCCCAAACGTCGGATGCCGCGCCGTGCCGCGTTTGGCATCGGGGGTGGCCGCCAGAACCAAGGGATGCGCCATGCCTTCGCTGCGCAGCAAGAGCTGGGGCACCAGATCGCAGGGGAAAAACGGCGTATCAGCGGCGGCTGTCACAATCGTGTCGCCGCCCTGCGCTGCCGCCCAATCCAGACCGGCCAGCACCCCCGCCAAAGGTCCGACAAACCCCGCAATGGAATCAGCCAGAACCGGCAGGCGAAGGGATGAAAACCGCGCAGGGTCCCCGTTGGCATTCAACGCCACTTCCGCCACTTGTGGCTCAAGCCGCTCAATTACGTGATCCAGCAAGGTTTGCCCCCCAAGGCGCAGCAACCCCTTGTCGCCGCCGCCCATACGCATCGCCTGTCCGCCCGCCAGAATCACACCGAGGGGCTGTTTCATACGCCCCCCTTGCGACCGGCCCGTTTGGGTTCGTCATCAATCAACGCGGGATCGGCATCGCGGATCAACCGGTCTTCACCGCTGAGACAGACAAAGCGTTTGCCTTTCATCCGGCCAATCAGCGTCAGGCCGACCTGCTGGGCAATCTCCACCCCCCAAGCGGTGAAACCCGACCGCGAGGCGAGCACGGGAATCCCCATCATGGCGGTCTTGATCACCATCTCGGATGTCAGCCTGCCGGTGGTGTATAAAATCTTGTCCTGTGCCGCTGCGTCCTCGGACAACATCCAGCCTGCAATCTTGTCCACTGCGTTATGGCGACCGACATCCTCCATATAGACCAAAGGCTTGTCACCCTCACATAGCACAGTGCCATGGATCGCACCCGCCTCAAGGTAAAGCGAGGGGGTCCGGTTGATCTTGGCCGACAGGGCGTAAAGCCATGAACTGCGAACAGGCGTTTGCGCCAGTGTGACGCCCTCCAGCCCCTCCATCATATCGCCAAAGACCGTGCCGACAGCGCAGCCCGACGTGCGGGTTTTACGGCGCATCTTGTCTTCGTAATCCGTCGCGCGGACGGTGCGCACTACCACGGTTTCCAATTCTTCGTCATAGTCAACGCGGGTGATGTCCTCGTCTGCGCGCAGCATCCCCTGATTGCGCAGAAACCCCAGCGCAAGATATTCGGGATAGTCCCCAATCGTCATCGCTGTCACGATTTCCTGCCCGTTCAAAAAGATCGTCAGGGGCCGTTCCTCGACCACACGCAGGGTTGTTTCGCGCCCCTCATGATCCACACCGCGCACCGCACGCGTCAGACGCGCCGCCGCCGGATCGGGCGCTATCAGATAATCGGTAACATCTGGGTCCTGGGCCAATTGTATCCCCCACTGGTTGGCGTTAGGCATGGCGTTAACCTAGGGGCTTCGCATGACCACCACCACCGTGAAATCCGCCTTTCTGAAAGGCTTTGCCGATGGATCGCCATTTATTCTGGTGATCATCCCATTTGCATCACTCTTCGGACTGCTCGCAACCGAAGCGGGGCTAAGCGTATTGGAATCGCTGGTGTTTTCGCTGGTGGTCATTGCCGGTGCGGCCCAGTTCACCGCGCTGCAACTTCTGCAAGAAGAAGCGCCTACCGTGATTGTGCTGATCTCTGCGCTGGCCGTGAACCTGCGCATGGCGATGTATTCAGCCTCGCTTACCCCCTATATCGGCTCCGCGCCGCTGTGGCAGCGGGCCTTCGCCGCCTATCTGACCGTCGATCAATCCTATGTGGTTTCCATCGCCGAATTCGAAAAACGGCCCGAAATGACAGTGCCCCAGCGGGTTGCTTATTTCTTTGGCGCCGTCGCGACGGTGGCGCCGCTTTGGTACATCTTCACGGTTGTGGGCGCGGTACTTGGTACGCAGGTGCCTGACAGTTGGGCGCTTGATTTCGCGATTCCCATTACCTTTTTGGCGATGATCGCACCGATGTTTCGCACTCTGGCCCATGTTCTGGCCGCCTTTGTTGCGGTCGTGGTCAGCCTGCTGGCGGCAGGGGTGCCCTATTCAATGGGTGTGATCATTGGCGGCCTTGCCGGCATGCTTGCCGGTGCCGCGTTGGAAAAATACCTTGAACAGAAAAGGGGCGGGTCATGATTGATAAATCCACCCTCTGGATCGTGATCATCGGCTTGGGCGTGGGCAGTTTTCTGCTGCGCTTCGCCTTCACCGGTTTCGTCGGGGACCGCCAGATGCCTGCAGGGTTGCTGCGCCATTTGCGATATACGGCAGTTGCGGTTTTGCCTGCGCTGGTCGCGCCGCAAGTGCTTTGGCCCGCTGCGACGGGTGGCGAACCCGATCCTGCGCGCCTTGCGGCAGCGGCCGCTGCGCTTGCTGTCGGGTTGCTGACCAAGAACGTCCTCGCCGCGATGTTTGCGGGGGGACTTACCCTTTACGGGATGCTATATTTATTGGGCTAAAGCCACTTCGCGCACGGCACCTTTCAAATCGTCAGCATCGTCCTCGAACAATTTGGTTGTGGTGACGTTTGGAAAGCTTTCGATCTGCGCCATCAGCTTAGTCGGATAATAGGTGCTGGACACCTTTGGCAGCCCGTCAATCTGCGCCAGAATGCCGGAGGTCGCATTGGCACAAAATGCGCCCGGCACACTGCCATTGGCCTGAACCAGACGTAACGCCTGTTCAGCCTGCGCGGCAGTGACCGGAATTTCCTGCGACACGACGTGAAAGGTAGACCGGGCATGGGCGGATTTATACGCCTGTACCCAACCGGGCGTCATCCCGTAAAGCACGTCACCGCGTTCGACCACTCGATCATCGCGAAACGATCCGGCAGGGTCAAAGATGACCCGCTGGGAACCGCTGACCATCAGGGATGTATGCCCGCCACCGCCCGTGCGGTTATTGACCATGGTAAACACCGTCAACGTGGGCTGACCGGGCGCGCGATAGGCGGCAGCGGCAACTTCCTGAAACGAGCTGTCCCCGCCGGTGTTGGCCGCACATCCCGACACCAAAGCAACAAGCGCCAGACTGGTAAATAGGCGTTTCACAATCAAACCTCCCCTGTTTTAGCCCCGAACAGAGCTTTCGTAAGGGCGACCCCGAATGTGCAAATCGTCACGCAGCACTGCAAAGAATCACGTCTTGCCCATGTCGTTCTTACGAAACCGGCAGGGCGAGCAGCGTGCCGCCTGTATTTTTGGCGCAGACCAATCAGGTTGCGAAGATTGCCATCAGCACCAACAAAACGATGATTGTGATGGTTGTTTTACTGACAAAAGACATGAACCCGTCGAACATCTTTTGCTGTTCGCTGTAATCCATAGAGCCATGTTCATGTTCGGACATCTGTTCATTCCTTCAGATACTTGGTTTGGCGCTGATTATCTCATTTCAACGCGCCTGTCACGCGGTCAAAATGCCTCAATCAATCGTGTTTTAGCTGACCGCTTCCTGCGACTTTTCCAGGTCCTCGACCAGCCGGAAACCGATACGGTTGGGCTTTGATCCTTCTTTGGCCTTGGGCAGCGCCCGCAGCATCACACTTAACTGACTGACATGCTGCACCAACTGGGTACGCCCGCCGGTCGGATCGGTGCCGTAAAACGTCACGATATCGGGGTCGAAATATCCCATCCCCTCGATACGCAACACACCTGCATCGCCACCGGTAAACCCCATTGCGACCTCGTGTTCGTTATCCAGCTGCTCCTCAAAGTTCTTGAGATACAGCACGGTCCGCTCATAGGCCCATTGCGCGGCGCTCTTTTTCGCGACCGGTTCTGCCTTTACGGATTTGGGCAGGTTCTCTGCGCTGGCCTTGGGCTGTTCAGGATCGGAATGTACCTCGTGACAGCGTGGCAAGGCATCGCTTTCCGCGGCCTCCGCTGCGGTTTTGATCTGATTGCCCATGCCGCGTTACCCCTTGCTTTGATACACCCACGCCCCATCTTCCGCACGCAATGCGCGCGTGGCAAGGCCGCTTTGGTAAAGGTGGCTCAAATGGGCGACCGCTTCAACCAGTGCCAGACCGTATTCCGCTTCACCTATCTTTCTTTTGAACAAAGGTGAGAAACACTCCGACGCCGACTTTGGCGTGTCGATATAGGCCAGCAGCCGCTTCAGGGCGCTATGGTGGTTCTCGATCAGCTGTTCCATCCGCTTGGGCAATCCTGTGAACGGCAATTTATGCCCGCCCAGCACCAGATGATCGGCCCGCGCCAGCGGGGCCAGCCGTTCACAGGCCTCCAGCCATTCGCCAATCGGGTCAGCCATTGGTTCTGTGGGGTGCACACCGACATTGGGGCTGATAGACGACAGAATCTGATCCCCCGCGATCACCAGATTGTCGTCCCTGCTCCAGAAGGTAGCGTGTTCAGGTGCGTGACCGTTGCCCATATGCACGTCCCACGTCCGACCGCCAATCTGGATCGTGTCGTCCTGTTTGATCCGCGTGTAGCCCAGCGGCAAAGGTTCGACGATGTCGCAAAAGTTGAAAGGCCGCTCAGAGGCGCGTTTGTCCAAAAGGGCAGGATCCATCCCTGACAGTTTATAAAACGCCAGCGATTCTGCTGCGGGTGTTTTTTGTTCGTCCAGGATCAGCATCCGTGCTGTCAGCCATGCGGTACGCGTGGTGACCAATTCGGCCCCGTGTTCGGATTGGAACCACCCCGCCAGCCCGATGTGATCGGGGTGATGATGGGTCACCACAACGCGACTGACCGGTTTGCCGCCCAACGGTCCAGCTAATGCCTCCGCCCAGATCGCCTTGGATTTCTTGGACGCAAAGCCCGTGTCGATGATCGTCCAGCTGTCCCCTTCATCAAAGGCGTAGATGTTGACGTGATCCAGCTTCATCGGCAGCGGCATGCGCAGCCACAAAACGCCCGGGGCGACTTCGATTGCTTCGATGCCGTGGGCCGGCGGCGTGTCGTGGGGGTAGCGTAAACCGGCAGGTGCGATATCAGCCATCAGGACGCCAACGCATCGGTTGTGACGGCGAACAGATCCGCTTCACCCGCCTGCGCATGGGTCAACAGGCCGGCATGCTCAGGCAGCATCCGCAGGATGTAGAACCGCGCCAGCTTTTCGCGTGGCCCGCCCTTGTCCGCCATCGCAGCCTTGAGGTGCAGTTGCGCCCCCAGAACCCGTGCGAAAGCCCGTAGAAAGGGCACGGCACCGGCGAAACGGTTGTTCATGTCATCCTGCGCCACCAGCCACTCCGTCGCCTCGCGCATGCTTTCGCAGGCCTGCCAGCAGGCATCGGCCATATTGGGGAAATCGGGACGGGCACGTTCGATGTCTTCTTCCATCTCATCCAGCAGTAGGCCCGCCGCCTCGCCGCCGTCCATCATCTTGCGGGCAACAAGGTCCATCGCCTGAATGCCGTTGGTGCCTTCATAGATCGTGGTCACACGCACGTCGCGGCCGAATTGCGCCGCTGCGGTTTCTTCGATCACGCCCATGCCGCCGTGCACCTGCACACCGGTATGCGCCACGCTACAGCCTGTATCGGTGCCGAACGCCTTGGCGATCGGCGTCAGCAACGCCGCGCGCGCACGCCATGACGCATCGCCCGTGGCATTGGCCATGTCCAGCGCATAGGCGCAGCTTAGCCCGATCGCGCGCGCGGCAAATACATCCGCCTTCATCTCGACCAGCATACGGCGCACATCCGCGTGATCCGCGATGCTGCCGGTGCCATCGCCCCCTGCCCGCCCTTGTTTGCGATCCAGCGCATAGCTCAGCGCATGTTGATAAGCAGCTTCGGCCACGCCGACACCCTGCCCGCCAACACCCAGACGGGCGTTGTTCATCATGGTGAACATCGCGGCCATGCCGCCCTGTTCGGGGCCGACCAACCAACCGGTGGCGTTGTCGTATTGCATGACTGCGGTGGGTGACCCGTGCAGCCCCAGCTTGTGTTCCAGACTGACGGTGCTGACGCCGTTACGCGCGCCCACTGTGCCGTCTGCGTTCGGGATAAATTTGGGCACCAGAAACAGGCTGATGCCTTTGGTGCCTTCGGGCGCACCCGGCAAACGGGCAAGGACCAGATGGCAGATGTTTTCCGCCACATCATGATCGCCCCAACTGATATAGATCTTTTGTCCCGAAATCGCGTAAGTGCCATCGCCGTTGTCGACGGCCTTGGACTTCAACGCGCCGACGTCCGATCCCGCCTGCGGCTCTGTCAGGTTCATCGTGCCGGTCCATTCACCGGAAATCAGCTTGGGCAGATACAATTCTTTGATCGCATCGGACCCGTGGTGTTCCAGCGCTTCGATCTGGCCCTGCGACATCAATGGGGCCAGCTGCAGCGAAATACACGCGCCGCTCATCATTTCATTCACCGCAGAGGTCAGGATCATCGGCAACCCCATGCCGCCATATTCGGGATCTGCGCCCATGCCGATCCAGCCGCCTTCGGCAATCGCCTTAAACCCGTCCGCAAAGCCGGGCGAGGTGCGCACAACCCCGTTCTCGAGCCGCGCGGGATGCAGATCACCGTTGCGTTGCAGCGGGGCCAGCACCTCGTCACACAGTTTGCCCGCCTCTTCCAGAATGGCGGCAGTCACATCTGCTGTTGCCTCCTCGAAACGGGTGGTCTGGCGCAGGGCATCGGCATCCAGCAAAGTGTCGATCATGAAAAGGTAATCTGTCACAGCGGCGCGGTATGGCATAGGAAAGTCTCCTGAAAATATCGGTGTGGCTGGCACGTCAGTCACAGCCCTGCTAAAGGCAATCTCGGCATCAGCATGGAATGCAGCGACGCCCTACCGCAACCTAAACGCCGCGTCAAAGGGGCTCTGATGGACATCGAAACACTCAGGCTTAGACCGGACGAGGCAGGCATTGCACAGGCCGCTGACCTTTTGTCCGCTGGCGCGCTGGTGTCCTTTCCCACGGAAACCGTTTACGGATTGGGTGCCGATGCGCGCAACGGCACAGCCGTGGCAGGCGTGTTTGCCGCCAAGGGACGGCCCAGCTTCAATCCGTTGATCGTGCATCTGGCGCAGACCACCCAGGCGCAGGGTTTTGTTGAGTGGTCCGATGCCGCAGAGATACTCGCCGCCGCGTTCTGGCCCGGTCCACTGACCTTGGTGTTGCCCCTGAAAGAAGGTCACGGATTATCGTCGTTGGTGACGGCCGGACTGGATACCGTGGCGCTGCGCGTGCCCGCCCACGCGACAGCGCGTCGCCTGCTGGCCGCGTTCGGCGGTCCGGTTGCGGCCCCCTCTGCCAACCCATCGGGGCGCATTTCGCCAACAACGGCCGCGCATGTCCTTGCCGGATTGTCGGGCAAGATCGCAGCCGTGCTGGATGACGGCCCCTGTATGGTCGGACTGGAAAGCACCATCGTCGGGCTGACGGGCGACACCCCCATGCTGTTGCGCGCCGGCGGCCTGCCCCAAGAAGCGATAGAAGCGGCACTTGGTCATCCATTGGCACAAAACAGCGGCCCTGACATCACCGCGCCCGGTCAACTCACATCGCATTACGCCCCCGCAGGGGCCGTGCGCCTGAACGCGACCAAACCAAAAGGCAACGAATTGTTCTTGGGTTTTGGAAACATGCCCTGTGATCTGAACCTGTCCGCCAGTGGCGATTTGACCGAAGCGGCAGCAAATCTGTTTGACTGCCTGCACCAACTCGACGCCAAAGCCCGCCCCATCGCCGTTGCCCCGATCCCCGAACACGGGCTGGGCCACGCGATCAATGACCGTCTGCAACGGGCCGCCGCACCGCGTTAAGCTAGGCGCGCCCCGCCGTTGCGGACAGCACAAGCGGATCAATCCCGAGCGATCCAAGCGCGGCTTCCCATTTGTCGGCATCCGGTAAATCAAACACGATTTCGGGCGTGGCATCGGCGGTCAACCATCCGTTCTGGGCGATTTCGCTTTCCAGTTGCCCCGGACCCCATCCCGCATAGCCCAACATCAACAACGCCTTATCGGGGCCTTCGCCCTTCGCGATATCCTCAAGCACGTCCAAGGTGGCGGTCATGCCGAACCCGCCCTCGACCCGCAGGGTATGCAAGGCCGACCGATACTCATCTGAATGCAGCACAAATCCGCGCCCCGTTTCGACCGGGCCACCGAAATGCACACCCAGCTGGTGTTTTGCCGGTCCGAAATCGCGCGAAAGCTGGTCAAGGACATCCGACAGGCCAATCCCTTGGGCGGGTTTATTCACCATCAGCCCCATCGCACCGTCCTCGCCATGTGAGGACAGAAAGATCACCGAATGCGCAAAACGCGGATCCCCCATGCCCGGCATCGAAATCAACAGCTTACCGGTAAGGGACAAGAGCGGGGCGGTCATTGAAGGTTTGTCAGCCATGTCACAAAGCATGCCCGCCCCGCTTGCCTGCGACAAGGGGTTAGCCGGTTTTCGTCACAAATTGACGAAACATCGCTGATGCAATCGTGACTTGGCAGCAATCGGCAATTGGCCCATCTAGGATGAATGTTCAAAAGATGCCTTTCCGCCCTTGCCCTGACCTGCGCGACTGCCTTGCCCCTGATGGCGGATGACAGTTTCGAAATTCCTGTGACCGGTGAAATCCTGACCGGCTGGCAGCAAAGCGATGGCACCCGTATTGCCGCCGTGCGGTTAAAACTGTCGCCGGGCTGGAAGACATATTGGCGCAGCCCCGGTGACGCGGGCATTCCTCCGCATTTCAACTGGTCCGGTTCCGATAACCTGCGCGGTGTCGGCATCACATGGCCTGCGCCTGAGGTTTTCCTGACCGCCGGCATGCGCACCATCGGGTATTCCGGTGATGTGATCCTGCCGCTTACCCTTGCGCCCCATCGCGCGGGTGATCCCATGACCCTTAAAGCGGAGCTGGAGATTGGCGTGTGCAAGGACATCTGCGTGCCGCACAGCATGTCACTGGACGCCGTATTGTCCGACAGCAGCGCAAAACCAACCCCGATGATCGCCGCCGCCCTCGCCGCGCGGCCCTACTCCGCAAAAGAGGCAGGTGTGAAAACTGCCACTTGCGCCCTGAGCCCCACCGAAGACGGGATGCGCATCGAAGCACAGGTCACCCTGCCCTCAACCGGTGGACGCGAGGTCGTGATCATCGAAGCCGGCCAGCCCGGCCTGTGGTCAAGCGAAACCGAAGTCAGCCGCAATGGTGCCACCTTGATCGCGCAAGGCGAGATTTTGGCCGCTGATGGCGCACCACTGGCGCTGGACCGGTCGAAAATTCGCATCACGGTTTTGGGTGACAAGCACGCTGTCGACATTCGCGGCTGTACCGCGCGCTGATCTAGCCCGCCGTCGGCTTGCGCCGCGCAACAAACGCGATGCCCGCAACCAGATACCCGATCAGCGCCACCGCACCCGCACCGGCGACAAACAGCAGAAAACCGGCGGACATAGGCGACATGTTCTGCACCACGGGCACCCCCTTCGCGACCACAGGATGCAACACGCCAAACCACGCAGCCCAGCCAATTGTCACCGCCCCCCACGCCAGTATCAGCGCCCAAAGCGCCGCCAACCCAAACCGCAGGGCCGACACAGGTGCGCGCATGCCACGCCGCAATGCTGCAACCTGGCGGGCAACGTCATGCTGCGCCGCGACCAACGCGGGCACCACTAGCAGCACCAGAAACATCCCGAAGCCCAGCCCGTAGACAAGAGTGATCACCGTGGGTTTCAAAAACTGCGCCTGCTGGCTTTGCTCATACAGCAGCGGTGCCATGCCCAGTACCGTTGTCAGCGTCGTCAACATCACGGGCCGCAACCGGTCCGTTGCCCCGTCAATAATCGACGGGATCAATCCGCGACTTTCGGCGTATTCATCGATGGTCGTGACCAAGACGATGGAATCGTTGATGATAATCCCTGTCATCCCCAGCAAACCCACAACCGTGAACATGCTCAGCGGCACCTCCCACAACGCATGGCCGTAAATCGTCCCAACCAAGCCAAAGGGGATAACAGCCATCACCACCATGGGCCGTGTCCAGCTGCCGAACACCCACGCCAGTACCAGATAGATGCCCGTCAGGCACAGGATCAAACCGGTCATCGCATCATTCAGAAAATCACCTTCCTGCTCGCTGAGCCCCGCCAGACGGTATTCGACCTGCTGCTCGGAGGCGATACGAGGCAGAATTTCTGTCTCCAGATCCTCCTGAATTGCAGACGCCCGCGCGGCGTCATCTTCGGAGATATCTCCGGTAACCGAGATCAGACGGATACCGTTCTCGCGCCGGACTGTGGAAAACCCCGTACGCCGTTCGACACTGACGATATCGGCCAAGGGGACATAAAGACCGGCAGGGGTGCGCATCTGTGTGCGGTCCAGAAAATCCGCCGTCAACTCGCCTTCAGGCAGCTCTACACGAATCGTGGCAGAGCGCGGCCCGTCGGGATAGGTCGCCGCCTCGATCCCGCCCAGACGGTGGCGCAACGCCGTTCCCAATGTGTCGATGGTAAAGCCCAGCGCTTGCCCTTGCGGTGTCAGATCAAGGATCAATTCCTCTTTATCATAGGCCAGATTATCCTCGACCGCGCTGACCTCGGGATATTGGCGCAACGCATCCTGCAACGCTTGTGACGCTTCCTTCAGCGTATCGGTATCCGCCCCGTAAAACTGCACATCCAGCGCATCGCCCCCCGGACCGGAACGCCAGCCGCGAAAGCTGACAGTTTCGGCCATCGGGTGATTGACCACGGTTTCCTGCAATTCCGCCACAAAAGCAAAACTGGAATAGGGCCGCAGATCAGCGTCGATCAGCTCAATCGATATGCCCCCCAGCAGATCGGCATCTTTAGTATCGGCACCGGCCAGCCCGCGCCCGCCATTGCCGCCAATCTGCGCAATCACGTAATCCAGCGGGTTGGTGCCATAGCGTTCGGCATACTCCGCGCCCAGCGCTTCGGTGGCGCGTTGCATTTCGCGCATCATGGCCAAAGTGTCTTCGCGGGTCGCCCCTTCGGTCATCATAAAGTTGCCCGAGACAGAGCCGCGTTCGGGCGCATTAAAGAACCGCCATTGCACATCGCCTTTGATAAACAAGGCCACCTGTGACGCCAGCACGGCAAGCACGCCCGCCAACACGACATAGCGCGCACGGATCACCCCTGCCATAAACGGGCGGAACAAGGTTTCGCGCACCCAGACAAAGCCGCGATTCACCACTCGGCTGGGCATGTCGTACCAATGTTCCTTGTCCGCTGCCGCCACCGCATGAGCCATGTGATTGGGCAGGATCAAAAAGCACTCAACCAAGGACGCCGCCAAAACGGCGATCACGGTGAACGGAATATCCTGGATCAAATCACCGAACCGCCCGCCCACGGCAACCAGCCCGAAAAACGCGATAATCGTGGTCAAAGTGGCGGCGAAAACCGGCATCGACATGCGCTGCGCCGCCTTTTCTGCCGCGACCATCGGCGGCTCCCCAAGCGTACGAAACCGGTGGTCTGTGTGCTCCCCGACCACAATCGCGTCATCCACCACGATGCCCAGCGTAATGATCAGCCCGAACAGCGAAATCATATTGATCGTCAGCCCGCCCAGATACATCAGTGCAATCGCCGCTCCCATCGCCACGGGAATGCCTGCTGCCACCCAAAAGGCCGTGCGCGCATTCAGGAACAGGAACAACAAACCGACAACCAGCCCCAATCCCATCAATCCGTTGTCGATCAGCAGGTCCAGACGCCCCTTGATCGCCTCTGACCTTGTGCGGATCAATTCAACGTTGACCGATGCCGGCAGGCTTGAGCGCAAGGCCGCCGCAACCTGTTCTACGTCCTCTTGAATACCAATCGCATCACCTCGATCAGACCGGTCCACCCGCACCGACATTGCCGGATTTTCACCGACAAAGTACTGGCGGTTGCGGTCAACGCCTTCTTCGCGCACCACGGCCACATCGCCCACTGTCAGCTTTGAGCCATCAGGATTGGAGCGCAGCACGATACCTGCAATCTCGCGCGCCGTTCTTTTCGCGGTGCCGGTACGCACCCGCGCATTCGCGCCGCTCACATCGCCCGCAGGGTCGGCGTCAACCTCTGCGGCAATGGCTGCCGCGATTTCGGCCATGCTCACATCATAGGCAATCAACTGCGCTGACGGCACTTCGATCATGGTTTGCGGGGCCGCGACCCCTTCGATCGTGGTGCGGGTGACGCCCGCGGCAAACAGACGGGTCACGAATTCATCGGCAAAGCGGCCCAACTGTTCCGGTGCCACCGGTCCCGTGATCACGACATCCGTCACCCTGTCGCGCCACGCGCCGCGCCGCACGTTCGGCTCTTCGGCCTCGTCCGGCAAGGTCGTGACCAGATCAACCGCCGTTTGCACATCCGCCGCAGCGCGGGCCATGTCCCAGCTTGGTTCAAAATCCAGAACGATCGTGCCTGACCCTTCGCGCGAGGTGCTATTGGATCCCTCAACCCCCTCAATGGCCAGTAGGGCAGGTTCAAGAATTTGCACAATCGCGGCGTCAACGTCCTCCGCACCGGCCCCTTGCCAGACGGTTGAGACACTTACGCTGTCGACAATCACATCGGGGAAAAACTGCGCCCGCATGTTGGGGGCCGATGCGAAACCCGCGACCAGCAGCACAAGCAACAACAGGTTCGCAGCCGTGCGGTGACGCACAAAGTAGGACAGAATACCGCCCGCCGCCTCAGGCATCTTGCGCGCCATGCCCTAGCCCCCCATCCGGCTTTCGATCCGCGCGACCATCTCGGCGGGGACTTTTGCTTCGGTCAACCGCGCCAGAACGCGCTCTTTGGCTTCTTTGGGCATACGTGTGTTGGCCTGCACAAAAGCGACCAGTGCGGCGCGGCGTTCTTCGGTCAGCTCCAGCATTTCAGGCGCAGCTTGCGGAGTGCCCTCGCGCGTGACCGGTTTTACCGCGATGCCCGCGCCCAACAGCGGGGAACGTGCCTCCACGATCTGGCGACCCAAAATCGGACCGCGCACCAACACGTCATCCCCCTGACGGCGCAACAGGTCGACCTGAACGGCCTCAAGCCGGTTTTCGCTATCCAGCACCAACAATTCACCGCGCGCATCGACCGCGGATGCAGGCAGGCGGGTCACGTTTTTCAACACGGGTTCTTGCACGCGTACGGTCACAAAGTCACCGGGCTTGAACCCGCCCGCATCGCTGAGCGCCGCAAAGATCAACCGGCCCGTAGACCCTTCTCCAGCGGCGGCGCTGGCGCGACTGATGCGCCCCTTCGCCTCAAGATCCACACCGGTGACGTCCAGCAAAGCCACCAGTTCGGCCCGTATCAGTTGCGCGTCTGCATCAAGCAGCCGCGCATATTGGGCCGTGGACAGGCGGAACGACACCTCGAGGTCTTGCGGATCAATCAGTTCGGCCAAACGTTCATTTGCCGTCACGCGCCGGCCCACGACCACATCCGTGGCCGACAGCGTACCATCAAACGGCGCGGTCAATGTCGTGTCTGCCAGCCGGCGTTTGGCTTCCGCCAAGGCGATTTCAGCCCGCGCCAAACTGGTTTTCGCCTGATCCAGACGGGCCTCTCCCTGTGCCACCGCCTGACGGCGCGACACCACAGCCTGCTGCGCGGCGGCAGCGGCAAGTTCTGCCACTTCGGTGGTTGCCGCCGTCCCGACACCGCGTTCGGCCAACCCTTGCTGGCGCTCAAACGCACGGGTCCGCAGATCCGCTTGCAATTGCGTCGCGTCCAGTTCGGCACCGGCCAGTTCCAAAGACCGCGCCGCATCGCGCCCCTCGGCCAACGCATCGGCCACGTCACTTTGCGCACGATCCACCGCAGATTGCGCATCCGCAGGATCCAGACGTACCAACACCTGACCTGCTTTGACCTCGCCGCCGTCTTCGAAACCTTCCGCCAGTTCGATCACCCGACCGCCCACAGCGGCGCGCAATTCCAGCAAACGACGGCTTTGCACTTCGCCAAAAGTTTCCAGTACCGGCACCACATCTTCGGCCTGCGCCGTCACCACATTCACCGCAAACACACGTTCACGCGCGGGCGGGCCTTTGGGATCGTCAGCCATGCGCTCACTGACCGCGCCGCCCACCAATGCTGCCGCAAACACCAGCAACCCCAAGGTACAGGCGGCCAGAAAGAGACCAATCATGCTTTGTCGTAAAAAACGCATACCCGTCCGATCCAAAGAAAACTTCGCTGCGCCCCAGTCTAGAAGGCGCAGAGAAAATACCAAGCTACATCTTGTTGAACGGATGTCGCAGGTATTTCCGTCGCAGGAATGCCAGAATTATTTGCGTCGCTTGTGTTCGTCGAGCCGCGGCATGATCTCGACAAAATTGCAGGGCTTGTGACGGTAATCCAGTTGCTTGCCCAAAATCTCGTCCCACGCGTCCTTGCAGGCGCCGGGAGATCCCGGCAGGGCGAACAGATAGGTGCCATTGGCCACGCCGCCCGTTGCACGGCTTTGCACAGCTGACGTCCCGATCTTTTGCATCGAGACCATGGTGAACACGGTGCCAAAGGCGTCGATCTCTTTTTCATAGACATCGCGGTGCGCTTCGACCGTGACATCACGGCCCGTCAACCCCGTGCCACCGGTGGAAATAATCACGTCGATCGCCTTATCCGCGCACCACGCCCGCAATTGATCCGCAATCAGACCGCGCTCATCAGGTAGAACGTGACGTTCGGCAACCGAATGACCCGCCGCTTCGATGCGGTCGCGCAAGACATCACCAGAGCGGTCCTGAGACAGATCGCGGGTGTCCGACACTGTGAGCAAGGCGATGCGCACAGCGATAAATTCAGCGGTTTCGTCGATACGGCTCATGATCGCTCCAATACTGCCAGTCGGGCGGCGAGGCCCAGAAAGATGCCACCGCTGATCCAGCCAGTGACACGGGCCGCGCGCCCGCCGGTTGCCAAAGCGCGGCCAAAGCGGCCGGCAAAGGCCCCCACCGCCCCGTTGATGATAAACCCGCCGACACCGATCACCGCGCCGCAGATCAGGAATTGCGCAAACACATTACCCGCCTCGGGCCGGATGAACTGCGGCACAAAGGCCAGCACGAACAGTATTACTTTGGGGTTTGTCAGGTTTATCAACAGACCCGTACCAAAGGCGCGCGCCACGGACAGACCCGGCCCCGTGGGCCCGGCTGGCGGTGGCGGGCGAAACGCACCAATCGCGAGGTAGACCAGATAGGCCACGCCGATCCAGCGGATCACGTCGAATGCCCAAGGATGCGCAGCGATCAACGCGCCCAACCCCAGACCGGCAAGCGCCACATGCACCATACCTCCCACCGCGACACCGCCGCTCCCTGCGATCGCGGCACGCGGCCCCGCCCGCAGACCCTGCCCCAGACAGAACATCATATCCGGCCCCGGCGTGAGGTTCAGCGCCAGTGCGGCAGGCACAAATGCCAGCAGGGTAATCGGATCAACCATTCTGCAACCTCTTCTTAAGACTGAGCAAATCCGTCCAAGTTTCGCGCTTATACTCGGGCGAACGCATCAATTGGGACGGGTGAAACATCGGCAATGCGGGCAGACCTGCGGCCTGCGTCCACTGCCCGCGCAACCGTGCGACCCCGCGTTTTTCCAGCAAGGCCTGACAGGCCCAATTGCCAGCCAGCACCAACAGCTTGGGCGCGGCAAGTTCGATGTGACGCAGCAAGAACGGCTTCATCATCGCGATTTCATGCGGTTTGGGATCCCGGTTTTGCGGCGGGCGCCACGGCAGGATGCTGGTGATGTAGACTGGTGCCGCTTCATGCGCGCGCCCCATCCCGATGGCACCCAGCATCTTGTCCAACAGCTGCCCTTCCTTATCGACAAAGGGCAGGCCTGCCTGATCTTCTGCCCGTGTCGGGGCATTTCCGATGATCATGACAGGAGCCCCTGCGATCCCGTCTGAAAACACCAGATTGCGCGCGCCCTTTTTCAAATCACAGTGCTCAAAAGCCGCCATTGCTGCACGCAATTCCTCAAGCGTTCCAGCCCCCGAAGCTGCCTGTTGGGCAAGGGCGACCGGATCTTCCTTGGCCATCGGCACAAAACCACCAGCAGCCGCTTCTGCCACTTTGGGTTTTTCCACCACGGCAGGGACGTCATAGCGATTGACCGGCACATCCGAAATCGCCTCGGTCGCGCCAAGTTCGATCTGCCACTCCAGCAGCGCGTGGTCGTGATGAAAGCTCGCTGATTCCATGGACCCAGCTTACGCCCCCGCAGCGGCAATCTAAATCCCTGATCGCCTTGCCGCGACACCTGCCCGCGCCCTATAAGGGGGCAACCCCATTCAAAGGTGTCCCCATGTCCTTCGCACCCGCCGCTTTCACACATAAACATCTGCTCGGTATCGAACATCTGTCGCAAAGCGATATTACCGCGATCCTTGATCTGGCCGACAGCTATGCCGACCTGAACCGTCAGCCGTTGAAACACACCGATGCCTTGGCGGGGCTGACCCAGATCAACATGTTCTTCGAAAACTCGACCCGTACGCAGGCCAGCTTTGAAATCGCGGGCAAACGGCTCGGGGCGGATGTGATGAACATGGCGATGCAGGCCTCGTCGATCAAAAAGGGCGAGACCCTGATTGATACCGCCATGACATTGAATGCCATGCACCCTGATCTGCTGGTCGTGCGCCATCCGCAATCGGGGGCCGTCGATCTGTTGGCGCAAAAAGTGAACTGTGCGGTGCTGAACGCCGGTGACGGGCGCCATGAACACCCGACGCAAGCCTTGCTGGACGCGCTGACGATCCGCCGCGCCAAGGGGCGGTTGCACCGTCTGTCGATCGCGATTTGCGGTGATATCGCCCATTCACGTGTGGCACGTTCCAACATCATGCTGTTGGGCAAGATGGAAAACCGCATCCGGCTGATTGGCCCGCCCACGTTGATGCCCGCAGGCATCGCGGAATTCGGTGTCGAGGTGTTTGACGACATGGCAGAGGGGCTAAAAGACGTCGATGTCGTGATGATGCTGCGCCTGCAAAAGGAACGCATGGACGGCGGTTTCATCCCGTCCGAGCGCGAATATTACCATCGCTACGGGCTGGACGCGGACAAGCTGGCCCATGCCAAACCCGACGCCATCGTGATGCACCCCGGCCCGATGAACCGCGGGGTCGAGATTGACGGCACATTGGCCGATGACATCAACCGCAGCGTCATTCAGGATCAAGTCGAAATGGGCGTAGCCGTGCGCATGGCCGCAATGGACCTGTTGGCCCGAAACCTGCGCGCGCGCACGCCTGAAACGGTATAAAGGCGGATGGCAATCGACATTCCAACCGGCGAAACAGGCACAACGCGGGTGTTTTCGCTTTCAATGCCTGCGGCCCATGCCAAAGCCCTACAAGCCAGCAATGAGGCCCAGTTCGCAATTCTTGGTGTCGCGGCGCTGAACCCCGATGGTATCGAAGTGTTCCCCGTGTCCGATCTGGATGAAATCGGTCTTGCCGGTTATCTGCGGCAAGGTACCGACGCTGATGAAACGCAGATCAAGCGGGACGCGGCCAAGCTGCGCGCGCTCGATGGTTGGGTCATGCTGGTGCATTCATTGGCCTTCGGCGGCAACGCAATGCGCCTGACGCCTGATTCCGCGCTGACATTGATCGGCACCTACGCACAGCCCGCCGCGCCAAGCCAGCACGCCGGCATATCGGCGAAAGCCGCGCAACCCTATACGGGTGCCCCCGCCCCAAAAGCGGCCGCCCCCGACATGCAACGCCATAAATCACGGGCAATAGGGGCGTTGATCCTGCTTGCCGTTCTCATTCTGTGGTGGGCCGTTGGCTGACCCGTCACCCGAAAAAGGAAATCCCGATGGAAGACCCTAAAGACCCCAAGATGTCCGGCCGGATCGCAATGATCGCCTTGCTGGTGGCCTTTGGCATTGTGGGCATGATGTTGTGGATCGCCTGACCCCTGACGGGATCAGTTGGGCCCCGTCACGCCGCATTTTCCTGCGCCGTGTGGCGATTACTGCGGCGTTGACCTTTCTCGGGCTGGCCACGGTGGCACTGGTCTGCTCTGTCTATTTCGGATTGCCTCGCGCGTGGGGGTTTTGGGGCGCTGGCGTGCTTGCCTTGGGGTTCATGATCGAAGATCTGTTGCGCTGGCGTATACTGCGCAGTGATCTGTGGCAGATCAGCCAAGGACAGCTGATCTATGACGGGCCGGACGGGCGTTCGCAAATTTCGCTGTCCGACATCGACAGCGCAAGGGTGCAATGGGGCACCCGCGTTGTGATCACCCTGACCTCCGGCCAACGCATGTTGATGCGTCATCTGCCTTATGCTGCCGCCACTGCCGAACAGATCGAAACCGCCCGCGGCCCACGCCGCCCTTAACATCGCCTTGCCCCCCTTGGTTTAGGGGCGTTTTTCAGGCAAGAGACCTTAACCTGATCCAGACCAAAGGCCCGCCATGACGCTGTATCTTATCAACGCCCAGCTGATCGATCCCGAAGCAGGGGACATCATCACAGGCACAGTTCACATTGCGGATGGCAAGATTGCGCAGATCTGCGCCGCGGATGCCCCCCTGCCAGCAGGGGCAGAAGTGATTGACTGCAAAGGAAAATACCTTGCCCCCGGTATTGTCGACCTGGGTGTGAAAGTCTGCGAGCCCGGTGAGCGGCACAAAGAAAGCTATCGTTCGGCGGGTTTGGCCGCTGCCGCTGGCGGGGTCACCACCATGATCACGCGCCCCGACACCTCCCCCGCGATCGACAGCCCCGAAGTGTTGGAGTTCGTGACCCGCCGCGCCAACGAAGCATCGCCGGTGCATGTCGTGCCCATGGCCGCCCTTACCAAAGGACGGGACGGGCGTGAAATGACCGAGATCGGGTTCCTGATGGACGCCGGTGCTGCCGCTTTTACCGATTGCGACCATGTGATCACCGACACCAAGGTATTTGCCCGCGCCCTCACCTATGCCCGCAGTCTTGGCGCGCTTGTCATTGCCCATCCGCAGGAACCGGTCCTAAGCGCCGGTGCGGCCACGACGTCTGGCAAATTCGCCTCCCTGCGCGGTTTGCCCGCCGTGTCACCTATGGCCGAACGCATGGGGCTGGATCGCGATATTGCCCTGATCGAAATGACCGGTGCCAGATATCACGCCGACCAGATCACAACAGCGCGCGCTCTACCGGCGCTTGCGCGGGCGAAAGCCAACGGGTTGGATATTACCGCTGGTGTCGGCATCCACCACCTGACGTTGAATGCGCTGGATGTCGCGGACTACCGGACGTTTTTCAAACTGAAACCACCCTTGCGTGACGAGGATGACAGGATCGCGGTGGCCGAAGCGGTGGCAAGCGGGTTGATCGATATCATCTGTTCCATGCACACCCCGCAGGACGAAGAATCCAAACGCCTGCCGTTCGAGGAAGCTGCATCGGGCGCGGTTGGCCTTGAGACCCTGCTGCCCGCGGCCTTGCGTCTGGTGCATGCCGATCTGATGGACTTGCCGACACTTTGGCGCGCGATGTCCTTCAACCCCGCCAAACGGCTTGGCCTGCCCGGCGGTCGTATGGCCGAAGGGGCCCCCGCCGATCTGGTGCTATTTGACGCAAACGCGCCTTTTGTGATGGACCGCGCAACACTGCGGTCAAAATCGCGCAACACGCCGTTTGACGGGATGCGGATGCAAGGTAAGGTGCTTAGAACCTTTGTTTCCGGAACCTGCGTATTTGAGGGGCACTGATGCCGCCAATTGATTCTTCCCCCGTCATCCTGATCCTGTGGGCCGTTTTGGGCTATATCGCCGGTTCGATCCCTTTTGGCATGGTGCTTGCCCGTCTGATGGGCTTGGGCAACCTGCGCGATATCGGGTCGGGCAATATCGGGGCCACCAATGTCCTGCGCACCGGTAACAAAAAGGCCGCCGCGCTGACGTTGTTGTTTGATGCAGCAAAAGGTGCCGTTGTGGTGTTGCTGGCGCGCGCGCTTGCGGGCGAAGCGGCAGCGCAGCTTGCCGCCCTTGCTGCGATGTTGGGACATTGTTTTCCGGTTTGGTTGAAATTCAACGGCGGCAAAGGTGTCGCGACATTTCTTGGCATCATGCTGGCGCTGGCATGGCCCGTCGGGATCGGCTGCTGTCTGGCATGGCTGGTCGCGGTTGCCACCACACGGGTGTCGTCGATGGGCGCACTCGCCGCAGCATCAGTGTCAACGATGCTGCTGGTGATCCTGAACTTTGGCTACATGCTGATGCTGGGGATCGCGTTGACCCTGTTACTGTTCGTGCGCCATCGCGCTAATATCCACCGGATCAAAGCGGGCACCGAACCCAAAATCGGGCAAAAGTAGTGACCGCGCCCTATGCAGGCGCGAAACGCTGTTTCGAGGGTTTCTTCGCAATTTTGTTTGGGCAACCGCGCTCAAGGTTCTGACTGCCAAAATCGACTGACCGGCAGGCGCAGCCGTGAAAACACCGCTGCTCTGCCGGAACGATCCCTTAATAGCTGTAATCAGCGTAAATCTGGCTGATGTCGCCGTTCCACTTGCCGTGGTAATCGTCCAGCATTTCGTCGGCAGGCACTTTGCCCGTCTCAACGCTTTCTTTCAGCGCATTCAGGAAATGGGTTTCATCGGGCACCATCCCACCGGCACCTGCCTTGGCGCGGGCTTTCAGGCCCGCTTCGGACAGGGCGAGGGTTTCGCGGGCGATGTCGTGCATGTTAATGCCCGTGACCTTGGCCTGCAACCCGTCAACCGACGCGGCGGTGCGCAGGGCATCAAGCTGTGCAGGGGTCCAGTTCTTGACCAGATCCCACGCGCCATCCAGCGCGTCCTGATCATACATCAGGCCGACCCAGAACGCGGGCAAGGCGCACAGACGTCGCCAAGGACCGCCATCCGCACCGCGCATTTCGATGAATTTTTTCGCCCGTGCTTCGGGGAAGGCTGTGGTCAGGTGGTCGGCCCAATCGCTAAGGGTCGGCATCTCTCCGGGAAGGGCCGGCAATTTGCCCTGCATAAAGTCGCGGAACGACATGCCAAGTGCATCAATATATTTGCCATCGCGGTAGACGAAATACATCGGCACATCGAGCGCATATTGCACCCAGCGTTCAAACCCGAAGCCGTCTTCGAACACAAACGGCAGTGTGCCCGTGCGTGCCGCATCCAGATTGCGCCACACCATCGAGCGCAGTGATTTATAGCCGTTGGGCTTGCCCTCAAAAAACGGCGAGTTCGCAAACAGCGCGGTCGCCACAGATTGCAGCGCAATTGCAACGCGCATCTTCTGAACCATGTCGGCCTCTGACCCGAAGTCGAGGTTCACTTGAACCGTGCAAGTCCGGCGCATCATCACGCGGCCCATGGACCCGACGCGGCCCATGTAATCGTTCATCAGTTTGTAACGCCCCTTGGGCATCAAATCCATCTGCTCGTGCGTCCAGTCGGGCGCAGCACCAAGGCCGATCCAGCCTACACCGATCTCGTCCGCCACATCCTGCACTTCGCGCAGGTGGGTGTTCACCTCATCACAGGTTTCGTGAATCGTTTCGACCGGTGCGCCTGAAAGCTCAAGCTGCCCGCCCGGTTCAAGCGATACATTCGCCCCGTCTTTTTCAAGGCCGATCAACTTGCCGCCCTCTTCGACTGGTGCCCAGTTGTGGCGGTCGCGCAGACCTTCCAACATCACGCGGATCGAACGGTCGCCCTCATAGGGCAGCGGTTTCAACGTGTCTTTGCAATAGCCGAACTTCTCGTGCTCGGTGCCGATGCGCCAGTCGGCCTTGGGCTTACAGCCCTCCGCCAGATATTCGGCAAGCTGTTCGTGACGCTCGATCGGGCCTCCGCCTGATTGTGGAATAGACATGGGGAAAGGCTCCGAAATTGGTTAGAATTAGGGAAAGGGATGGTCGGATTTAGCAGGGGTGTCAATGGAGCAGTGTACCCGCAGACGGCGTTGTCGCGCGTTGCCAGATCACAACTGCGCCATGTGGTTCTGCGCGCAATGTATTAAGCATTTTCTCGGTGCGCAGACCGGGAAGTGCGGCGAAAGCATCAAACAGCGCGTCGGCACCAGCGGCATTGACGGGAATAAGCAGCGGCGGCTGGCCTTGCTGGCTCAGACGCCAATGGGCCGGAAACATGTTGCCCTCAAGCGTCAGCCGGTCCATTTCGCGCAGCGCCACGGTGCCGCCGGTCAAGGGGCCGAAATAGCTGATCTGCCCTTCATCCACCTGCACAGCCCCCGTGCCGCCATCAGGACCGCGAAACCGTCCGCGTTGGATGCCAAGCCACGTCAGCACCACACCACCACCAATCGCGCCATATCCTGGCACGGCCAACAGGAATCCCGGCCCCGAAACCAGCCAAACCCCGAACAAGGTTAGCAAAACACCGGCAAATGCTTCGCGCCAGCGCCAGACAGCCGCTTTTGCTTCAGGGCGAAAAAAGGTCATGCTCATGCCCAATCCCCCAAGGCCTGCTGCCAGATCGTCATCGCCGCAACTGCTGCTGTATCGGCCCGCAAGATGCGCGGCCCCAATGTCACAGCATCGGTAAAATCCGCTTTATGCAGCTTGGCCCGTTCGCGGTCTGAAAATCCGCCCTCGGGGCCAATCAGGATCGCCCAAGGGCCCGGCACCACTGGCAACCCGGATTGCGCCCCCGCCAGCGCCTCGTCACAGAACATGATCCGGCGCGAGGTGTCCCAGCTGTCCAGCAACCGGTCGAATTTCACCGCTTCGGCAACTTCGGGCACATATGTGCCGCCGCATTGCTCTGCTGCTTCGACTGCGTGGGCCTGCAAGCGGTCCCGCTGAACGCGGCCCGAATTGGTAAACTCGGTCATCACAGGCAGAATGCGCGCGGCCCCCATTTCGGCGGCTTTTTCGACGATAAAATCCGTGCGCGCCTTTTTGATCGGGGCGAACAGCAGCCACACATCCGGCGGCATCCGCAGGGGCCGCGTCTGTTCGACGCAGTGCAGCGTGCCCGCGCGCTTGCCCGCCTGCACAATTTCAGCCCGCCATTCCCCGTCGACACCGTTGAACAGCAACAGCTGCCCGCCAACGCTTTGCCGCATCACCCCGAAAAGGTAGTGTGCCTGCCCTTTGTCCAAAGGAACCGATTGCCCAACCCCCAAGGGGTGCTCTACATAAAGTCTGATCTTAGCGCTCATGAGACTGATATATGCAAGAGACACCCACATCACCAGATGCACCTGTCGCAGATGCGCAAACCGACAATTGGGTGGACCGCTATGCCCCCCCGTTTACGCGCCCCTATCTGCGCCTCAGCAGAGCTGACAGGCCCATTGGCACATGGCTGTTGTTGTTGCCCTGCTGGTGGGGACTGGCGCTGGCGATCCTTTATGATCAAAGCCCGCGCTGGGAGGATCTGTGGATTTTCATCGGTTGTGGCATCGGTGCGTTTCTGATGCGCGGAGCGGGATGCACCTGGAATGACATCACCGACCGCCATATCGACGGTCAGGTCGAACGCACGCGCTCGCGCCCCATTCCGTCGGGTCAGGTCAGCGTTGAAGCGGCTGTCGCGTGGATGGTTATCCAGACCCTGCTGGCCGCTGTGATTCTGTTCACCTTCAACACCGCCGCCATCGGGTTGGGGTTTCTGTCGCTGTTGCTGGTAACCATTTATCCCTTTGCCAAGCGGTTCACGTGGTGGCCGCAGGTGTTTTTGGGCTTGGCGTTCAACTGGGGTGCCCTGCTGGTCTGGACCGCGCATACCGGCATGCTGCATTCGCCGGCGATCCTGCTTTATGCAGGGGGCATCGCATGGACGCTGTTTTACGATACCATCTATGCCCATCAGGATACCGAAGATGACGCGCTGATCGGCGTGAAATCGACCGCCCGCCTGTTTGGCGAGGCGTCGCCGCAGTGGTTACGCCGCTTTTTGATGCTTACCGTCGGCCTTTTGGGACTGGCAGTGATCTTTAGCGCCATGCCCAATGCTTCGATCCTGGCGCTGGTGATTGCACTGGCGGGGCCTTGGGCGATGGGCTGGCATATGGCGTGGCAGCTGCGCGGGCTCGACATCAACAATGCCGCAAAGATGCTGCAATTGTTTCGCGCCAACCGCGACACAGGCATAATCCCGCTGTTGTTTTTTGCCGCAGCGCTTTTCGTGTGATTGCACCCCCGCCGCGCGGGGCGTATCAACGACCTAGTTCCAACGGGGTACAACCGATACATGCGTCTGTCTTCACTGCTTATCATTGCCATGACTTTCTTTGCCGCTGCTGTCGTGTCGCTTGTGGCGGCCAACTTCAGCGTGAAACTCATTGAAGAATCATCTGAAATCGGGGTCCGCGACGCGCTTGACGACGAAGGCATGACATGGGCCGAAGTACAGGCCGACGGCCTGCAGGTCACCCTAGCAGGGATCGCCCCCACCGAAGCCGTACGGTTCAAGGCTCTGACCACCGCAGGTTCAATCGTCGATGCCGCCCGCGTGATCGACCAAATGGAAGTCGAAGCGCAGGCCGCCATCGCACCGCCGCGCTTTTCCGCCGAGGTGCTGCGCAATGACAGCGGCATTTCCATCATCGGCCTGATCCCCACCACGTCCGACCGCGAAAGCGCCATCGAACGGTTTTCGGACATTGTCGGCAAGGACAATGTCGCCGATTTTCTGGAACAGGGCGATTACCCCGCGCCTGAAGGCTGGGAAGACGCACTGGCCTTTGCCCTGACAGCCATGACGCAACTGCCCCGTGCAAAAGCGTCAATAGAGGCCGGACGCGTGTCGATCACCGCGATCGCCGACAGCGCGGAAGCCAAGGCCGCGATGGAAAACAAACTAAACCGCAGCGTGCCTCCCAGTGTCGAACTGATGCTGGACATTGCCGCTCCGCGCCCAGTGTTGACGCCTTTCACCCTGCGTTTCCAAATCGACGAAGAAGGTGCGCGTTTCGACGCCTGCTCCGCTGATACAGACGCGGCGCGTACCCGTATTCTGGCCGCCGCGACCAAAGCGGGTGTCATCGGCACCGCCCGCTGCACGGTGGGCCTTGGCGTCCCAACACCACGCTGGGCTGACGCCGTAGAACAAGCCATCAACGCGGTAAAACAACTTGAGGGCGGGTCGGTCACTTTTGCCGACGCAGACATTACACTGGTCGCATTGGCCGGCAGCGATCAGGCCAATTTTGACCGGGTGGTTGGCGAGCTGGAGAACAGCCTGCCCGATGTGTTCGCCCTGCATTCAAAACTGCCCAAAGTGCTGGACCCCAACGAAGGCCCGCCCGAATTCACCGCCACCCTCAGCCCCGAAGGTCAGGTGCAACTGCGCGGCCGTGTCGTCGACGTGTCGATGCGCGAACTTGCCGAAAGCTATGCCAAGGCGCGGTTTGGATCTGACAAGGTCTATACCGCCGCTCGCGTTGCCGAAAACCTGCCCGCCGATTGGGCCCCGCGCGTTCTGACCGGTCTTGAGGCGCTTGCGGGTCTGAGCAATGGGTCGGTTACCGTAACGCCGACCGGTCTGTCCGTCACAGGCAATACCGGCAACCCCGACGCCAGCTCTGAAATCGCGGCGATGCTGGCGGGAAAACTGGGCGAAGGATCCGAATACGACATCGACGTCACCTATCAGGAAAAACTGGATCCAGTTCTGGGTCTGCCCAGCCCCGATCAATGCGAAGCAGAGATTGGCGAAGTCCTGAAAACCGGCAAGATCAACTTTGAACCGGGGTCGGCCACCATCGACGCCTCGGCACTTGGCATCATGGACGAAATCGCGGAAATTCTGAAACGATGCGGTGATATTCCATTGGAAATCCAAGGCTATACCGACAGTCAGGGCCGCGAGGAAATGAACCTCGCCCTCAGCGAAAGCCGTGCCCAATCGGTTCTAAACGAACTGCGCGCCCGTCAGGTTCTGACCGGCACATTTACCGCCAAAGGCTTTGGCGAAGAGAACGCGATCGCCGACAACAGCACCGAAGCCGGCCGCGAAGCGAACCGCCGCATCGAATTCCGCCTGATCCGTCCGAATACTGTTGCAACACCAGAGCAAACAACGCTGGAATCTATCGCGCAATCAGGCGATACAGACGGCGAAACGACAGAGCAGGGCAGCGCAGATGAGTAGAACCGAATTCGTCCTCGCGACGGCAATTATCCTATTTGTTGCCTTCTGTCTGGGGTGGTTCGCCAACTGGTTGCTGCACCGCTTTACCCGCGTCGCCGCGGGCGATGTGGCCCAGCTTGACCGGATGAGTCAGGAACTCCACGAAGCGGAAGAAACCCGCGATCAGGCGATCACCTATCTGCAACAACGCGAGGCAGAGCTGACCAACCAGCTGGCCCAGACCGAAGCAGAGCTTGGTGCCGCCATGGAAGGTCTGCGCGATGCCCGTCGTGAGGCCGAAGAGCTGCGCGGTTATATCGAAAAACAGTCCGCCCCCGCCGGCGAAGTCTTTTCAAGCAAACGCTAGGCCAGCTACCAACGCTTCAAGGCATCCTCGTCAACAGCTTTCGACGCAACCCAATCCGCGCCCGCTGCTGTAATCTCGCGCTTCCAGAACGGTGCGCGTGACTTCAGGTAGTCCATCAGGAACTCCGCCCCTTCAAAGGCGCTTTTACGGTGGCGCGCTGCGGTGGCCACCATCATGATCATTTCACCGGGCAACAAACGCCCATAGCGGTGAATAACAAGCGCATCACCCAATTCAAAACGCGTGACCGCTTGCGTCGCAATTTCGCTTAACGCCGCTTCGGTCATACCGGGGTAATGCTCGATCTCCATGGCTTCCAAAGGATCATCGGGCAAATCGCGCACCACACCGGTGAACGTCACAATCGCACCCATGTCCTTGCGCCCGCTGGCAAATGCGGCGCTTTCGGCCCCCAGATCAAAGGGCTGTTCCTGCACTGAAATCCGCATGTGTCAGCCGCCCGTCATCGGGGGAAAAAACGCAACCTCGCGTGCGCCTGCAAGCGGGGCATCGAAATCCGTCAACTTTTGATCAACCGCCACCCTCAGCGCTGAAATATCCGAAAACGCCATCGCATAGCGTTCTTCACGCGCCTTCAATTCCGCGACCAATCCGGCCACAGTCGATGCCTCTGTCTCGATGGTCTCGCGCGGCAAACCGATGCGTTCACGCACCCAGGCGAAATACAAGATATCCATCAGCGCCCTTCTTTCAAATGCGGCATGGCCTTGGCCAGATAATCAACACCGGTGATCGCCGTCAGCGCAGCGGCCACCCACAACAACCACAACCCGATCCGCCCGGACCATTCCATGCCCAACAACTTCCATCCCAGTCCCAACACATCTTCTTGCGATCCATCCAGCACGGCAGCGATCATATCATCATCCATGCCAAAAACCGACATGCCCAGATAATGCTCGAACACGCCCTGACTGAACAGAACGGCTATCGCCGTCATCTGGAATGTTGTTTTCCATTTGGCCAGCTGGGTTACCTTCAGCGTACCAGCGACATCCCCTAAAAACTCGCGTAGCCCAGACACAAATACCTCGCGGAACAAGATCACGGTCGCCGGCAACACCAACCACGGTGACCAACTGGAGAATGCGACGATCACCATCAAGGCAATCACCACCATCGCTTTGTCCGCAATCGGATCCAACATCGCGCCCAGTTTGGTTTCCTGCTTCCATGCCCGCGCAAGATAACCGTCAAACCAATCGGTGATGGCTGCTGATACAAACAGCAACAACGCAAACCAGTCCGCATAAGGTCTTGTGAAATATAGAAACATCACCGCGACCATTGGGGCGGCGATCAAACGCATCAGCGTCAGGATATTTGGCAGGTTCCACTTCATACCCGCACCCTACAGCGCCAGCCGCCCATGTAAAAGCACCAACGCCCCTCCTCTTTTTGGCCCTATATACTGTCCGCACTCTCGTGCTCCGCACAGGCCAGTTATAGCCCCCCGCTTAGCCGCGTTCATGAAAATACGCATAAATCGTTTCCGCCAAAGCATCCGATACCCCGTCTACCGCCTTGAGATCCGAAAGGTTCGCCCGCCCGACCGCCTTGGCCGACCCGAAATGCGCCAACAACGCCCGTTTCCGGGCCGCCCCGACACCGGGCACATCATCAAGCGGCGTCGCGCCCACCGCCTTGGCGCGTTTTGCACGGTGGGTGCCAATCGCAAACCGGTGCGCCTCGTCGCGCATCCGTTGCACAAAATACAGCACCGGATCATTGTGCCGCAGGGCCATGGGTCGTTTGCCGACACGGTGGAATTCCTCCTTGCCCGCATCGCGGTCGACACCTTTTGCTACACCGACCATCGGAATGTCCTCCACCCCGTATTCGCGCATGATCGACGCAACAGCAGAAACCTGCCCTGCCCCGCCGTCGATCAACAGCAAGTCCGGCCAATGCCCCTCCGTGCGGTCGGGGTCTTCCTTCAACAACCGTTTGAACCGGCGCTGCAGCACCTCTTTCATCATGCCAAAGTCATCACCGGGGGTTAGGTCGTCACCGCGAATATTAAATTTGCGGTACTGGTTCTTCATCATACCGTCCGGCCCCGCCACCACCATCGCCCCGACAGCATTGGTGCCCTGAATATGCGAGTTGTCGTAGACTTCTATCCGGGCGGGTGGCCCGGACAGGTCAAAGGCATCGGCAAGACCTTTCAGAAGCTTGGTCTGTGTTGCGGTTTCAGCCATCTTGCGGGCCAGCGATTCGCGGGCGTTGCGCAGCGCTCCGTCGACCAATTCTGCCTTTTCACCGCGTTGCGGCACAAGCAATTCAACCTTGCGTCCCAGCTTGCCCGACAAGGCATCCGCCATCAGGTCGGGGTTTTCAATCTGGTTGCTCAGGATCAACTGTGGCGGCGGATCGCGCTGGTCGTAGAACTGACCGATAAAGGCCTCCAACACCTCGGCCGCGTCCACATCCGCCCCCACGCGGGGATAGTAATCCTTGTTGCCCCAGTTCTGGTTGGCGCGAATGAAAAACACCTGAACACAGGCCTGCCCGTCCTGCATGTGCAGCGCAATGACGTCCGCTTCCGACACACCCTTGGGGTTGATGCCCTGCGCAGTCTGCACTTGCGTCAAGGCCTTGATCCGGTCACGCAAGGCGGCCGCGCGTTCAAACTCCATCTCCTCCGAAGCCGCGTTCATCTCGCTTGCCAGACGGGCCTGAATATCCGTGGTCTTGCCGCCAAGAAAACGCTGCGCATCGGTGACTGTCTGGCGGTATTCTTCGGGACTGATCTTGCCTACGCAAGGGGCGGAACAGCGTTTGATCTGATGCTGTAAACAGGGCCGCGTGCGGCTTTCGAACATGGCGTTGGAACAATCGCGCAGCAGAAAAACCCGCTGTAACTGGTTGAGCGTCCTGTTCACCGCACCCGCGCTGGCGAAGGGGCCATAATATGCGCCCTTTTCCTTTTTCGCGCCGCGATGTTTTTTGATCTGTGGAAATCCGTGATCCGTCGTCACCAGAATGTTCGGAAAACTTTTGTCATCGCGCAACAACACATTGTACTTGGGCTTGAGCTGCTTGATCAGGTTTTGCTCAAGCAACAGCGCTTCGGTCTCTGTTTTTGTGGTCAGAAACATCATCGAGACGGTGTTCGCAATCATCCGCGAAATTCGGGCTGAATGCCCCGCTGGGCGCGCATAATTACTGACCCGCGCCCGCAGGTTGCGCGCCTTGCCAACGTAAAGCACACGGCTTTCGCTATCGAGCATCCGGTACACACCGGGGGAGCTGTCCAGCGTTTTGAGGTAGCTCTGGATCACCGTGTGACCCTGGGGCTGTGTCTGGGGTTGATCCGTCATGGGCCGCCTGATTCTCTGTTCGTGCTGCACTAAGATGGTTGCGGTAACAAGTGGTAAGCTTTCCACTGATCCTGTGGATAACTCTGCGGGTAAGTTTGGGTGGGCCGGAAATTATTGTTGTATTTAACAGACTTCTCTGGAATGCCTAAATTTTAGGCACACACCCAAGTGTCTGAATTTTAGTAATAATTTATTAACACCTTTCCAACCCCCTGAAAACATGGGGCTTATTGTAACAGAATTGTGTCTCCCTCGCTGGCCCGTGCAGAACTCTGTCTCCGGCACCCTACTCCACGCCGACAATATCCGGTGTTTGCCACCCAAGATGCTGCCCGCCATCCACACAAAGCAATTGTCCGGTCACCGCCGGCGCATCCAGAAAATAGCCGAGCGCTGCGGTGATGTCTGCCGGATTCGCCCCCCGTTCCAATGTCGTGTTTGCCCGCTGGTTGGCAAAATGTTCGTCCGACTGGCGGGCCCCCTGCAGTGTCGGCCCCGGTCCGATCGCGTTGACACGGATCGCAGGGGCCAGCGCGCGGGCTGTGGTCTGGGTCATCGCCCAAAGGCCCATTTTCGCTAGGGTATAGGTCATGAACTCCGGCGTCAGCTTGCGCACTCGTTGATCCACCATATTCAGGATCAAGCCTGCGGCCTGCGGCTCTCCGGAGGCGTCGGCAACAGGCTGTAACCCTTGCGCGGCCATGGCTTGGGTCAACACGAAAGGCGCACGCAGATTGCTGCCCATGTGCCGGTCCCAACTGTCGCGCGTCGCACTTGTGACCGTATCATATTCAAAGATCGAGGCGTTGTTGACCAAACAGGTGATTGGTCCGCCCAAGGCCTCAACCGCGCGTTCAAACAGTGCCGATGCCGCATCATCGTCCAGCAGGTCGGCCTGCAAGGCAACTGCGTTACGCCCCAAGGCCTTGATGTCCTGCACAACCGCTTCGGCACCATCTGCGCTGCTCGCATAATGCACTGCCACATCATACCCGCGCTGCGCGAGGTAAAGCGCCATCGCAGCCCCAAGACGGTGGCCTGCGCCTGTAACAACTGCGCGTCCCATCCGCATTCTCCTTAGATCAGAACAACAACCAGATAGAGTGCATATAGGGCAGTTAGGATAACCCCCCAGACCCGTGTGATGTCACGCTTGAGAAAAACAAACGGGATCAGCAACAGGGAAGCGCCCAGCATGACCCAAAGGTCAAACTGCAGGAATTCAGGATCGACATTGATCGGGCCCACCAGACTGGCAATGCCGATGATCGCCAGAAGGTTGAACATATTCGACCCGATAACACTGCCCAAAACAACATCGGCCTGCCGGCGCAACGCGGCCATCACGGTTGTCGCGAGTTCGGGCAGCGAGGTACCGATGGCCACCAGCGTCAATCCGATCACTGTGTCACTCACGCCATAGGCCTGTGCGATGATCGTCGCGTTGTCCACCAAAAGCCCCGCCCCGACCGGCAAGCCGACCAGACCAAGGATCAGGAACACAATAATCTGCCACGTGGGCATGCTTGGGTCGGCACCTTCGGGTTCGTCCATGTCATCCGCGCCGCAGCGACGGTGATTGCGGGCGTCACGCAACTGATCCAGAAGCACATAGCCCAAAGCGCCCAACAGAACGAGGCCGGCAAGCCAGTCAAACACGCCGCGAAAGGCCAGCCCAATGAACAACAAGGTAGCCGCGATCATGAAGTTATAGGTTTTGCGCGTTGCGCATTCCGATGTGTGCATGGTGGCCAGCAGCGCGGGAATACCCAGAACCAGCAGGATGTTCGCCGTATTCGATCCGACCACGTTCCCGAGCGCAAGGCCGGGTGCATTATCAAGGATCGCTTTGATCGAAATCAGCAATTCAGGCGCCGAGGTCCCGAAAGCCACAATCGTCAAGCTGACGATCAGCGCCGGAATTCCCAGTCGCAGCGCAAGATTAACCGCACCTTTGACCAGTGCATCCCCTGCCAAAAGCAGGATAACCAACCCCAACCCGGACAGAACCCATGGCATCAACATCAGCCTTTACCCCCACAGGCGCAGGGCCCTTTACCAATTCGAAAACGTCCGCAGGCACCGCATTTGGTCTGTTTCAAACGGGTAGATCCCAGCCAGTGCATTTTGCCAAACCACGCCAAAACACCCATAAACACCAGAAACAATAGAACTATTTTAGCGACCATTCGTTACAGACCAAACCGCGCATAAGCTGCGCGTTCCTCAATACCATGCACCGCGTCCTGCACCACCTGCGCCGAAAAACGTGACAGCAACCCGCGCTTCGGCGAATAGTCGCGAAACCGCACTTTTTTGCCGAAACGTTCTTTCATCATCGGTTTCAGATGGCCAATGCCGTCGATCAAACCCAGTTCGCTTGCACGCTTGGCCAGCCAGATTTCTCCGGTGAACAAATCCTGATCGTCAGGCAATTTGCCCGCACGCCGTGCAGCAATATGGTCTTTGAAATTCACGTGGATGTCTTCAAGCAACGTCTTTAACCGTGCCACATCATCGGGGTTTGCGGGGCGGAACGGATCCAGCATGCTTTTGGAGTCACCGGCCGTATAAACGCGCCGCTCAATGCCGTAACTCTTGATAAATTCATCAAGCCCGAACGACGCCGAAATCACTCCGATAGACCCGACAACGGATGATGGATCCGCGTAGATTTCGTCTGCTGCCGCAGCAAGCCAATACCCGCCGGACGCCGCCACATCTTCGACAAAGGCGATGACGGGAATTTGCTTTTCCTCAGCCAGACGCCGGATGCGTGCACCGATCAACGATGATTGCACAGGGCTGCCACCGGGTGAGTTTATCTCCAACGCCACCGCAACGGGTTTGCCTTTGGAAAACGCCCTTTCGATCACCGGCCCCAGCGTGGCGTCATTCAACACCCCGCGTCCCTGCCCTCCGATCGTACCAGCGAGGCGGATCACAGCAACAGTCGGGTCAGATTTCAGGAAAGGCAGCCAGTTTTTCATGTAACCTCATGTAGAGCGCACAGCCTGTGCAAACAAGGACGCGGGCAGGATTAATCGCGGATGCGCCAGCCTGTGCGGAAAATCCACCAGATGACGTAGAGGCAAATGCAGGTAAAGACGCCAATCGCCAGCAGGCTGGTCACAATCGGAACATCCGCCGCCCCGTAAAACGCCCAGCGAAAACCCGAAATCAGATAGACCACGGGATTGAACATCGAAATGGATTGCCAGACAGAAGGCAGCATCGAGATGGAATAGAACGATCCGCCAAGGAAAACCAATGGGGTGACGATCAGCAAGGGGACGATTTGCAACTGTTCAAAGTTGCCCGCCCAAATGCCAAGGATGAAACCGAACAGTGAAAAGCTGATCGCGGTCAGAACAAGGAAGGTCAGCATCGCAACGGGATGCTCAATACTGAAATCGACAAAGAAGAATGCAGTGATCAGGATGATCACGCCAATGATCAACGCCTTGGTTGCCGCAGCCCCGACATAACCCAGCACAATTTCAAGAAAGCTGATCGGCGCGGCAAGCAGTTCCGAAAACGTCCCGATGAATTTCGGAAAATAAATGCCGAAAGACGCGTTTGAAATCGACTGGGTAATGACCGTAAGCATGATCAGACCCGGCACAATGAATGCGCCGTAACTCACTCCGTCGACCTCTTGGATGCGACTGCCGATGGCAGCACCAAAGACCACAAAGTAAAGCGAAGTCGAAATGACAGGCGCGAGAAAGCTTTGTGCAATCGTGCGGAAAAACCTATGCATTTCAAATAGGTATATGGATATAACGGCCGTCCAGTTCATGCTGCACCCTCCGCTTGGGTTGGCGTATCACCCTCATGGACAAGGTTCACAAATATCTCCTCAAGGCTGGATTGTCGCGTCACCAGATCGCGAAGGGTCAGCCCCTCTTGGGCAATTGCAGCCAACAGCGATGTGATCCCCGTCCGTTCAGCGCGCGTGTCGTAGGTATAGATCAACGCGCCCTCATCCGACAGGCGCAGGGCGTCCGATTGCAACGCGGCGGGCACCTCTGTCAGTGGCGTGCTCAATTGCACCTCCAGCTCTTTCTGACCCATTCGCGCCATCAGCGTGTCCTTGTCTTCGACCAGCATCAATTCACCCTTGGCGATTACACCAACACGGTCGGCAATCGCCTCGGCTTCCTCGATATAATGCGTCGTCAGAATAATCGTCACACCGGCGGCTTTCAGCCCCGCGACGATCTCCCACATATCTTTGCGCAACTCGACATCGACGCCTGCGGTAGGTTCATCCAAAAACAGCACGCGCGGATCATGTGACAGCGCTTTGGCAATCAGAACACGCCGTTTCATGCCGCCCGACAGCTCCCTGATCTGGTTGTCCTTCTTGTCCCACAGCGACAGCTGGCGCAGTACTTTTTCGATGGTCCCGTCATCACCGGCCTTGCCAAACAGACCCCGCGAAAAACGGACCGTGTTGATCACCCGTTCGAAGGGTTCCAGATTGATCTCTTGCGGGACCAGCCCGATCATCGAACGCGCCGCGCGGTAGTCGCTTGTGATGTCGTGACCGCCCACAGCCACACTGCCCGAGCTTGCCGTGGTGATACCGCAAATTGTTGAAATGAGTGTGGTTTTCCCGGCACCATTCGGCCCGAGCAGTGCCAGTATCTCGCCTTCGCGAATATCTAGCGTAACGCCCTTGAGCGCCTGAAAACCACCCTTATAGGATTTTTTCAGGTCTTTGATTTCTACGATGTTGCGCATGCTCTGGTCCTTGTTTCAGGGCGCACCCTAGACCGGATGCGCAGGAGTGGACAGGCGCGTTTAGTCTTTTGACCGCCCGAACCATCCCTTTTTCGCAGGAGCCTCTTGCGTGGTTTCGGCCTCGCCCTCTGCCGGACCTTCCAGCGTCGATTGCAGGTTCTGGAAAAACTGGTCGGCCATCTTTTTGGCAAAGCCGTCGATGATCCGGCTGCCCAGCTGTGCCAGCTTGCCGCCGACCTTGGCTTCCACGTCATAACTCAACTCGGTGCCGCCGTCCTTGGCCAACAGGCGCACCTCGGCACCGCCTTTGGCGAACCCTGCGGCACCGCCCTTACCCGACCCGTCAATCTTCAACGAGGTATCGGGGACAAGATCGGAAATCGTGACTTCGCCTTTGAACGTCGCCTTAACCGGCCCGACTTTTTGCACTACTGTAGCGGTGAAACCGTCCTCCACTGAACCGGTGACTTCTTGGGCACCCGGCACGCAGCTTTTCAGCACCTCGGGGTCCAGCAACGCGGCATAGACCTGCGCGGGCGGGACTGCGATCTGGCGGGTGTCGGACATTTGCATCGGTTTGGCTCCTAGAATTTCAGACGTTCACGCGGTTTGGACCACGACTTTGCCCGTGGCTTTGCGGGTGCGCAAGAGATCAAGCGCGTCATTCGCGCGATCCAGCGGTAGGACGTTGCTGACATGCGGTTTCAACTTGCCGTCAACATACCAGTCGAACAGGGTTTTGAAACTGTCGGTCAACACAGACGGGCGCAGTTTGGCATATCCCCCCCAATAGACGCCCATCACGGTCAGGTTCTTGACCAGCAGGATGTTCGCGGGGATCTGCGGTACCTCACCACTTGCAAAACCCAAGGGCAGCAGCCGCGCCTCCGGGTTGCAGGCCCGCAGCGCCGCCTTGAACTGGTCGCCGCCCACGGGATCATATACCACATCAGCGCCCCCCAGCCCTTTGACAATGCTGCGAATATCATCGGTTTCCGAATCGATCACATGATCCGCTCCTGCCGCCTTGCAGACCGCCAGCTTGTCCGCACCGCGCGCGCAGGCGATGACTTCGGCACCCATCAGCTTGCCCAACTCCACCGCCGTTAACCCCACACCGCCAGAAGCCCCCAGCACCAACAGGCGTTCGCCGGCTTTCAGCCCCGCTTTGAAATCAAGCGCGACATGGCTGGTGCCATAGGCAATCAGAAAAGCAGCAGCATCGACCGACGACATTTCGTCTGGGATCGGTACGCAAATCTCGGCCGGCACAGCCGCATATTCGGCCAATCCACCAAATCCGGTATAGGCCGCGATACGCTGGCCCTTGGTGACGCTCGTCACATCCGCCCCCACTTCGGTGACAGTCCCGGCCAGTTCCATCCCGATGGTAAAAGGCAAGGGCGGTTTTTCCTGATAGGTGCCCTTGATCATCAACGTATCGCCAAAGTTCATCCCGCAGGTGTCGATCCTGACCAGTACTTCGCCAGCCTTAGGTGTCGGAATATCGACCTCCTGCATCGAAAGCGGTTGGTCGTAAGCGGTGACTTGCATGGCGCGCATGGGAAAGGTCCTTGTCTGATCTAGCCCGTGCAAATGGTCAGAGCGGGCCGCGAATGACAAGCCATACCCGTGACAAAATTTATTCGGTTTCCGCTTTGAATCGCGTAACGACCCGCAACCCCGGCGCATTATCCTGTAATGTCACCTGCGCCCCGTGCAGCGCCGCGACCGCCTGAACAAGGCTTAGTCCCAGGCCATGGCCCGGCGTATGGCGGCTGCGGTCCAGACGATAAAGACGTCGCATGACCTTGTCGCGTTCATCCACCGGTATGCCAGCGCCTGTGTCAGAAACCTCCAGGACCAACGCCTGCTCCCGCTTCGCCAGTGAGACGGTAATTTCGCTGCCCGCAGGGGTATGGCGCAAAGCGTTTTCAATAAGATTCGACAGCATCTGTCCCAGCAAGGCACGGTCCCCTTGCAAACAATGGGCCTGTGCCGACAGATCCAGCGTCAAAACATGCCCGCTGCTCGCGGCACTGTCCTCAAAAACCTCGACAACCTTGCGACAGACCTGCGACAGGTCCACCGTTTCAAACCGCGCCTTGGGGGAACCTGCCTCCACCTGCGCCAGCTGCAAAAGGGCGTGGAACACATGGGTCATGCCCTCGACCTCGCCCTGAACCTTCTGCGTCAGCATTGCGGCATCGGGATCATCGGCAACCCTGTCAGCCAAGTCCTGAACGTAAAGCGCCACCCGTTGCAGCGGCGTGCGCAGATCATGTGCAATGTCAGACGTCACACTGCGCAACGCCCCCATCTGCGTTTCCTGGGCACCTGCCATCTGGTTCAACTTGCCACCGATCTGCACCAGATCATCCGACCAGCGCGGCCCGATTGTTACGCGCGCGCCCAGATCACCGCTGGTCATTTTATCCAGCGCGGCCCCGACAACTTCGACGTGACGTTTGGACCGGCGTGCAAGGATCAAACCGCCAGACAGCGCAATCAAGACCGTCGGCAACAGGCTGATCAGAAGAATGTTCACGAACACCCCACGCAATGCGACAATCTCCGCGCGGCTGCGCGCGATGGTGATGACCCCACCATAAAGCGCATTGGTCAGCGACAGGTATTCCCCCGCAAATTCAGCACGCTCAGGGTTCAGCGAGAAAATGTGAAACCCGCCCTCGTCCTGCGCAATTGCGCCATTGCCATAGATGCGTCCGTCCGGTGCGATGTAACTCAGGATCAACCGGCCCGGATCAGCCGCACGTGATTCCGCCTCGACCAGTTGCGCCACCGCGCGGGCCGAGGGGGCTGCACGAAACCCTGCCAAATCCTGTTGCAGGTCGGCGCGAATTGTTTCCTCGAATGACGATTGCGTCACGGCATAGCTCGCCGCAAGGCTAAGCAGGCTGACCGTCGCAAACAGGGCGACCAGCATGATTGCCAGCCGCAAGGGCATTGACCGCCAGATTTGGCGCAGGCGCGTCACGCCACGATCCTGTAACCGGCACCGCGCACGGTTTCGATCAACTCGCGGCGGAACGGTTTATCAACCTTGGCCCGCAACCGGCTGACATGGGTTTCAACCACATTGGTGCCGGGATCGAACCCGATGTCCCAAACGCTTTCCAACAACATCGTGCGGGTCTGCACTCGCCCCTTGCGGCGCATCAAATGTTCCAGCAGCGCAAATTCACGCGGCAGCAGATCAATTTCCACATCGTCGCGGGTCACTTTGCGGGTGATCAGGTTCATCTCCAGATCCGCCGCCTTCAGCACCGTTTCGGCCTCAAGCGCCTGTGGCCTGCGGGCCAAGGCAGCAACGCGCGCCGATAATTCGCCAAAGGCAAAGGGTTTCGCCAGATAATCGTCCGCCCCTGCCTGCAACCCCTCGATCCGGTCCTCGACCTCGCCCAGCGCAGTAAGCAATAGAACAGGCGTTAACGTTCCCGCCCCGCGCAGCGTTTTGAGCAGTGTCAAACCGTCAACTTCAGGCAACATCCGGTCCAGGACAATCACGTCATACCCCCCCGCAGTCGCCGCGATCAGCCCGTCCTTGCCGTTCGTGACAAAGTCAATCACATGCCCCTCCTCGCGCAACCCCCGCGCAATATAACTGCCGGTGGTGGCATCGTCTTCGACGACCAGTAACTTCATTTCAAACGGCCCACCCTTTTGTTTCGCCCCGCTTATATAGATGCAAACGCGCCAACAGCAGAGCGGGTTACAAATTTGTATATGCTGCCCAAGTTCTCTGTAAACCTGACGCCTCATATGGGCTGCATGAACGATAACAACGAGGCATTCCCCATGCGATCCTTAATGAAACACACTGCCCGCACAACCACCGCCGCGCTGACCGCTGCTTTGATGTCGGCCTCGGCGCTGACATTGGCACCGGCACCCGCATTTGCGGTACCCGCCGGTGGTTACGCCGATCTGGTCGAAGCGGTGTCACCTGCCGTCGTCTTCATCGAAGTCACCACCAAGGCAACGCCGGTCCGCAACGCGCTGCCCCGCAACCTGCCCCCACAATTGCGCCGCCACTTCGAGGGCATGACCCCCGGCCAGTCACAGCCTCAGCAGGGGCTCGGGTCCGGCTTTATCATCTCGGGGGACGGGCAAATCGTGACCAACCATCACGTTGTGGACGGGGCCGATACCGTCAAGGTCAAACTGGCCGACGGGCGCAGCTTTGATGCCGAAGTGGTCGGCAGCGATCCGTTGACCGATATTGCCGTGCTGAAAATCACCGCCGATGTCGATCTGCCAACCGTCGCCTTTGGCTCCTCCAAAGACCTGCGTGTCGGGGATGAAGTTGTCGCCGTCGGCAATCCGTTCGGCTTGGGTGGAACCGTGACTTCCGGCATCATTTCCGCTCTGTCGCGCGACATCCGGTCCGGCCCGTTTGACGATTTTATCCAGACCGATGCCGCCATCAATCGGGGCAATTCTGGCGGGCCGCTGTTTGACAACGATGGCAATGTCATTGGCGTGAATACCGCGATCCTTTCCCCCGGGGGCGGTTCGGTCGGCATCGGCTTTGCCGTGCCTTCGGATCTGGTGCAAACAGTTGTCGCCGATCTGGCCGATGACGGGCTGATTGCACGCGGCTGGTTGGGGGTGAACATCCGCCCCATGACCGAAGAGGTCGCCGCCGTTCTGGGGTATGACGCACCTAAAGGTGCGGTAATCGAAGCGGTCAGCAAGGACAGCCCCGCCGAAACCGCCGGCCTGAAAAAGGGCGATATCATCACCGGTTTTGCGGGCACCCCCGTTGACGAATTGCGCGATTTGACGCGCGCCGTCGCCACCACAAGCCCTGATGAAACGACGGAAATCACCGTTCTGCGACGGGGCAAGGAGGTCACGCTGGACGTCACTGTCGGCACCTTGGCCCCTGAAGAAACCTGATAAAACGCCCGCCCCATCCCGCCTTTCGTGCGAGGTGGGGCGGGCACAGCCCCTCTCATGAAAATAACAACAGGATCACAAATGATGATCCCCACGGGCCCAAAAGAACGTTTGACATGATCGACTGCGCAGCGCACTCACGACCAAGCGCAACACCGAAGGCCCCCGATGATCGGTCACCATCTCAACCTAAAGCAGCTTGAAGCACTGGTCTGGGTGGCGGATCTGGGCAGTTTTCGCAAAGCGGCCCACCACCTGAACACCACACAGCCGAACATCTCCGCACGGATTGCAGGGCTTGAAAAGACGCTTGGCCTGCCCTTGATGCTGCGCGATGCCGGATCGGTGCGCATGACCCCGCGCGGCACCGAAGTTCTGGCGCAGGCCCGCGTCACATTGCGCGAAGCGGCCCGATTGGTGGAAATCGCCGACAGGGCCGATCTGGTTGATGACCGTCTACGCCTTGGTGTGACCGAACTGGTGGCTGCCACCTGGTTGCGCCCTTTGATGGTCCGATTAAACGAAACTTATCCGAATGTATCCGTAGAGTTGACGGTAGACCTGTCGCGCAACCTTGATCGTGAACTTGCGTCCAACGCCCTTGATCTGGCGATCCAGACGGCACCCTTTGGTACGCAGGTGAGCGGCGAAATCGAACTGGGCGAATATGGTTATGTCTGGGTCGCAGCACCAGCGCTGGCACGTCAATTCGGTGCGGGTGACGTCCCGATTGATAGCATGTTGAAACATCCCATCCTGACCCACACCCGCTACACTCAGGCTTACCTTGAGGTGGTAGACCACTTTGACACCAAACCCACCCAACAGATGCGAATTGTCCCCTGCAACAGTCTTTCTGCAGCAATGCATATGGCGGTCGACGGTTTAGGCATCGCCGTCCTGCCGCGTGCGTTGCTGGCCCAACATCTGATCGACGGAACGCTCAGCGAAGTTTCGCATCCTTGGCACCCAAGCCCCCTGCGCGTCGCGGCCCGCTATCACGCGGAACGGGCAGCACAGTTTGTGCACAGCGCCGCGAATACAGCCGCCGCATGTGCCGAGGCGTTTCGGGCGGCCCCATCACAGGATCACAATCTTCGATCCCTGTGATAGAATATAATAATTTGCATCGATACCGCCCGCCTTCTTATGTTTGCGAAAAATCGGGAGCTTGAACATGCAAACATCTTCTGTCCGTCTTGGCGTGGACATCGGTGGGACCTTTACCGATGTGGTGCTTGAGGTCGATGGCGCGTCCTTTTCGACCAAAGTGCTGACGACCTATGCCGCGCCCGAAAACGCTATTATCGACGGGATGCATCAGGTCTGTACCAAGGCAGGTATCACGCCCCCTGCCATCACCCAGATTATCCACGGCACGACATTGGCCACCAATGCGTTGATCGAACGGCGCGGGGCCAAAACGGCGCTGATCACCACCGAAGGGTTTCGCGATGTCATCGAAATGCGCACGGAGTCGCGGTTTGAACAATATGACCTGAACCTCAGCCTGCCCGAACCGCTGTTGGCCCGTCAAATGCGTTATACCGTGACAGAACGCGTGGATGCGCGTGGCGATGTGTTAATCCCGCTGAACCGTGCTGATGTTGAAGAAGTCGTCGCGCAAATCAGAACGGCAGGGTATGAAAGTGTCGCCGTCGGGCTGATGCATTCCTACCTGAACCCCGCCCATGAACAGATGGTGCGCGAGGTGTTGGCAGATATGATGCCGGACGCGATGGTGTCCCTGTCCTGCGAAGTGTCGCCGCAGATGCGCGAATATGAACGTTTCAACACGGTTGTAGCAAATGCCTATATCAAGCCGTTGATGAAGTCCTATCTGGGCCGCCTTGAGGGCCGCCTGAAAGACGAAGGTGTCGACTGCAATATTTTCCTGATGCATTCCGGTGGCGGGATTATCTCGATTGAAAGTGCTGCGGAGTTTCCGGTGCGGTTGGTTGAATCCGGCCCTGCGGGCGGTGCCGTTTTCGCCGCACACATCGCGGCGCGATATGGACTGGACAAGGTGCTGTCCTTTGACATGGGCGGCACCACGGCCAAGATTTGCCTGATCAAGAACCAGACCCCGAAAACCAGCCGCGTGTTCGAGGTTGCCCGCACCTATCGTTTCAAAAAAGGCTCCGGCATGCCGATTTCGATCCCTGTGATTGATATGGTCGAAATTGGCGCAGGCGGCGGATCACTGGCGCATGTTGATGCGATGCGCCAGATCCGTGTCGGACCTGAAAGTGCCGGATCTGAACCTGGGCCGGCCTGTTACGGGCGGGGCGGTTTGAAACCTGCCGTGACCGACGCGGATCTGGTGCTCGGCAAACTCGACCCTGACAATTTCGCCGGTGGGTCGATCAAGCTCGACACCGCAGGCTCCGAGGGGGCGTTGACCACTGTTCTGGGGGACGTGCTGGACATGGACGCTGCCACCTCGGCCTTTGGTCTGGCCGAAGTTGTGGACGAAAACATGGCCAATGCTGCGCGGGTACATGCGGTCGAAAATGGCGAAGACCTGAGCGAATACACCATGATCGCCTTTGGTGGTGCGGCACCACTGCATGCCGGACGTTTGTGTGAAAAGCTGGGCGTCGACCGTTTGCTGGTGCCGCCGGGGGCTGGGGTCGGCTCTGCCATCGGTTTTCTGCGCGCCCCGTTCAGTTTCGAAGCGAACCGGTCAGTGTATATGCGGCTATCGGATTTCGACGCCGCGAAGATCAAGGCGTTGCTGGGCGAATTGCAAAACGAAGCCACCGGTTTCGTGCGCAATTGCGCGCCTGATGCGACGATCCTGTCAGAGTTCAAAGCCTATATGCGCTATGCCGGTCAGGGCTGGGAAATCCCGATTGTCCTAACAGCAGAACAAGCAGCCAATCCTGACGCGGCGACCTTTGAACGGCTGTTTGCCGAAGATTATGCCAAACTGTTTGGCCGCACGGTCGATGGGTTGGACATCGAAATCACCGTCTGGTCCGCCAACGCCACCACCCCGCCCGAACAGGTTGCCAAGGTCGCGCTGGCAACGCCGCAAGGGGCTGCTGCCATCGCGTCGCGCCGGCCCATGTTCGATCCGGCACTGGCCGAATTTCAGGACAGCGCCGTCATCCTGCGCGAGGGGATGGGCCAAGGTGCCGAAGTATCCGGCCCCGCCATCATTACCGAGGATGAAACCACCATCATCCTGCCCACCAGCCGCAAGGCAATCCGCCAGCCCGACGGCTGCATTGATGTGACTGTGAAAGGCTGAACCCATGGGAAAACAACATTCAAACGTCGCCTATCAGGTCATGTGGAACCGCCTGATTTCCGTAGTTGAAGAGCAGGCACAAGCCCTTGTGCGGACGGCATTTTCCACCTCCGTACGCGAGGCCGGTGATCTGTCCGCAGGGGTTTATGACACCCATGGCCAGATGCTGGCCCAAGCGGTGACCGGCACGCCGGGCCACGTGAACGCCATGGCCGATGCAGTAGCGCATTTCATCCGCCGGATCGGGCGACAGAACATCCTTCAGGGCGATGTTTACATCACCAACGACCCCTGGGAAGGCACCGGCCACCTGCATGACATCACTATGGTCACGCCGTCCTTTCACAACGACGTCTTGGTCGGCTTCTTCGCCTGTACCGCCCATATCGTCGACATCGGCGGGCGCGGCTTTGGTGCCGATGCGGCAAGCGTTTACGAAGAGGGCCTGTATCTGCCCATTATGAAATTCGCCGATGCAGGCGAGGTGGATCAGACCCTTGTGCGGATCATCCGCGGCAATGTGCGTGAGCCCGACCAATTGATCGGTGACATCTACGCGCTGACCACCTGTAACGAAATCGGCCATCGCCGCCTGATCGACATGATGCAGGAATTCGAACTGGACACATTGGACGGCATCGCGTCCTTCATCCTTGAAAACTCCCGTCGGGCCACACTGGAACGGATCGCCGCGCTGCCGCGGACACAAGCGTCTGGCGAAATGACCATCGACGGGTTTTCCGCCCCGATCACGCTCAAGGTTACACTTACCATCGAAGAAGACCGCATTCTGTCGGACTTCGCAGGGACTTCGGGGCTGGATCGCAAGGGCATCAATTGCCCGCTGGTTTATGCCAAAGCTTATGCCTGTTACGCTCTTAAGGTCGCGATTGCGCCGGAAATTCCCAATAACGCCGCCTCGCTCGCGCCGTTCGAAATTGCCGCACCCGATAATACCATCGTCAACGCCCTGCACCCTGCGCCCGTGGCGTTGCGCCATATCGTCGGTCATTTCATCCCCGACGTGGTGTTCAATGCCTTTGACAAGATCGTGCCGGACCTCGTGCCGGCCGAGGGTGCGGGATGTCTGTGCAACTTCCAGGTCTCTTTGCGCCCGCGCATGGATGCACCCGCGCCCGCAGATGCCGTGCGCCGCGAGGTGTTGACCTTCAACTCCGGCGGATCGGGGGCGCGCCCCGAATTTGACGGGCTAAACGCCACCGCTTTCCCGTCCGGCGTGATGACCATGCCGGTCGAGGCCACAGAACACGCAGGCCCCGTGATCATCTGGCGCAAAGAACTGCGACCCGATTCGGGCGGCAGTGGCAAACAGCGCGGCGGTCTGGGGCAATACATGGTTGTCGGCGCGCGCGAAGGGCATGAATTCGACATTCAGGCAATGTTCGACCGTGTGGATCACCCGGCCCAAGGGCGGCGGGGCGGCGGGGCGGGTGCGCCCACAACCATTGCCCAGGATGACGGCGGCAAGATGTACGGGAAAGGCAAACAACTGGTCACCCATGGCCGCAAGGTGATGATGGCCTTTCCGGGCGGGGGCGGGTACGGCGATCCTGCCGAGCGCCCCAAAGAAAACGTCATGCGCGACCTTGCGCGCGGATACATATCGGCCCAGACGGCGGCGCAGGATTATGGGTTGAGCGACACCGATATTGCTGCGGTAAAAGACGCCGTTGCCAAGGGGGAGGCCATCTGACGTCCCACCCCGCCTGACCGGTCTGCTTCCATTTTTGCGACTTCCGGCCGACCGGTCGGCTTTTAGAAACACGTAGGACGATCGCCATAATTGCGGCCTCCTTTGCTGTCGCTTTTTAAAGATCACGCTGCCCCATCACTGCGCACGCATACCCCCTTACGGACCCCATTCGCGCATATGGGCAAAGCCTGAAACACCGCTTTCGCGAGGTCACTGCAACCGCCTAGCGGATAAATTCACGTTTCGATCCTAAAATTCGACCTTCTCAAGGCCGGTTGCCCTTGAGAAACCGCGCTTTTTGCCACAAATATGGACGATGTCCTAAGGTTCTGGTCAGGAGTTCGCGTGTCCCTCTTTCTTGTCGTCGCCCTGCCCTTTCTGGGCGCTTTGTTGCCCGGTCTCATGAACAATGCGGGACGTCAGGCCTGTGCCGGTGTCACCTTTACCGTTACGCTTGCCGCCTTTGTCGGACTGCTGACCAATCTGCCGGCAGTTCTGGCCGGCGAGGTGGTCACCACCGGTGTGAACTGGCTGCCAGCGCTGGGGATGAACGTGAACCTGATGCTCGACGGGCTGGGCTTTTTCTTTGCCCTGCTGATCCTTGGCATCGGATTGCTGATCATCACCTATGCGCGGTTTTACCTGTCGCGTGACGACAACATGGGCGAATTTTTCACCTATTTGCTGCTGTTTCAGGGCGCAATGGTGGGGATTGTCCTATCCGACAACATATTGGTTTTGCTGGTCTTCTGGGAGCTGACGTCGCTGTCGTCCTTCCTTTTGATCGGCTATTGGAAACATCTGCCAGAGGGGCGGCAAGGTGCGCGGATGGCGCTGACCGTCACGGGGATGGGCGGTCTTGCCCTGATCGGTGGGATGCTGATTCTCGGCAATATCGCGGGCAGCTATGACCTGAGCGTTATCCTGCAAAGCCGCGAGATTATTCAGGCCAGCCCGCTGTACCTGCCCGCGCTGATCCTGATTCTGCTGGGCTGCTTCACCAAATCGGCACAGTTCCCGTTCCACTTCTGGCTGCCGCACGCCATGGCCGCCCCCACACCGGTTTCTGCCTATCTGCACTCCGCCACGATGGTGAAAGCGGGTATTTTCCTGATGGCGCGGCTGTGGCCGGTACTGTCCGGCACGCCGGAATGGTTTGTTATTGTGACAACCGCAGGGCTGATCACAATGGTGCTGGGCGCGGTGATTGCCTTGTTCAAACATGACCTCAAGGCGCTTCTGGCCTTTTCGACCGTCAGCCATCTGGGCCTGATTACGATGTTGCTGGGCACCGGTACCGCCTTTGGCGCGATGGCGGCCGTATTTCATATCCTGAACCACGCGACCTTTAAGGCGGCTCTGTTTATGTCTGCGGGTATCGTCGATCACGAAACCCATACGCGCGACATCCGCCGTCTGGGCGGCTTGCGTCATCTCATGCCTGTGACCTTTGCCATTGTGACACTTGCGGCCTTGTCGATGGCGGGCATCCCGCTGCTGAACGGGTTCCTGTCCAAGGAAATGATGCTGGAAGAGGCACACCACACGGTGCTCTTCGGCTCGCACTGGCTTGCGCCGACACTTGCTGTCATCGGTTCGCTGTTCTCGGCCGCCTATTGTTTCCGTTTGATCAGCCACACCTTCCTTGGTCCCAAGCGCGACGATTACCCCGCCCATCCCCACGACCCCGGCTTTGGCATGTGGGGGCCGCCCGCGTTGCTGGTGGTGCTGGTTGTGATGATCGGCTGCGCGCCGTTTCTGGCAGAACCCTTTGTCAAAATCGTCACTGCGTCCCTGCTGGGGGATGTGGCCGCTGTACCAGACGCATATTTCAAAATCTGGCACGGGCTGGTGCCGGCGCTCTATATGTCCATCGCTGCAGTTGTGGGCGGGTTGATCGTCCTCGCTCTGTTCAAACCTCTTCTCAAGTTGTGGGATGCGGCCCCCCGCCCCGAAGCCAAAGTGATTTTCGAAGCCCTTGTCGAAGCGGTTGCGGCTCTGTCGCGCGGGCTGATCCACGGCCTGCACAATGGCGCATTTTCGCGGTACGCAGCGATTGCCGCGGTCACGATTACCGCCATCGGCTATCACGCTTGGGCCACCGGCACTGTAGGTCCCGCAACCCGTGCGCCACAAAGCGCAGGACCGGTCGAGATTGCAGGATGGGTCATGCTTGTCACTGCTACGCTGGGGCTGGTGTTCCTGCACCGCAACCGTCTGTTGTCGCTGATCCTGATCGGGATCGTCGGGCTGATGGTCTCTGTCGGATTTGTTTTCCTCAGCGCGCCTGATCTGGCAATGACACAAATCACCGTCGAGGTGGTGACGATCATCCTGCTGCTTCTGGCCCTGAACTTTCTGCCCAACCGCACCCCTGTCGAAAGCAGCGTGTTGCGCCGCATGCGCGATGCTCTCGTGGCCCTCGCGGCGGGTCTTGCGACCTTTGCCATGTCCTATCACTTTTTGCTGCGCGATACGGTGGCCCCGTCGATTTCCGAATTCCACCTTGCGAATTCCTATAAGGGGGGCGGTGGTACAAACGTCGTGAACGTAATCCTTGTTGATTTCCGTGGCTTTGACACCTTTGGCGAAATCATCGTGCTCGGCATTGCGGCGCTGTTGATCTACGCATTGACCGAAACACTGCTGGACGGGCCTGTGCGCGCGCGCCTGCTGAACCGCAAGCCGGACCAACCGCGCGCCGGTGACATGCATCCGATGATGATGGTCGTGCTGACCCGTGTGTTGATGCCGCTGGTGATGCTGATCGGCTTTTACATCTTCTGGCGCGGACATAACGAACCGGGTGGCGGATTTATCGCAGGGTTGATCGTGTCGATCGGTGTTGTCATGCAATATATGGCCAGCGGCTTTAACTGGACCTCGGCGCGGTTGCGCTATCCCTATCACGGGGTGATCGGTGCCGGTGTGCTGATCGCTGGATTGACCGGCATCGGGTCGTGGTTCTTTGGCAAGCCATTCCTGACCTCGGATTTCACCTATGTGCGCATCCCGCCGTTCGAAAAATTTGAACTCGCAACGGCTGCACTGTTCGATCTGGGCGTGTTCCTTGCCGTCGTGGGTGCCGTGATGCTGTCTCTCGAAAGCTTCTCGCGGCTGGCGCGCCGCGCCAACATGTCGGATAGCGAACACCCTATGGATATTGATCCCTCACGCGCGGAAGAATACGACCCCGCGGATCCTGGAAACCCGAAACGGGAGGGCGTGTAACATGGGTCTCGAACTTCTTGTCGCCTCGGCCATTGGCATTCTTACGGCCGCGGGCATGTATCTGGTGCTGCGCCTGCGCACTTTTCCGGTGATAATGGGCATGTCCCTGCTGACCTATGCGGTGAATGTGTTCCTGTTTGCGTCGGGCCGGTTGACCGTTGGTGCGCCGCCCATCCTGACAGAGGCCACGCAGTACACGGATCCGCTGCCACAGGCCTTGGTTCTGACCGCAATCGTGATCTCCTTCGGTATGACAGCCGTGGTGGTGATGATCGGTCTGGGGGCTTATCTTGGCGGTGACGATGACAAGGTAAACGATCCCGCAACGGACACTTCGGCGGAGGAAACATCATGATGCACTGGATCATCGCCCCCGTTATCCTGCCCGCCCTGCTGGCCCCGTTTATCGTGCTGGCCGCGCGCTATCACTTCGTGATCCAGCGGGTGTTTTCCATCGCAGGCGTAATGTCGCTGATCGCCATCAGTGCGGGGCTTGCGTGGCAGGCTTCTGATGGAACGGTGACGCTTTATCAACTTAGTGATTGGGCCGCGCCCTTTGGCATTGTGCTGGTCGGGGACCGCCTGTCGACACTGATGATCCTGCTGACCTCGGTATTGGCGTTGTTTGTGCTGCTGTATGCCATCGGGTCGAACTGGGACAAACGCGGCTGGCATTTCCACGCGCTGTTCCAGTTTCAGCTGATGGGCATTATGGGTGCCTTTCTAACCGGCGACTTGTTCAACCTGTTTGTCTTTTTCGAAGTCCTGCTGATCGCCTCCTATGGGTTGATGATCCACGGCGGCGGCAACATGCGCCTGCGCGCCGGTGTCCAATATGTGCTGTTCAATCTTATCGGATCGACGCTGTTCCTGTTTGCGCTGGGGGCTATCTATGCCCAGACCGGCACGCTGAACATGGCCGATCTGGCGCAGCGTGTGGCGCTGATTGATGCGGGCGACACCGTTGGCATCCGCGTTGCGGCCGTGCTGCTGCTGATGGTCTTTGCAATCAAGGCGGCCGTGGTCCCGCTGCACTTCTGGCTGCCCTCCAGCTATGCCGAGGCACCTGCCCCCGTCGCCGCGCTGTTTGCGATCATGACCAAGGTCGGGGCCTATGCGATCATCCGCGTTTATACGCTGATCTTCCCACCAGAGCTTGCGGCCACTGCGGGTTTGCATTCCGTATGGCTGATGCCTGCGGCCCTGCTATCACTGGCGATTGGCATGATTGGCGTCTTGGCTGCGCAAAAACTGGACCGTCTGGTGGCCTTTTCCGTCATCGGGTCAATGGGCATGGTGATGGTTGCCATTGCCATGTTCACCCCTGCGGGGATTGCTGCGGCGTTGTACTATATCGTGCATTCCACACTGGCCGCTGCGGCGCTGTTCCTGATTGCCGATTTGGTCCGCGCGGGACGTCCGTCCCTTGCCCTGACCGCGATGCCTTCGGTGTCCGGCGCGCCCCTGACATCTGCGATGTTCTTTCTGGCCGCCATTGCAATGGCCGGTCTGCCACCGCTTTCAGGGTTCATCGGCAAACTGCTGATCCTTGATGCCGGTTTCGAAGGCAACATGGCCGTGTGGATCTGGGTCGTCGTCCTCGGGTCGAGCCTGATCAGTATTGTCGGGTTCTCGCGGGCGGGGTCGACCCTGTTCTGGAAAGCCAAAAGCATCCCCCACCCTGAGGGCACAATACCGGAACCCGCACCCGCCGCCCTGTCTTATGTCGCGGTTGGTGGACTGCTGGTGCTGCTTGTTGCCCATACGGTTTTTGCCGGCCCCGCCTATTCCTACGTCGAACGCACCGCGGCGCAGCTGTTCGCACCTGAACCCTATGTTGCGACCGTTCTGGAAACCCCCGGAAAACTAAGCAAACCGTCAAAGGAGGAGCATTGATATGACCCGCGCCTTCCGCTGGCTCTTTCCGCATCCGTTACTGACCCTTCTGTTGGCCGTGGTCTGGATTCTGCTGCAAAACGAATTCTCTGCCGGTATGGCCCTGTTCGGTGTGATCCTTGGAATCGTCATCACGAAAGCCACGGCGATCTGGTGGCCCGAACGGCCCGGTGGTGTGCATCTGGGAAGGCTGTTCAGCTATGCCATGATCGTGCTGTGGGATATCATCGTCGCCAATATTCAGGTGGCATGGATCGTACTGACCAAACCAAACGCGGCTCTTCGACCGGCATGGATCGTCATCCCGCTCGAGCTGACCACCCCCGAAGCGATTACTGTTCTGGCCGGCACCATCACCCTGACCCCCGGCACCGTGTCGGCGGATTTGTCGGACGAAGGTCACAGCCTGCTGGTGCATGTCCTGCACACCGAAGACCCGGACAGCGACCGCGATGAAATCAAGGACCGTTATGAACGCCGGTTAAAGGAGATTTTCCTATGAACGCTGCGACCGAATTCATGGATATCGCATTCAAAATCACCTTTGTCGGGATTGTCGCGGCGCAGATTATGTCGATGATCCGGCTGGTCATCGGCCCCTCTGTCGGGGACCGCATCCTGGCACTGGATACAATGGTGGTGAACGCGATTGGCCTGATTGTCCTACTCGGCATCGCGCAGGGCACGCGGATTTATTTTGAAGTCACGCTGATCATTGCCATGCTCGGCTTTGTCTCGACCGTGGCCTATGCGCGGTTTGTATTGCGGGGGGATATCATCGAATGAGCATGGAAATAGTCGGCACATATCTGGTTGGAATCTGCCTGTTGATCGGTACGGGCTTTGCCCTTGTCGGTACCATTGGTTTGTTGAAATTCAACGATTCCATGACACGTCTGCATGCCCCGACCAAGGTGGGCACCATCGGCATCGGGGCCTTGTTGCTGGCCTCGATGATCCATTCTTATATAGTGGGCGAAGGGTCGCTGCATGAATTGCTGATCATGGCGTTTCTGTTTGTGACCGCCCCGATTTCGGCGAATTTCATCGCCAAGGTGAATATCCACAAGCAATCTTGCGTGACCCCGCCGCCACCGCCCCGGGATGACACGTGGTCAACCCTGAACGTTCCCGAAGCAGATCGCGAACTGGCGACAGAGCCGGAAGCCTAAGACTTAGCGCGGTGCCATGCGAATGGCGCCGTCAAGGCGAATGACCTCGCCGTTCAACATCGGGTTATCAAGGATATGGCACACCAGCTTGCCATACTCCGCAGGCTGGCCCAGCCGTGACGGGAACGGCACCTGAGCGCCCAATGAATCCTGTACTTCTTGCGGCAACCCTTCCAATAGCGGCGTCAGGAACAGGCCCGGTGCCACGGTGCAAACCCGCACGCCCTTATCGGCCAGATCACGCGCCATTGGCAGGGTCATGCCCACGATCCCGCCTTTGGAGGCGGCATAGGCGACCTGCCCGACTTGCCCCTCATAGGCCGCAACCGACGCGGTGTTGATGATCACCCCACGTGCACCGTCAGGCGCCATCGGATCTTGCGCCACCATGCGCGCTGCCGCTTCGGATGCGCAGATGAAAGATCCGATCAGGTTGATGCCGATCACTTTCGCAAACATTCCCGCATCATGGGCTTCACCGCGCGAGACTGTTTTAGCCGCAGGGCCGATGCCGGCGCAATTGACCAGAACCCGTGGCGCGCCCTGCTGTTGGGTCACGGCGTCCATCGCCGTTTTCACCTGTTCGGCATTGGACACATCCACATTATGAAAGGTGCCGCCCAAAGTGGCGGCATGTGCCGCACCCGCCTCTGCGTTCATGTCGAAAATCGCAACTTTCAGACCTGCACCAGCCAAAGCTGTCGCAGTCGCAGCCCCCAGACCAGACGCCCCACCTGTGACAATTGCCACGTTACCAGACCACATTTCCATTAATAGAACTCCTGTTCATTTATCGGGATATATAGACAGCTTCTGTTTGGCACATGCAAGTTTTCCTGTGGGAACGGGCATAAAGCGACGTTTTAGTAGAGACCGAAATACTCCTGCTGTTCCCACGCCGAAACGCTCAGGTGATAGCGGTCCCACTCCGAGCGGCGGATTTTGCAGAGGTAGTCCACAAAATCATCCCCCAAGGCACTGCGGTAAAGCGATGACGCATCAAAGCAACTGATTGCGGCAAGCAGGCTGTCGGGCAAGGCCTCAGCACCGGCGTCGTAAGGGTTTTCAACGGCTTCGGGGGCCTGCATCGACTGCGCAAGACCGGCCATGCCCGCGATGATCTGGCTGGCGAAAAACAGGTAGGGGTTCGCGGTTGGTTCGGCCACGCGGTTCTCGATCCGGCTGGCAGGGTCATCAAGTTTTGCCAAAACGCGGATCATTGCGCCCCGGTTGTCGCGCCCCCAGACGATACGGTTCGGCGCAAGCTGATGCGGCTGATACCGTTTGTATCCGTTCACTGTCGGCGTCGTGAGCAAACAGGTTTCGGCCGCGTGCGCCAACACCCCCGCAATCCAACCGCTGCATTCCGGCGTCAGCGCGTCACTGTCCGACTGGAACAGGTTCGCACCGGTTTTGAGATCAACCAACGACTGATGCAAATGCCAACCACTCGCCGCCACATTCGGCAGGTTCGGTTTACACATAAACGTAGCATGCAGCCCTTGGCGCGCGCAGACCTCTTTCACTGCGGTGCGCAGCATCACCATATTGTCGGCATGGGTCATGGGGTCAGCGGGATCAAAGGTAAATTCGAACTGGCTCGGCCCCATCTCGACCTCAATAGACCGGATCGGCAGGCCCAACGCTGCGCAACTGCGGCGCAAATCGTCCATCACCGGTTCTAGCGCGTCATAATGGGTTTCGGTCAGAAATTGATACCCCGACGATAGGTTTTCGGTGTGAACTGGTTGGGCGGGCATCGTTGCGCTGGCATGATCCAGCTTGGGATCGACCTTGCGAAAGACGTGGAATTCGACCTCAAGCCCGACCACAAGTTCCATATCCTGTGCGGCCAATTGACCAACCGACTTGCGCAGAATACTGCGCGTGCAAAACGGTGACATTTCGCCCGTGCCATGGGCCAAGTCACACAACAGCCACGCAGAATGCGGTGACCACGGCAGAACGCGAAAGCTGTTAGGATCTGGCACCATCAGGATGTCCCCCGCACCGCGCAAATCCCCCGCCACATCTCCGTCGGGCTGCCAGACCGGGAAAACGGTGCGATGGGACGTATCTTTCAGCAACAGCGTCGATGGCGCAGCCATGCCATTGGCGAACAAGGACGGCAAGGCGCTGGCGACAATGGTCTTGCCGCGCAGGATGCCATGCTGATCGGTGAACAGAACACGGACGGTTTCCAGTTTTGCCGCCTCTGCCTCGGCCACCACTTTGGCGCATAGATCAATCCGCGCCTGATCCAGCAGGCCAAGTCGCGCCAGATTTCCACTGGCGATCCGATCCTTGGTTGCGCTCATGTCTTGGCTACCGTTGCATCCCAATCCGCACATCCCGCCCGCCGCTCCGCGTCGCTGGTGGCGGAAACCTCGCGCCAGGCGGCCTTGTCCCCGATGGTATCGTTTGAAATCGGACCGTAGATCGTAGAAGGATCAACGCCATTGCGCATCGGCAAAGTGTCTTCCTGCCCGTCCTTCACCGCCGCAATCGCCGCGCGCAGCATGCGCCGGTATTTGATGATCGCCACATCGGTTTTGCCCAGATGTTCCTTGGTGCGATCAAAGATTGGGCCAGGACTTTCTACCGCCCATTGGTCGTGCACGTTAATGTCCATTCCCATGCCGGTATAGGTTTCGGTGCGCTGCTCTTCAGGGTCAAACCCGTAATTGTTGCGCTTGTTTTTCAACGGCGCATAATCCGGCAGGCGATGCTCCTTGAGCCTTTGTGCGCGCATCAGTTCCTTGTCCACGGGATCGGTGAAACTGGTGAACATCGAATACCAATAGCAGTGCGTGTCATCGATCGGCACATGCCATTGGGTGATGATCATTTCGCGGCTCATCGGGATGGAAATCGCCTGTGGGAAAATCTGGTTGGTGATACGGATATGGCTTTGCCCTTCGTCCAGATGGCGTAGCGCAATCAGGCGTAACCCGTATTCGGTCTCTTCGACCGTGATCTCGGGGTTGGTATAGTCGCGCAGCAGTTTCGTCATCGGAATATTGGTATCCGCCGCCTTGTCGCGGAATTGTTTGCCATAGCTGTCGGCGGGGTCTTCATCCTTCAGGAACCGGTGCAGAAAGGACGCATGCGCCGGATCAATCCCGACCTCCATCGCTTGCAACCAGTTGCATTCCCATAACCCCTTGAAGGCAAAAACATGGGTGTCAGGCGCGCGGAAACAGTCGAAATTCGGAAAAGCCGGCGGTTCACCCGGCCCCATATAGGCAAAGATAATACCGTTGCGTTCCTCCACCGGATAGGAGGTCGCGCGGATGCTTTCGTGCATGCGGCTGCCGTCGGGTTCACCCGGCTGTTCCACACATTGACCGCTGCGATTGAAGTGCCAGCCATGGAACGGGCAGCGCAAACCATTGTCCTCAAGCCGTCCGTGACACAGATCCGCGCCCCGATGCGGGCAGTGACGGTCGATCAGGCCCAGCTTGCCCTCGCCATCTCGAAACAACACCAGCCGTTCGCCCAGCAAGGTCACCGGCACCACCGGGCGATCCCCCACCAGTTCATCCGACAATGCAGCCGGTTGCCAATAGCGGCGCAGTACCGCCCCCGCATCACTGCCCGGTCCGGTCAAGGTGATGGTATCGTTCAATTCCTGACTGATCATAGCGCCCTCTTTTGTCCCTTGTTGGGGTATCGGTTGTTTACCCGAACCCTTTGCGCCCATCCTGCGCAGGGAGAGGATTGAAATCAATCAATCTTCGGCGGTTTGACCAATCATCTGCAGGATCGAACGCACAGTTACCGAGGTTGGCATGCACAATTCCTCAAGCACATCGAAATGATCCCGCCCCGCCGCCATGTGAAAGGTCAGCCGCGGCAATTCCGATGCCCAACTGTCACGCAACACGGCAGATTGCACCTGAAACGCTTCGGGTTCGTCGCTGCCAATCAGGATGTGCACGGGAACTTGCGCCTTAACTTTATGGCGCAACGGGGAAAGCGCATTGATTTCGGCATCCGTCATGCGCGTCAGATCGTTGACGTAAGACCGCGCAATCGGTGCAAGTTCGAACACGCCGCTGATCAACACCGCGCCCCGTATCAATCTGTGAACGCCCCGCCCCAATACATCGCATATCACAGAGGCCGCCAAATGGCCGCCGGCCGAGTGACCTGCCAGAATGATCTTATCTGCATCAATGCCCAAGGCGGCAGCATGCGTGGCAATATACTGTAAACCATCATGAATTTCAGCGGTAAGCTCTGTCAAACTGACGTCAGGCGTCAAACTGTATCCAAGCGAAACACTGGCCCACCCCAGCGCGGCAAAACGTGACGCGGCGAAACCGGAAACGCTTTTGTCACCTTCCTGCCAGAAACCGCCATGGATAAAAACGATCGCTGGTTTCGGGGCATCATCCGCGTCTTTGGGTTTATAGATGTCAAGTTTCTGGCGGGGGCGCGGACCGTATGGAATATCGATTTGCACGTCCAACGCCGGATCACGCTGTGCCGCAAGGGTCCGGGCGACCATTGCATTCAATGCTGCGCCCGCATCTTTTGCAGACAGACTGGGCGACAGTTGAAAATCAAGTTGTTCAACGGACAAAGCCATCTGCGTATCAAATCTGCTGTCCACGGTATCTCCCTTGCCGGTTGGATATTTCACACCAAAGCAACATCCGGCAGTTACCGGCACTGCATTTTGGCGGCCAAATCTGTTTAGATTCTGTTAACCATTTCAACATAAAACTCTGCAATCACAAGATGCGGGGGGCAAAGCAATTTCCAGAATAATTTCAATCACTATAATACCTATGGCGTATTACGGGCGGTATGGGGCGTATAAGCATCGCGACAGGGTCGACCACCCGATCGGCATGAAAGACCTGCCGGCCGCATGACAATTACTGACCAGCTGACCGACCGCATCCCTGATCGGCATACCATCGATACCTTGATGCTGATCGACGACAACACGTTTGATCAGTTGATCTGCAAACGGGTCACGGCAAAAACCGGTTTGGTGGGAAACCTGCTGCAATATCTCGACGCGCAGCAGGCGCTTGACCATCTGGTAGATCCCGACGCCGCGACACCGGACCTGATCCTGCTCGACATCAACATGCCCAAAATGGACGGATTTGAATTTCTTGCGGCTGTGCATGACAGGTTTCGCAATGGGCTATGTCCGATCATCGTCATGCTCGATCCGGCTTTGGACCCGAAAGGCGAGGCGCGCGCCAGAGTGTTCCCGATGGTTCAGGGTTTTCTAGCCAAACCACTGACCCCCGAAGACCTGCAAAGCTTCGCCGACCTGCTGCGCGACCTCCGTTAACGTCGATCCGCAACACCCAAGAGCCGCGCCAACCTGCCACTAACCCTGCAAAAACATTTCGCGGCCCCCCTGACCCGTGCTAGCCATTTGGGATGACCTGTTTTCGCCCCACCCCCGACCAGCGCCGCGCGGCCCTGTCCCATCTTGTCGACGTGCCGTGGCCCAGTGATGATGCGACCCAACCACAGGATTTATTGGCCCGATGCCCTG